>JBKECE010000070.1:0-16000 GCA_047974325.1 Dysgonomonas sp. | reverse complement strand
GAGAGTGCAGATTTCAATACGATGAAAGAATTGCTGGAGGTGACTGATGGGAATCTTGCCAGTCATCTGAAAGCATTAGAGAAAGAACGGATAATTGAGATGCGAAAACAATTTATAGGACGAAAGCCAAATACATCTTACCAGATAACACCCTTTGGCGAACAGCTGTTTAAGAAGCATATAGATGCACTTGAAAAATTAATTAATCCTTTGAGTTAAATTTTTTTTAATTATATACTTTGTAATTCAAAGTTCTTTTAAATACCAAAAAATATGAACATGACAAATCTATCGAAAGCAAGCCTTATTACGATCAAAGCCGCTCTTATAGCTGCATTGACGCTTTTGATGCTGATACCAATCGGCATGGTGAAATTATTGATCAATGAACGTGAAAATGTGAAACTATCTGTGAAGAAAGATGTTGACTCCAAATGGGGTGGACAGCAAGAGCTGACAGGGCCTATCCTTGTGTTACCGTACAAAAAAGATGCGACAAACATTGATTATGCTTATTTTTTACCCATCGAATTTAATATAGACGGGGATGTCAAAGCAAAAGAACAATCGGATGGAATGTATCGGATACCATGCTATCAAACTTCAATGCAGGTGAGTGGAAGATTTACATCGCCCGAATACGAGAAATTAGGTTTGAAGCCGGAACAAATAGAATGGAATGATGCTTTTGTTCTGATCGGCATTTCAGACCTTCAGGGCATAAAGAATCAGATTGCTTTCAATTGGGATGGCAAAACACAACAAATTAGTTCTACTATCTTGCAACCAAGTACGTTTGTCAAAGCAGGCTTGACGATTAAAATACCTGTTGATCCGGTGTCTACCGGAAAAATCTATGATTTCAATTTTGCACTAACACTGAATGGTAGCGACAGCATTGTTTTCACCCCTATTGGAAAGAAAACACATATTCATCTGCAAACGGCTTGGAAGAATGCAACTCCTGTAGGGAACTTTCTTCCAACAGAACAAAAGCAAACCGATTCCGGATTTAGCGTAAATTGGGACGTATTGGGTTATAACCGCAGTTTTCCTCAATTATGGCTTGGTAATGATCCCGGTTTGCAGAAATCAAATATTGGCATCAATCTTCAAAATCCGATAGATCAATACCGGCAAACTATGCGTGCTGTCAAATATGCCGTAATGCTCATTACGCTTACATTTGTTGTTTTCTTTCTGGTAGAATTGCTTAGTAAAAATAGGCGTATCCATCCTATACAGTACCTTTTGGTGAGCTTTGCTTTGGTGTTGTTTTACTGTTTGTTACTGTCCATCTCAGAATATCTGAGTTTTGGGATAGCATACCTGATATCTTCAATAGCTATTATCACACTCATCACAGTCTATTCACATACCATATTCAAGAATGTGAAACAAACTGTGACAATGGGAATATTCATCTCTGTGTTGTATTTGTATCTGTATGTGATTCTTCGGGCTGAAAGCACTTCGCTATTGCTTGGTTCGATAGGTCTATTCATAGCTCTTGCGTCCATAATGTTTGTGACACGCAAAATAGACTGGTACAAAAAAGGAGATAATAATAGTGGCAACGACAATATGCCTCCTACATATAACGGAGATGATAAACCATACTATAATGTAAATCATAGGGAGTAAAGATTTTCCCGAAACACAAAAGACGGAAGGTTACTGATTTGAACTCTCCGTCTTTTTATATTTGATTCTGGATATTTCTGTGGTTATTTATCTTAAAACTCCACCAGTAATCATTCTACCGGATTTAATTCCTTGCCGACGAGCCGAGAAGAACATCTCTTCATTTTCATAGGTGCACATCTTTGCTATTTCGATATTTCTGGATGGAATGCCTGTTTTCTCCAATTCTAACTTGTTTGCATTCCATAGGTCAATGTGCATTTTGTCTGTTTTGCTGTTTTGTTTTGCTATTGCTTTGAGATCAAAATCTGCTGCGTTGAACATAGATACAACTTCATCACCTACTTCAAAAAAATCTTGCGAAATGGAGGGGAATATACCTGCAATCATATTTTGAGGATTGCATCCGAAAGATTCTTTCATCCTTTCCACTGTTTTTTGGACAATGTGAGCCACAGTGCCACGCCATCCGGCATGAATCGCTGCCAATACTGTTTGTTGCGGATCAAAGATCAGAATAGGTACGCAATCGGCCGTTGAGACCCCGATACATATATTCTTCTGGGCTGTGATTACGGCATCAATACCGTGCAAAAACACTGTTTTCTCCAGATCGGATTTCAGTAGGAAATACTCATCCAGAACGCAAACCTCACTACCATGAAGTTGATATGGAAAATATAAATCGGCAACGTCTACATCTATCATTGAAGCCAATCGTGCTCTGTTGTCATCCACATCAGTCGGGTTATCTCCCGCATAAATACCTAGATTAAAAGTTGCATAATTGCGCTTGCTCACGCCACCCTCTATCGTGGTGCTGAAATGAAAAAGAGAATCGAAATGACTCAGATTCTCTAATTGCAATAAGTTGGGATATGTGCTATTTTTTTTCGTCATTATCCGTATCTGTCTCAAATTCATCACCTTCTTCAAAATAGAATTCGGGGTCGAAACCATCCTCGTCTTCCATTTCGTAGCCATAATCTTCCATTTCGTCGTCGTAGTCGTCTTCCGGCAATTCACTTTCGTCATCATCCAGTTCCAACTTCCTTATGTCTAGTTTCCGGTGGGAGATAGTGTGTGCATCTTTTCTGTAATCGCCATCTTTGTTGAGTTCTGTCCACAACAAATCTTTTAATTCCTGAATATGATAGCTCGTATAAGATGAAATGAAGATGTGAGGTATATCGGGTAGGTCGGCACTCAACGCCTCCATCAGTTCATCGTCGAGCATATCGGCTTTCGATATAGCCAACACACGGTGTTTGTCTAACAACTCGGGATTATATTGAGCCAATTCATTCAACAATATCTTATATTCGGCATGAATGTCATCGGCATCAGCAGCTACCAGAAATAACAAAAGGGAATTGCGTTCTATATGCCGGAGAAATCTTAGTCCAAGCCCTTTTCCTTCACTTGCTCCTTCGATGATTCCGGGAATGTCTGCCATCACAAAAGATCGGTGATCGCGATAACTCACGATACCTAAATTGGGTTCAAGCGTAGTAAACGGATAATTTGCGATTTTCGGTTTTGCGGCTGACATCACAGATAAAAGTGTAGATTTTCCTGCATTGGGAAATCCTACTAGTCCTACATCGGCCAATACCTTCAGTTCCAGAATAACACGGCGTTCTTCGTATGGCTCGCCTGGTTGTGCATAACGCGGAGCTTGGTTTGTCGGTGTTTTGAAGTGGTTATTACCACGTCCACCTTTACCACCTTTCAGCAGGATAACTTCTTGTCCGTCTTCGGTCACATCACACAGATATTCACCGCTTTCAGCATCATATGCCACTGTACCCATCGGCACATCTATGATTTTTGTCTCTCCTTTTTTACCGCTGCTCAATTTGCCGGTTCCACTTTCACCATGTCCGGCAAGCACGTGACGTTGGTATTTTAAATGCAAAAGCGTCCAAAAGTTTCTGTTGCCTCGCAAAATAATATGTCCACCATCACCTCCGTCACCACCATCGGGACCGCCACGCGGAATATATTTTTCGCGACGAAAATGTGTCGATCCACGTCCGCCTTTGCCTGATCGGCAATAGATCTTGACGTAATCTATAAAATTTGAATCTGCCATAAATTTTCCTCTCTATTAAAATTATTAAAACCAAGAATCGAATCGTCACGACCCAATTCTTGGTTTTTTTATATGTTTCTTTTCTTTTATTTTACTTTATCTATTACAGCCGAAATGCGGGCAAAGATATTGTCAACGGAACCTACACCTTCGATAGAATGAAGTTTCCCTTCTTTTTCGTAAAGTTCTTTTAGAGGAGTTGTTTGATTGTAATATACATCCAGACGTGCTTTGATGGTGTCATAGTTGTCATCATTACGGCCTGTCTGTTTTCCTCTGTTTATAAGTCTTTCGATCAATTCTTGTTCCGGAACATCAAGACTCACAACTGCGGCAATGCTTTGTCCCCTTTTTTCGAGCATCTCGTTCAAAGCTGTGCCTTGTGGTATAGTACGTGGAAACCCATCAAATATTACACCTTTGCAGTTTTCGGCTTTTGTTTTCTGATCGAAGACACTTGCCAGAATGTCTATCATCAAATCGTCAGGAATCAATTGACCTTTCGACATATAGCTGTCGGCTAATTTGCCGAGTTCTGTTCCGGCTGCTTTTTCTGCTCTCAAAACATCTCCTGTAGAGATGTGGGCTAATTTATATTTTTCTATTAAGTTTTCACTTTGTGTCCCTTTTCCCGATCCGGGAGCACCAAAAATCACAATGTTTAACATTATTCTTTATTTAGATTTAATTTTGTATATATCTGCAAGATTGCGTCCATATCCGTCATAGTCAAGTCCAAATCCGACTATAAAATCATTTGGAATTTCGAGCGCTACATAGTCAAGAGGAACTTTGTTTTTCAGTGCATCCGGTTTGAAAAGCAGAGTTGCAACTTTTATTTCGCTCGGATTGTCACATGCCAGTTGATCCAACATAAGTGACATGGTGTGTCCTGTGTCCACAATATCTTCTACAATAACAACAGTACGCCCTTCAATGTCTTCTTCGAGTCCGTATATTTCTTTAACTTTTCCGGTCGATTTCAGACCTTGATAGGATGCCATACGCACGAATGATATTTCGCATGGTATTGTCACATGCTTCATCAATTCACCTGCAAACATAAAAGCACCATTGAGAACAGAAATAAACAGTGGATCTTTACCATCCAAATCTTTATTGATTTGTTCTGCAATCCGTTTAATTGCTGTCTGAATTTCGGCTTCCGATATGAAAAGTTCAAATTCTTTGTCTTTGATCTTGATTTCCTTCATACGAATATAATATTTCTTGAAGATTTCTTATATAAAGTTGCAAAATTAAGATAAATAGATGAAACTAAAAGTATCAAAATCTATTTTTACATAATTAATATTCATTTTTATTTTCGGATTGGCAGATAGTTTGTTTAGAATTCTTAAAATACGAACCTTAAAACAGCCTTTAAATCGCATTTTCAGTAAATTTATTACTTTTACCTGATATTCATTTTTAAGACTGTTACAAAACAAAAATATATGGAAACTGATTTTAATTCTTCGGCCAGATTTATCACAAAATATACACACAGTATTTTGCAAAGTCTGGATGTGAGCGAGTCGTGGATCAACATCGTGAATCTACTTTTATTATTGCTTTTTTCCGTGGTCATTGTATACCTTTTACAAAAAACGGTTAATTGGTTGTTGACTTTTGTCTTTAAGAAAATAGAAAAGGTTACTCATCTCAGTTTTTTTAAACATGTTCAAAAAAATCGTTTGTCACACTATCTGGCCTTGGTGTTTCCATATGCTTTTGTTGTAAATGCCATTCCCATAGTTTTAGATGATTATCGGAGCCTGATAAAACCGATGCTCAAACTTACTGATATTTACATCGTATTCATGATCATCTGGCTGATTATGTCCATTATCAGGTCTTTCACCGATACACTTCATAGCAAGCCTGCATTTAGTAATCGCCCAATGAAAAGCTATTTGCAAGTGATTCAGATCATTCTCTATCTGTTTGGTGCAGTTGCTATTTTTTCTATTCTTACGGGCAAATCTGCAACCGCGTTCTTTGCTGCTATGGGTGCGGCTTCGGCTGTGCTGATGTTGATGTTTAAAGATACTATAATGGGATTTGTGGCTAGCATACAAATATCATCGAACAAGACTGTTATGCTGGGAGATTGGATTACGATGAGCAAATTTGGTGCGGATGGCATTGTTGAAGAAATAAATCTGTCGAGTGTCAAAGTACGGAATTTTGACAAGACTATAACTACTATACCAACCTATTCGCTAGTGTCCGACTCGTTTCAGAATTGGCGTGGCATGCAAGAAAGCGGAGGGAGGCGACTGAAACGTTCTTTGATCATAAAACAGAACGATATTCGTTTCTTAACTGATGATGAATTAAATGAATTTGAAAAAATGCCTCCATTCATTGGCTTCCTGAAAGAGAAACGCGATGAATACGATGCTCTGAATAAAAGATTGGGATTCGATCCCGATTCCCGTTTAAAAGGTTACAGGCTTACAAACTGCGATTTATTTGTCAGATATGGTGTCTGGTATTTGCAAAACAATCCGAATATACGACAAGACATGGCTTTGATGGTCAGGCAATTGAATCCAACCACAGACGGATTGCCAATAGAGCTGTATACTTTTATAAACACGACTGCGGCTGATGATTTTGAGAGTGTTGCTAGTGAGATTATGAACCATTTGTTCACTGTGGTCAATGTGTTCGGTTTATCAATATTGGAAAGTTCGGGTAGCACAGATAGTTTGACCGTAAATTTGAATAAAAACTAAATATATCTTGAAAAATGAAATCAAATACATCAATTAAGCGTTGTGGATGGTGTGGCGATGATCCCCTTTACATTGCATACCATGATCAGGAATGGGGTAGGGAAGTGACTGATGATAAGATAATGTTTGAATTTCTCACTCTTGAAAGTGCTCAAGCCGGATTGAGTTGGATCACCATATTGCGTAAAAGGGAAGGATATAAAAAAGCTTTTGCCGGATTTGATGTGCAGAAGGTTGCGAAATATACCGATGCGGATGTTGAACGTATCATGCAAGACCAAGGAATTGTACGCAACAGGCTAAAGATCAAAGCGGCAATTTCTAATGCTCGTTTGTTTATTCAGGTGCAACAAGAGTTTGGAAGTTTTTGCAATTATTTAAAATCATTTTTGCCTCACGGAAAGCCAATTATAAATAAATGGAAAACTTTGGATCAGGTTCCTGCATCAAGTCCTGAATCAGATGCTATAAGTAGAGATATGAAAAAACGTGGATTTAAATTTTTCGGAACAACCATTTGTTACGCCCATTTGCAAGCCGTTGGATATGTTAATGATCATCTTGTGGATTGTGTGTGCAGATCGTAGACTACCAGTTCTTATATGGATTCTTTGACAGGCTCGAGTTGTAGTAACGATTGTCGCCTGTCACTTCTTTGCCTAGCCATGAAGGTTTCAAAAACGGTTCGTTTTCCGACTCCAATTCTATTTCGGCGATAATCAGACCTTCATTTTCTCCGCAAAATTCATCCACTTCAAATGTTTTGTCTCCGGCATTTACATTGTAGCGATATTTGTCGATCATTCCGGGTTGACATAGATTCAGCAGTTGGTTTGCATCTGCCACATCTATTTCTTTCTCCCACTCAAACCGGCTGATTCCTCCGTTGTCGCTTTTCCCTTTTATGGTGATAAACGCTTTGTCACCTTTGATACGGATGCGAACTGTACATTCGGGCATGGAAGCCAGATAGCCTTGTACTATCCTTTCACATCTGTATGCTTCTTTTTTGAAGCTCGTGTCCCTTACCAGAAATTTTCGTTCTATCTCGATCAATGCCATTTAGTTACGCTTTATTTCTTTGATAGCTCCCAATTCGGGATAAAATGTGATTTTGACAGGTTGGTCTTTTTTGTATTCCAATTCTTTGGGCGTGAGCACTTCCTGTGAACCAAACTGAACTATATCGCAAACCTTTTGCACCAGTGTTTTTGTGTCATATTCTATTTTCAGATCAGCTTTTGCCGGAATATTGTAGATGATGCCGCTTTGAAATTTCTTTTCCAGCACTTTTTGTTCCTTATCTGTCAGAAAAATTTCGGGTTTTGTTTCTTTGTTAGTGAGAGTTAGATATACAGGAGCTCCTGCCAGATTATCGCTGCCGACGAAACCTAATTTGGATGAAAAACGGAAAATTATTTGTTTGCTGATATTGTTTTTGTCAGGGACAATCGAATATGTTTTATATATTGGTGCTTCAGTTTCTTCTGTTCCTATAAACATAGATGTCAAAGCTTTTTCTTGCGCATCGAGTTGTTCCATCACAATTTTGTATGCATTGCCGTCAGGTGGCATATTGTCTGCTTCTCCGGTGAGGATATTATTACGTGTTTCACGCAATGTATATATCTGTTTGGCAATCATTTCAGCCTGTTTGGCTGTAGATCCGGCTCTGAGTATTTCTTCCGACAGAAAAGATTTTGGATTCGCCTGTTTTGCTGGTGTCGCTGGAGTTTTCACTTCTTTTTGTTCTCTGGTCAGTGATACGTCCTCGTTGATAGCGCAAATCATGCCATCTTCGGTCAGTGTTACGAAAGGTGCAACCGAATTGCTCTTGAATTCAACCAGATAAGATTGTTCTTTATTGGGTATTCCTTTCAGGTCTACAGTGATGTCATTCAGTGTATATGTGGTTTCATCTTTGACTATAGGATTCGAAATATTCAGATAGCGCTCTGCATACTGATAAAATTCACCGGCTTTGCGGATCGTCTTGGTCGTACTTGCTGTTATGTTTATTTCTGTTTCTGGCAATGTGTATGATACTCCATAATTATCACCTTTCACTGCACTCATTTTCACTGTGTTCTGTGCCGATAAGCAGACTGATAAGCTGATTAGTAATAGGACGCCGATATGTCTCATAACAAATGTGGTTTCGTTGTTTATACTGATTGCAAAGCTAATAAAATTCTTTCAGAATACGTTTCCGGACATTGGTCTATCTGCTCAAAAAAGCAAAACCCACATTCAAAGTCAGAAGTGGGTTTTGCTTTTAAAAATATTTTGAAAGACGATTCTCAGATCATGCTTTTTTCTTTTGGTCTGACAAAAACTGATGAAATAATAATGGAGCATTCACGCCTCTTGATCGAGCCATCTGGTGACGCAAGTCTTTGAGAAAGTTATCTATCAATTCATCGCTCACATCAAATCCTTTATCATTGGCAAAATAATGTATGGCTTTGTGTCCGGAATGTTTTCCCAACACAAATTCACGATGACCGCCTAGCAGTTCAGGTGAAAAAAATTCGTAAGTGAAGGCTTCTTTCAGAATGCCATCGACATGGATTCCCGATTCATGAGCAAAAATCTTTTTACCTACAATCGGCTTTTGTTCAGGAATAGGAATATCAATCCAGTTTGAAATTGTTTGGCAGAGTTTTTTCAGTGTGATGAAATCGAAGTTCTCGATTTTCTTTTCCAGATATTGCATAATGCAGGCAAATTCTTCGAGAGAAGTATTTCCGGCTCTTTCTCCAAGCCCTAGGACGGAACAAGAGATAACATCTGCACCGTTTTCCCATGCACTCAGAGCATTGGCTGTTGCCATCCCAAAGTCATTGTGACCATGAAAATCTATCGGAATAGACAATCCTTCAGCCAAAAATTTGATAGCCTTGCCTACGGACAACGGAGTCATTATGCCTAGAGTATCGGCAAAGCGTACCCTTTTTGCACCGAGATCCTGTGCCGCAATGAATACTTCTTTTAGAAAATTGAGATCTGTTCTCGATGCGTCTTCTGCACCAAAAGATATGACAGCTCCTTGCTTGATGGCAAAAGAGAATACTTTTTCCATTTGAGGAATGATCCAGTCTTTTGTTTTCCCCATCTTTTTTTCTATCATAATATCGCTGGTGGGTATGGACAGATGCATGGTCATGATTTCGGCTCTCAGGGATGCCAATACATCATCTGCCAGCAATCTGTTCCAAGATAGAATTTCAGATTTCAGATTCAATCGTTTAAGAGCTTTCAGGCTATTGCTCTCTTCTTCGCCCATCGAAGGAATGCCTGCTTCGATTATTTCGACACCAATATTGTTCAATTCAGATGCAATGTAGAGTTTCTCTTTATTTGTAAAATATACTCCCGGAGTTTGTTCTCCATCTCGCAATGTAGTATCTAGAAATATTGGTCTTCTCATCTTTTCCATCTTTCCATTTTTTGAGTTACATGACTGATCACTTATTTCAAAGTAATATTTTCAGGGTGAGAGACTCACCCTGAAAATAAAACACATGAAAAATGAAGCAATTGGGTTAAAAAAAAGTATGATCAAAAATATTATCCGCAACCTTTTTGATCTCCATGACAGGTTGCTCCGCATTTGAAAGGACCTGTCTTGCATAACGCTATCACCGGTTGTTTGTGATAGACGGTATCCAAGCCTGTGTCTATGAGCCCTTTCATTTGTATTAGTCTTATTCCGTTACCCTGCAGAATGGCTGTCGGTGTTTTCCCTGCACCACTGACCAAAACCGCCTGACAGTCCGTTAGAACGGTGTTGCATAGCGCCGACCACTTGTCGTTGCATCCGTCCGTAATCGGAACTGTTCGCTTTTCGATGAAGCGATATCCATTTTTTGTTTGCTCGTAGATCCACATATCTTCAGCTTCACCCAAGTGAAAATCGACCCGCTGCCCGTCGGATGTGGCTACCGCAACTTTATTTTTTGCTGTAGCTTTGTGGACAGACATTGCTGAAAACTGTTTTATCATATCCATCGCTTCAGAATCATCATGACCTAGAAGTCCTGCAGCATCAGCCCTGCAACGAGCGCAATGCCCCATAGGTTTGATGTATTTGGAGATTTGCTGTTTGATTCCGGACATCATTTCTTTAGATGGTTCTTCCAAATTCTCAAAAAGAGTGTCGGCAGTCGGATACATCGGGATGCAATTCATTGTGTCTGCACCCATTGCTGCCACCTTTTTAGCCAATTCTTCTATATCCTGATCATTTATGCCCGGGATAACAACCGTATTTATTTTCACGATAATCCCTTTTTCTTTCAACTTTTTGATGCAACTTAACTGACGTTCGAGCAAGATCAGAGAGGCTTCCATCCCTCTGTATATCTTATTCTCGTAGCGAACCCATGAATATATTTTTGCGAGGGTTTCGATATTGAGTGAATTGATCGTTATGGTGACATGAGACACATTGAGCTTTGATATGCGGTCAATGTATGGTTCGAGTTCAAGTCCATTGCTCGACAGACAAAAGATCATATCGGGAAACTCTTTCTCTATCAATTCTATTGTGGCTAAAGTTTCGTCAGGGTTGGCAAAAGGATCTCCGGGTCCGGCTATGCCAACGACACTCAGATTACTCAACTTTTCTTTCAATGCTCTGAAGTAATGTGAAGCCTGAAGCGGCATGAGAACAGAACTTGTTACTCCCGGACGGCTTTCGTTGCAACAATCATAGAGGCGATTGCAATAGTTGCATTGTATATTGCATTTGGGGGCAACAGGCAAATGGACACGAGCTTGTTTATGTTTGGCTTTTTCGTTGAAGCATGGATGTAATGATAGATCTTTCATCTCGAATCTTGTTTTTGTTGTTAGGCTTTCCTGTTACTTTTTGGCAGGTGACACAAAAGCATGGCAAAGACCATTCTTCCTGTTTTCTGTGTATACCTCCAGATTCAACGTTTTGAGTTCTTTATCAAACCATTTGGGCATATGCAGGCAAATTATTTCCAACTCCTGAAATGTTGTTTCTTTAAAAAACGGAAGCAAAATATCTTTTGAGTTGAGAGAATCATGCTTTTCTTGCACTTTCACCAGATCTATGACATATAATCCCCGATTTTTATCGCCCACAGGCAATGGTTCTGTTATATCAATAGCTGTATCGGGCTTAGTTTCTGTAATAATCTGCGCCTCGATTGTTTCTATCTGATTCTTGATACTGTCTAGTGAATCAGAGACTGAACCCGGTGCTGTCCAGATTTTGATTCCCAGTTCTTCTTCAAAGATGGCGTTGAAAATACCCATTATGCGCTTGGATATAAGATTCTTGCAATCGCCTAATTGATAACTCATTGTGTAGATACACATTCTTATGTCAGACAAATTCATCTTTTCGTCTGTTGCAAAAGGAATCTCTTTCATGCAGACCCATTTATTATCGTTCTGCTCATAAACTTTGACAATTCCCGATGCGTTGAATGGCAGAGAATTTCCTTTGTTATCTTCAAATGCAGCTATCTTCATATTCCAATGAATTGAGGGGTGTGATCCGTTTCTTAAACGCCGTGCTTTTTACCTTTTATGGAGTCTATATTGATTTGGATAATAGCCGTACTGTTGAGATTAGCTTTTGGGTATTCAAATTTTTTGTCGGTGAATTGAGCTACGATCTTGTCCAATACTCGAATCTTATCTTCTTCATTTTCGAGAAAAACAGCTTTGCCGAACCCGATCACTGTACGATGTTTTGCTTCAAAATCGCAGGCTTTCTCATCTTCCACCACACCATTATCTATTGATATCTCAAAACATACATTGTTGTTCTTTTTCAGAATTTCGATTTTCGTTCCAGCCTTTGCAGAATGGAAGTAAATATACTTTCCATCGTATGCATAGAATAGTGGAACCAGAAACGGCATATTATTGTCTGAGAGAGCAAGGTGCATCACCTTGCCTGCATAGATGATCGAATCTATTTCGAGCCTGTCGGTTATTTCCCTTTCTTTTCGTCTCATGGTTCCATGAGGATGTGCTGTCATGTTTTGCATCTTATCTAATTTCTTTTGATTGTTATATAACTGCGGTCAACTTACAACTTCGGCACATTTATTATTTTCTAAAGCTATTCTCAATAAAGTGATTTTGTCTTCATCAAACAATTTGACAACATCGTCACACATCAATAAGGTTCTGACAGCATCCGAAGCGTCGGGAGTTCCGTGATGATAGTCGTCCAGAAAGCATATTCCGAATATCTGGTCTAGGGATTTGATCTCTTTGCTCAGAGTCGCAGGCACATCCAATAACTTATCTACCGTTATCATCAAGCTGATGTAATTGTGGTTCATCGGTTCCACGCCGTACAAGTCACACAGTGCAACAAGATAGCGCTCAAGAGCCACAGCCGCAACATTGAATATGAGGCTCGCGGGTCGCCCTTCTTCGTTGAATTGCAATGCTCTGCGATGATATGATTTGGCGTCACTGTAGTCTTCCTCAAAGAGCATTTCTGCGCCCAAATAATCGATATATTCCATTGTTTCAGTTTTTTTATTTACCACACATTCAGTACCCACTCTTTGTTATGCTTGTATTCCATGTCTGAGAAAAGAGCATTTGCCATCTGTTCGGCAAGCCATGTGGCTCCGGCGTATCCAACAACAGGGTGACGATAATGTCCGGCTCTGTCATAGACAGGAAATCCGACACGCACCATTGGGATGTTATAATCTATCGGGATGTAGCGTCCTTTTGAATGTCCTAAAATGAGGTCTAGTTCCAAACCTTCATTTTTGATGCGATTTTCCAATTCCCAAAAATCAGCATTGGTAATGATTTCCATTTTGAAACTTACTCCTTCTTGCAATGCAATGATACGAGGATCTTTTTTGTATCCGCTGTTGTCGTCTCCCAGCAAAAGAAGCACCGGAAGCATTTCCAGATCGAGGCAAAATTCAGCAAGGCCGATAACGAGATCCGGATTGCCGTAGATGGCCACTTTTTTTCCGGCCAGAAACATGTGCACCAAGTCGGTGATGGCATCAATGGCTATACCTCTTTCCCTGACAAGAGATTCGGGAATAGATTTCCCTGTCATTTTTTTTACATTTTGCAGAAAAGTATCCGTATTTCGTATTCCGATTGGTGTTGGGCCTATTATTGCCGGCACATCGAATTCTTTTTCAAGATATTCTGCGGCTTTGCCTCCTTCATATTTGTTCAAGGCGATGGAGCCAATTGCATTCGCTGTACCTTGCATATCTTCGATTGTGGTGCTTCCGTGCGAAACATGGTTACCGTCCGGCATCAAAGGAGAATCGAATGTTTCTATTTCAAAAATGACAGTTGCTTCCACATGCATTTCTGCTAAGAGATGCTTGAGCGCTGTTACATCTCCCGGATTGGCCCATCCTGTGATCAGATTGATCTTGCCGTTTGGTTCGCCCTTTTTCGCAAAATAGCTCAAAAAATCTTTCACCGCAATGTCGTATCCGCTAACCATGCTGCCCACAAAACTGGGTGTATGCACCGGAATCAGATGAACTTCACGGTCGGCATATTTTTCTTTTAACAATCCGTTATTTAACTTCAGCACCACGCCGTCCACATCGTCACCTATGATTTCTGTAGAACAAGTTGTGATGATAGGTATGACTTTCACATGCGGATAACGCATCAACAGGACGTCAACGGCTTGTTCGACACGATGCAATGCTCCAAATACCGCTGCATCTTCATGCAGAGAAGAAGATGCTATTTCAAAGCTTTCTTTGAGATGCTGGGATATGAGCAAGCGCACAAACATAACACACCCTTGTCCGCCGTGAACTATCCCGATACAATCTTTAATTCCTATACTGGCATATTGAGCGCCTGCCGGTTGACAGGTAAAGATCGGATTGATAGTACCTACACGCTCTTTTGGTTTTACTTCACAAAGCATAATCTTCTTTTTTGTTATATTACAGCCAAACAAGGCTTGATTTTTAATAATTCACATCGGTTAGTTCTGCATTCAGAGATCCTGTGATGCATACATAATCTAGTCTGTCTTTTAAAGCTTGCATCAGGGATGCTACATCGGATTTTTCCATTGTGTTTATCCATGGATAAAATTCCTTGAAAGCATCTACCAGACATACAGCTTCGGCCCAATAATAACGGTCGCCGGGGGTTTCCAATTTCACATTTTCGCCACAGAGCAATTGCTTTGCCTTCGTCATTATTTCTTCGTTCTGAGTTTCTCTGTCCCATGCCCGGGAATTGAATTGCCACAGGCAGTTTTTCATTATATAGTTTTCCAATTGGGACATTTTATCTTTTAGTTCTTCCATCGCTTATACTGTTTTTAAGTATTTTCTACAAGTTGTTCTTCCGGCTTTGGGTATGTATACGTTTTTTTTCGCAGACCGGGTATGATATCATATTTACCAGTATATTGCCTTGTTTTGGAAGAATTTTTTATTTCATCTCCGAGATTTACATCTGAGTACATCTGTTGAGTTTCAAATCCTTTGTCTGTTGGGATTTCATCTTTACTGATGTCGAGGAATGCTAATTTATGGATTGGAGAGTATATGGCATTATATATGTCTCTGGCAAATCTCACCCATCCTTCATAACCTTTGTAAGGACCATTGTGATATGCATGAGCATTGAGATATGGGACTCTTATTTTCTTAGCAACTTCACCTGGTCGCTTTCCTGTGAAAATAATATCAGGTTTCAGAGTTTCCATGGCTTCCAGAGATTCCAACTCATTGGGGTCATCGATGGCTAGTGCGCCTTCTTCACACCGGGCAATGCCTTTTTCCATATCGCCCTGATGTCCGAATTTAGTGTATACGGATACTACTTCCACACCCATTTCTTCATGGATTGCATGCGCCCAATGCCAAAGTTTAGAACCTCCCGGCCATAGGCAGACCTTTTTCCCTTTCAGGCGTTCTTTGTACCAATCCAATTCGGGTTTCCATCTGGCTGTTTCTTCATCGATAATAGCCTGTGCTTTGTCTTCAATGCCAAAGAAAAGACCTACTTTTTTGAGTGATGTGGAGAGAGCTTCGAAGCCAAATCCGTCAATATCCATTCGGGGAATACCGTATCTTACTCTCAGTTCGTTACAGATATATTCCGCAGAGCGGGCGCATTCCAGCACGTTAAGATGAGCGCGATGCATCGATCTCAAATCGTCATAGGATCCGTTGCCTGTGAAAGTGGATAAAACTTGTATACCCATTCGTTTGAAATAGTCCTGCATAACTTCCTGATCGCCCTGTATATTGTATTCTCCTACGTAGTTGATTACATATTTGCTGTATATTTTAGTCTCAACGTTTCCCAGTTTCTGTTTGATGCAAGCAATGTTTATTTTATGATGTCCTGCTGATTGGCTTTGACCTGCAATTCCCTGTGAATTGCTAACTAAAATTTCCACATCAGGTATTTCGTACATCACTTCTTCTTCTATGGCATTTATGTCGTCTCCAATCATTGCTGTGGCACAAGTCTGGTAGAGGGTCATCCGCTTGAT
>JBKECE010000022.1:0-1661 GCA_047974325.1 Dysgonomonas sp. | reverse complement strand
CGCAACAAACTTTTCCAAAACTTTTGCAAGGCAACGGTTATCAGACAGGAATTGTCGGAAAATGGCATTTGGAATCCACTCCGACCGGCTTTGACTACTGGGAAATTCTGTCCGGTCAAGGCGCTTATTACAACCCTGACTTTTTAACAGAAACCGGCACACATACCGAATCCGGATATGTAACCGAGCTCATCACCGATAAAGCAAAAAACTGGATTTCTAAAGCTAAAAGGAACGACAAACCGTTCATGCTTATGGTACAGCATAAAGCTCCACACCGCGAGTGGGAGCCCGGACCTAATGAACTTACACTTTATAAAGACATTACCTTTCCCGAGCCGTCCAATTTATTTGACGATTACAGCCAGCGCGGATCTGCGGCAAAGGAGCAGGATATGACTATCGAAAAGACCTTGCGATTAGCCGAAGACTTAAAAATATTTGACAATAAGAAGCACGGCGTTATAACTCGGATGAACGCCAAACAAATGAAAGCATGGGATGAAGTGTATAATCCGATTATAGCCGATTTTAAGGCAAAGAAGCTTCAAGGCATAGATTTGATACGTTGGAAATACCAGCGTTACCTGCAGGACTATCTGGCCTGTATTGCTTCCGTAGATAAAAGCGTAGGTGCGATAATGGATTACCTGAAAACGGAAGGTTTGGATGAAAATACCGTTGTCGTTTATGCTTCTGACCAGGGCTTTTACCTTGGTGTACACGGTTGGTTTGATAAACGGTTTATGTACGAAGAATCGCTTCGGACACCGCTACTTGTGAAATGGGCGGGAGTAACAAAGCCGGGGTCGGTAAATAATGACATCGTTTCCAATTTAGATTTTGCCGAAACCTTTCTGAATATGGCAGGGGTACCGATCCCCGATGACATGCAGGGAGAAAGTTTAGTGCCTATCCTACAAGACAAGACTCCTAAAGATTGGCGTCAGGCGCATTACTACCATTATTACGAATACCCAAGTTGGCACATGGTAAAACGCCATTACGGTATTACTACCGAACGCTATAAACTGGTTCATTTTTATTATGATGACGATGAATGGGAAATGTACGATTTGAAAAATGATCCACAAGAGATGCGTAATATCTACAATGATAAGGCTTATACCGACGTACAACAAGATTTGCATCAAAGGTTAGACCTTTTGCGAAAAAAATACGGCGATTCAGATGAATTAACAAAAGAATACCTTGAATCTTCCTTGAAAAAATTCCATCACATGCAATAATTACGATTAAACCGTTAAATTCCAATAAATATGTCAATTCGAAAAATCGTATCTGTCTTATTCGTCTTTTCATCACTATTCTGCTGGGCAAGCCAAGACGAGGTGGTAGTACCGAACCCCCAGAAAATGGAAGTACCGGGAGAATGGACACCTGTAATTTCAGTATATAAAGTAAAAGCTGATAAGAAACTGACCGAAACGGCCGGTTATTTACAACCTATTGTAAATAGCTGGAATGCCTTAATACGTAAAACAGATAAAGGAAAAAAACAGGCAAAAATACCCATTTCGCTCGAGCTTGTAAAAATCAAAAACGACCATGCCGAAGCGTACGAACTTGCAGTAAAAAAATCAAGTATAACTATCAAAGCCAATACTCAACAGGGTTGTTTTTATGGAATACAAACATTA
>JBKECE010000273.1:0-12648 GCA_047974325.1 Dysgonomonas sp. | reverse complement strand
ATACTACAAATAATTTATCAGCATAGATGGTAGCAAATTGAGCTGTGCAGCCAAGTGATTTCCCTATATTGGCTTTCTGGTAGATGTAATATTCAAACGATCCGTCATCTTTCAGAAAATTCAGAGTGCTGTTGTTTGTCCCGAATTGGTCTTCGTTCAGAATGAAAATTCCATTTGTGAAATCTGCACTTTGCGAAAAACCGACAGCGCAACGGACAAAAAGAAAGAATAAGAGTAATACTTTTCTCATAATTTTATGTTTTTAAGAGGTTCTATATTTCGTTTGTGAAAGGATTCTTTTATATCTTTCAGGCAATTAAGGCAGAGACAGCTTTGATAGTTCTCTGCAATAAAACTTTTCATTTCAGGAGTTAGATAGATGTTCACGCAATGGCATCTGATGATGTTATCGTGTCGGCATTCAAATATTTTTCCACAATGAGGGCATATTTTTTTCATTTCCGTATTGTTTTTTGCTGTTGTATTGGTTTCACATAAACGTGCATATCCTGGGCTTTGGATATTTCGGTAGATGTTTCACCCAACCAACCACAATATTGATTCACACCGGTATATACACGGATGAAATCGACACCTGGCAAGTGAATCTTATTTCCGTTTTTATCTACAGCCCAATCTATGTCAAAACTGATGAGGTATACCGAATCGAGCTTTGCTTCATTGGGATGGTTATCTGCATAACCCCAACTGTAGGGATATTGTATGTAGTATGAACCACTGCTGCTGAGGTCTTTAAAATTGTCGGCAAGTTTTGTTCCTCCGAAGCTAATTTTTTCTGCACTTATCCATTGAGGATAGTAGCTCTGGTTGTGGTATATATTCTTGATGATGTAACCATAATCGTTCTGGTTGCTTGTCCATTTTATGTATGTTGTGTCACGATAGAAAGGATAGTCTGCATCGGGTGTCTCTGTTTTGTTCGGATTGGGTTTGTAGTATGTGATTTCATAATCGTGAATTGTTTCCGGTTTATAATATTCACTTCCGGCAAGTTCATACCATTCATCGTCGGGTATTCCATTCTGATTGGTATCGAACGAAACCATCACAATACCCGGTTCGCTGCTGCCCGATGCATTTTCTGTTCCGGGTTGAGCATTACTGTCTGCATAAAATGAATTTCCGTAAATCATAAAATCACGTTCGCCCGCAACATTGATAACCGTATGGTCAAATCCGAACGATATGTATCCACCATATCCACCGAGGCTCACTAATTGGTTCACAGTGCCGTTGATACTTGCTTCTGCTTTTTGGCGCATATCTTCTGTTGTGTTGCCCGCCTCGTAGTAGGGCAGTTTGTTGATGAACTGTCCGGGAGCAGGCATATATTCATATACGTGAGCAATGTAGGCACTATAAGCCACTTCTTCCTCAACTACATAAATATCAATATTGTGGCTTAATGGGTTTGCAGGATCTATCAGATTGAATGTCAGATGATATGTCCCTGTATCCTTGGGCAGAAAGATATAATCTTTCTGTGTCGATAACAAGGAATCTCTACCACTAGCTGTTTGCATTGTCCAGTTATATTCTTGACCAGTGAAAGCCGGTGTCAGAGGCAAAGTTTTCATTCGTGGCATGATGTAGACATTGTCTAAGCCAAGACTTACCATTGGTATATTGTCTTCGCGGCACGAAAACAAAATGGAAACAATGATCATTGAAAATATATATAATGTCTTCTTCATTTATTCTGTACTGTTTTCTTTTGTGAGAAATACCATGTGAGCGGGAATATCGCCGGTGCGCACACTCCATTGTTTTATGCCCGTTTTGCTGTAGCAATGCAATACACCACTCGATACATAGTTTTTGGCATCTGTCACAAATATTTCTTTTGAGACAGGATGGATCGCTATTCCGTAAGGAACTTTTATATTGGTTTCGGTTCCATCTTTGATGAAACTATTGGATACCTGTTTTTTTGTTTTCACATCAATGATTCCATACGAAACATTATTCTCATTCGTGTTGTAGCTCCATTCCACGCTGTAGAAAAAGAGAGAATCTCCGTCTATCGCCATTTCGGAACATGGAATATTGAGTGTGTCAGTGACTGTATAATTGTTGGAGTTGGGGTTTATCTTTTGCAGAACATACAGATTTGCGGGAATTGTTTTATTATCTCCGCGTGACGTAACCCAAAGTTTACCGTATTTATCAGCCTTGATACGGCTTAGATTGATTCCGACAGGTATTTGTTGTATCTGCCGGAAGGCTTCTATCTCAATCACGGAAACTGTGTTGTCGTAGTTTGGAGCTCTGTATCCACCCGAATTAGCGACATAGATATATTCTCCGACAATTTCCAATTCGTCAGGCTGATATCCGACAACAACTTTAGACACAATTTCCAACGTGTTGACATCCACTTTGTAGACTGCACCTTTTTGTGCATCCGGATTCATGGATACGGGAGCAACATAAGCGCTCACATAAGCATAGTTTTTATGAAATCGGATATACCTGCAATTGGGGATGTCTATCTGTCCGATACGTTTGCCTGTGGCGGCATCCATTACTTCCACTTTGTGCGAACAGTTTATCACGGCATATAGTTTTCCTCTATAAATCTGAATGTCATTGCCCACATCACCCAATTCTTTCACTATGGTCGGATTTATTTCCGCATAGATGTTTCTGGCATATAATCCTGTGCGATAGTCCAGAAAGTCGATGGATGCTTTGTTGCTACCCATATTACCTTCATTTAGTAGATACATTCCTTCCGGATTGGCATTAATATCCTCTCCGATCGGCAAAATTTCATATTCGGTGGGCACAACGAGCTCTATGTCGCGGCAATTGGATACAGTCAGTCCACTGACTATGATCAGGAAAAGAAATAATATGTTGTTTGCTTTTTTCATTTCTCCGTCTTTGTCATAGTTCTACGCTTAGGGCAAAGCGATAGTTGCGCTTCGGCATCGGGTAATTGAGTATCACATCATAGTCTTGGCTGAACAAGTTGTTTATCTCGGTAGTGAAGCGGAATCGCTTGGCTTTCCAGACAAAATTTTTCATAATAGACATATCACTCGTATACCATGGTTGTGTATCATTATACCTGATGTTTTCTTGCTGATTGTAGCGTTCTCCTGTATAGATGAAGCTATAATTCAGAGACCATCCGTCATAGTGAACGCTGCCGAATGCCGAACCACTGTTCCATGCAGTGTAGGGTATCTGGTCGCCGTAATAGGTGTCGGAAGGATCGGTGAAATCACGCTCGTCAAGATAGTTATACTGCACACCTGCATCCACCGTGATTTTATTTACTTTGAATGATCCATTCAGACTTATATCAAAACCTTTGGCTTTGACTTTTCCCAGATTGAGGGTAGTCCATCTGAATTGTTGACCTTTTGGATATGATACGATCTTGTCTGTTACTTTGTTGTAATAGACATTTGATCTTATAGTTATGCTCTTAAGCAAAGAGTTGAAAACCAATGTTTCATATAAGATTCCCAGATTGTGCTGTGTGACGTATTCCGGTTTCAGGTTGGCATTTCCCATGTCTGTATAATACAGGTCGTTGAATGATGGAAGACGGAACGACTTTTTATAAAAAGCATTGATATATAGTCCTTTGTCCGTAAATGGTTTATATGTGGCGAAAATGGCGGGGATGTATTTTAATATATCGGATGGTTTTGAATATTTTTTCACTTTTTCATGCACAGACACTCCGAGCAAGCTCCCGTGCATCCTCAGTTTTTTCCATTCAAAAGCTGTGGCAAATGACAGATAGTTGGAAAAGCGGGTGGGATAGGGGAATTCCAGAAGGTCGGCATCCAGACGGTTCCATTGAAAATCGTACGAAACGGAGGCATCCCAATTTTTGGCAATGCTGTATATATTGGCTGACGATACGTAAAGCTCTTTTTGACGGAAGATGTTGTCTACTTTGATGAGTTTATCGTCATTGTTGACGTAATGGGTAAAATCGGTGGCATATTTGGCTTTCAAGTGGGTTTTGAGCTTCTTTGAAATGTCCTTCTTGAAATATCCCTGCAAGAAAGAATTGGTGTCCCAGAGTCGTTCACCTCTTCGCCACACATTGTTTACGATAGCACCAGGGACACCTCGTTCCGAGTTGTAGGTATATCCGCGGATGTTCCACGATCCGTTGTTGATATAGCCATAGAGTGCACCTTCGATGCGTGTTGCATTTATGTCGCCGTTGCGCCTGACCGCAGTGGTGTCATAGACGACTTCGCCAAGAGGATTTTGCCGACGATATCTGAAACTGTATTTTCCACTGGCGTTTGTCCACTCGGCATTGAATGACGAAAATACCTTTTCGCTCAGTTTGTTTTCGACTAATAGGGACGTATTGAATAAATCGAATGAGCCGGCACGGAGAGTTGCTTTGATGTTTGATGTTTTTGTGCCTGTAAATTTAGGACGTCTGGGAGCGATATAGATTGCTGCTCCGCAGGCAAATTCTTTGGCTGACTGAAAAACATCACTCTTTTGTCCGTCGTATATTGCAATTTCATCGACATTGTCCAGAGAGAACTTCCCCAGATCTACGATTCCGTTCTGTGCATTTCCCATTTGGCAACCGTCGTAAAATACGGCAACGTGCTGCGTTCCCATTCCTCTGATGTTGACCGTTTTTATGCCACCGATGCCACCATAGTCTTTGAGTTGCACACCCGAAAAGTAACGAATTGCATCGGCTACAGACAGACTGTTTAGCTGCCCGATCTTTACGCCGCTCAATCGTTGAGGGGCAATTGTTTCTCTATAGCTGCGGGACGAGACTACAACGCCTTCCAGATGTTGCACACTGTCCAACGAGTTTTGTGCTGCTATACTCAGAGAACATAGAGTGATAATTAGAATTAGTCCGGTTTTCTTGGTGAAAAAGGAGTGATAAGAATATTTCATTGAGCCGAATGATTATCAATTTCAAAACAGCTTGAAAGGTCTATTGCAATGAAATGATCCTGAAAACGGCAAAAGAAAAAATGTGCACATTGATTGGCACGACATATCTTAAAAAAAGAAAGATGTAATAAGAAACGTGGTTCTTGCCTTTTTTTCTTGATCCTCAGCTCTATTCCTCGAAAGCTTTTAGATTTATCTGTTTTTTGGCAGGTCTTCTGACTTACTCCATCTTTAGAACGTCCTTCCCATTTCATATTCTGACGAAACAGTGGATTGTGGGTTTGTTCCAAGACTCTTTGGCGGAGTTCACAGCAGCGGGTCTGTTCAGGATTTTCACCTGATTCCCTTTTTATTACATCTCTGAAGAATACAAAAATGTAATACCAAAACTTGAGGCAAAGTTAATAAAGATTTATGAAAAATGTCTTGTCCGGCAGTCTTTTATTTTCTTAATTTATTTTCGCAGATTCGACATTTTTTCCAATGTCTTGGCGAGCGATATGTCGCGTACGCTTGTTTTACGGAACAAAAGAGCTCCTATGCAGATACCTATTGCCAGCGTGAACAGTAAAGACATGGTGAGCATAAGGTTGTGAGTCATTTGGATCAGAATTGTCGGATTGTTTGTTGCCACAGAAAGGTCGGTCATCTTTATTCCCGCAAGCATTGTTTTATATGCAAACACGCCCGGAATCATAGTTATACAGGCAGGCATTGTGAAAACGACCGGTGGATTGTGAACCTTGTGTGCAACAAAAATGCCAATGAGTCCAATGGCGACGGAGCCGGCTAAAGTAGCGCTAATGAGTCCGAAATCGAGCTGCAAAAGTATAAAACGTATGCTGTGTCCCAGTCCACCCATCAAACCAGCCACCAGCAATATTTTTCGAGGTGATCCGAACAATATACCCCAGCAAAATGCAACAACAAAAGCGATAGAAAAATCGCGAACCACGTCAAATAGAATAGTTGTCATTGTCATCATAGTTGCTATAAATTGAAATTGTTAATACCCAGAAGTGTTATGCACAGTGTCATTCCTGCTGCGATGCAGAGCAGGATGAATCCTGCAAACAAAGCTCTGTTTATGGAAGAAGAGAGATAACCTTCAATCAGGTCTATCACACAGTTAATAAGCGGAACGCCCGGTATGAGATATAGGACGGCTGTTGCCATTGCTACTTCGGGATTCTCTCCCAATCCGTAAATTGTGCCCAGTCCTGTGATCAATGTGGTTATGAAAGCAGCTATACTTATAGAAATCATCGCATTGAATTTGAGCTCGGCAATGGAGTGCCTGAAAGTGTAACCGACAAATGCCCCAATAAAAGCAAGCAGAGCATTTATACAATCACCAGATGCGAGCAAGCAAAGTCCTGCACAGGAGATACCTACTGCCAGAGCTATGACCAAGGCGGAATAATGTTTCTTTTGGGTGATTGCAGCATAGGCTTGTTCGGTTTCTTCAAAGTTCATTTTGTCTTCATAGACTTTCCATGATAACCGACTTATGTCTGTCAAAACCTGTAGATGAACCGTATGGCTGGGGGCATCTTTATACATGGTGACACAATCTGATTCGTCATTTAAGTTTTGGACTGTAACGAGCAATCCTCTGAATGTGGGCTGCATCTGAATATCGAATCCCCAAGTGATTGCCATTCTTTTGATATTGGTGTTGAGACGACCGCAATGCGCTCCTGATGCGAGAAGATAAGTGCCAATATCCAGACTTAGATTGGCAAACCTCTTGGCTGTGACGTCTTCTGTATTATTTGTAGATGCTTCCATATGATGTGAGATAACCCTTTATATCGGAAGCAAAGATAAGAAAAAGCTGTTTCAAAAGGAAAAATCCATTCCAATCCTGAAACCATCTTTGTCTGTATTTTCATGATGCAGGTAGTTGAGCCGCCTCACATAGTCGATTCGGAACAGCCCAAAAATATTTTCTATGCCAACGTTTATTTCCATGTATGGATCCTTGCCTAGGGAATGAACATAGTTGGGCAAGATAAATAAGTCGTGGTTTTTTACTGGGTTGTTTCCATCTGAGAGTTTTCCCCAAAAACCTCGGAATCCGAAGACTTCACGTAGTTTCATGAGTTGAAAGACCGGAATTCTGTTAAAGAGCCATCCGCCCATATTATAATCAATGTTCCACGAAATTTGTTGATCATTCATGAATTCAGCCGGATCGATGAGGCTAAAAGAACCTCCTTTCTGGATGAAGAAAGAAGTATTTGCATTTGGTGTGATGAGGGTTGTATAAGGTGCACTTCCCCATATCTTTTCACCGGTCACCCGTGCATATATTTTCCCCAGTGGAGCTATCCACAATTCTTTGGAAATGGATACTGAACCTTTCCTGTAGCTGTAGTCACCACCTAAAACATCTTTCAATCCAACGGCGTATGTTGCATTGAAGATTAGTGCTTGCGAGGGGATAGGTCTTCTTTTTCTGTTGCGTATATAAAACTTTTCGCCGGGTGCAAAACGGATATCTGCACTAACTTCTGTTGTTCTTAGTTTATCGACAATGTATTCGTTTCCGTTTTCATCTACTTTTTTGAACTGTATCTCGCCTGCTGGTTTTTCACTTTGTACGTAACCTTTGATTCCGAACGAGAAATTATTGTAAAGTTCATGCTCGAGAGACAATTCACTCATTTGGGCATAGGTAGCATTTTTCAACCGATTGGAACCGAGCGACATCAGAATATTGTCGCGTTCAGCTTGCAGGTACTTTTGTCCGATAGGGTTGAGGTCATATTTGTGGGCAAAGGAAATGCTGCTGATGGGAAATTCTTCTTTCGACTTTTCTTTCTTCCTGAACGACCATGTTACCTCTGCCATATATTTGGGGCGGAGGTCTTTGACTCCGAATGCTCCATAGCCATACAAGAACAGATGGTTGTTGAAATTGGTTGTAGTCGCTCCTGTCAACCTGAAGCGAGCCCCTTCAATATCGTTGTAGCTGAACAGTGTTAATGGGGTTCCTATATTTAATTTGTTGATATCTTCATCTTTGTTTGTTGGCACATAGCCATTTGCAAAAATATTTATCACATTTAAAGTTGTCCTGAATAGTTTGTTTGACAGCAGCTTGCTCATAATGGAATCGACATTATAGTTTTGATTCATTAGTTGCGGCCTGTTTTTGTTCCAAAAATCACTATTCATTTTCTTATAATCAGATAAATATATTTCTGGTGCGGGATTCAGAAAGACGGCATCGACAGGCATATTGACGGTGTAGTCACTGAATGTTTTGACTTTTTCCGTGTATATCTTCATCGAGCCGGCAAACGACAGATCCATTGCTATTGTGGACTCTGACAAAGCCCAGATGTTAGGTTGTATTTCTTCAAATTCCTGATCAACGATCATTGCATCCACATAGTTGACATTTGCGTTTTTGGGGACAGTCATCTTCAACCTTCGTATGGCATATGTAGAGTCAGCAGATACGTATATATTCCCGATAAAACCTGCATCACGCGTATTGAATGGAACAAACCCCAGATTGATATATTTTTTATCATTATAGGTAACTGTGTCTATGATATACCAGCGATAGAAGTCGACAGATATGTTGGAATTCAGTGGACCAACAAAATCACGCAACAGAAGATTAATATTGTTATCCGTTATGTCCACGTCTTTTATCACCTCTTTCACATAAGTATTGATGGCTTCGACGTTCATTCCTTTGTCTATTCCATCCATTTTATAAGCTTCGATGATTCGTTTGGTTGCCGCAGGATTTTTCCGGTAATAGAACGATGACAATGTTTCTCGCATGGAAAATGGCAGAATCGGCTTGTTATCAATTTTCGATGTTGCTGTATACTGAGAGAGGTTATTTAAAACTCTGTGTCCTGATTTTGAGGCGTCAAAATCATTCAAAGAAAAGAAAAGCCTGTCATATTCTTTTACCTGATAGTAGTTTTGATCTTTTACCTGATGCTTGTTTTTGTTTTCTATGACCTTTTTTATCAGGGTCACAGCCGGATTGTCTTTCTTTGAATATTTTTCTTTTCCGGGTTTTATTATGACTTCGTCTAATTCTATACTGGTTGGTTTAAGCAAGATTTCTAATTTGGAGGTAGTACCCAATGTCACAGTTTTCTCAAACTTAGAATATCCGATCAGAGAAGCAACCAAGAGTATCTTGCCCTGTCTGTTGCTCAGTCTGAACGTCCCATTTTCTTTGGTTTGCATCCCAATCGATGAGTTTTCAAATCTTACAGTGACATATTCAAGAGGAAGTCCGGTGTCAGCATCTTTGACAACACCTTCAACAGTCGTTGTCTGGGATGTAATGTCAACGCAGAATATAACCAATAGGCATATTAAAGTTGTTATTTTTCTTAGATTGATTGTATTTAAGTTTGTGCACATTTAAATACAGTTTAGTGCGTGACTTCTCTTTTATACAATGCCCGAAACTTTATGTTTCAGGCATTGTCTTATATATCTAAGGTAAGTAAAAATTGAATTCATCTGAGCATATTTCCGGAAACATACTCTATTTTAATGATTTTTAATTTGTGAGTTTACGGTAGCGCACTCGTTTAGGTTCGGTATTTCCCATTCGGGCTTTCTTATTTTCTTCATATTCACTATATGAACCTTCAAAGTAAAAGACATTAGAATCACCTTCAAAAGCAAGTATATGTGTGCATATACGGTCAAGGAACCAACGGTCGTGCGAGATGACAACTGCACATCCGGCAAAATTTTCCAGACCTTCTTCCAATGCACGGAGGGTGTTCACATCAATGTCATTCGTCGGTTCGTCGAGTAGCAAAACGTTAGCTTCCGACTTTAGGGTTAAAGCCAGATGCAGACGGTTTCGCTCTCCACCAGACAACACTCCGCAAAGCTTTTCCTGATCGGCTCCTGCAAAATTGAAGCGCGATAGATAGGCACGCGAGTTTATATCTTTGCCTCCAACACGGATAAATTCAGTGCCACCTGATACTACCTGATAGACTGTTTTATTGGGATCTATGGATTCATGGGCTTGATCCACATAGGCCGTTTTAACGGTTTCGCCCACTTTAAATGTTCCTTTGTCTGTTTGCTCCAAGCCCTGAATTAAACGGAAGAGTGTGGTTTTACCTGCTCCATTGGGACCTATGATGCCGACAATACCGTTTGGTGGCAGCGAAAAATTGAGGTCGTCAAACAGTAGTTTATCTCCGAAAGCTTTGGCAACGCCTTGGGCTTCGATCACCATGTTGCCCAGACGAGGACCGTTCGGAATGAATATCTCGAGTTTTTCTTCACGTTCTTTCTGATCGGCATTCAACAATTTCTCGTATTCATTCAAACGGGCTTTTCCTTTAGCCTGACGGGCTTTGGGAGCCATTCGCACCCAATCCAATTCACGTTCAAGAGTCTTTCTTCGTTTGCTGGCTTGCTTTTCTTCCTGTTCCATACGCTTGGTTTTCTGTTCCAGCCATGAAGTGTAATTTCCTTTCCAAGGGATGCCTTCGCCCCGATCGAGTTCGAGTATCCATCCTGCCACATGATCAAGAAAGTAGCGGTCGTGGGTGATGCAAATGACAGTTCCGGGATATTGTTGGAGGTGTTGTTCGAGCCAATCAATGGATTCGGCATCCAAATGGTTAGTCGGCTCGTCGAGAAGTAGCACATCCGGCTGTTGAAGCAGCAGGCGACAGAGTGCAACACGGCGTTTTTCCCCTCCGGACAAGTGCACCGTCAGTTCATCTTCAGGCGGACAGCGTAGAGCATCCATTGCTCGTTCTAGCTTATTGTCCAGATTCCAAGCATCAGTAGCATCTATTTTGTCCTGAAGCTCAGCCTGGCGTGCAAAAAGAGCGTCCATTTTGTCGGCATCTTCGTAATATTCAGGCAAGCCGAATTTTGCATTAATTTCTTCATATTCGTTCAGAATATCAATAATAGGCTGAACACCTTCTTGCACTATTTCTTTTACGGTTTTGTTCGGATCCAGTTTGGGATCTTGTTCAAGATAGCCAACCGTGTAGCCTTTGTCAGAGACAATTTCACCTTGATATTCTTTATCAATGCCTGCAATGATTTTTAGAAGAGATGATTTTCCTGATCCATTCAGACCAATTATACCAATCTTTGCACCATAGTAGAAAGAGAGGTACATGTTTTTTATAACTTGTTTTTGAGGAGGATAGGTTTTGTTTACTCCTATCATTGAAAATATTATTTTCTTGTCGTCGGCCATATATTTTATAAGTCTAATTTAAAGTGATAAAAGAGGTTGAACCCTTGTTTTTTATTTCAGCACAAATATAATGAAAATATAATGCAATGAAATATTAAAATCTATTGGCATATTGTTCTGATGTGCTTCTAGGAACAGAGAATGAACAAAATTGCAGATTATTATCCAATAAGCTAAAAAAGGTTATGATATGCTGTGTTATTGTGAATATTAACGAAATAAAACATATCTTTGAAATAAGCAAACTGTTCAACCATATGCCCAATGAGAAATACTAAGCTTATTATAGTCATTTTAGCAATTCTTGCAGGATGTTCTACAAAACTGTTTTCCCAGATAGTTACGGATGGAAGAAAACAAGAATTGTTGCAATCTATAAAACCTAATCAATCATTTGACCATGATTTTGAGCTGAAAACACTGAATCCCGAAATTGAGATGAACAGACAAATGTTAAGGAAAGGGTTTCAGAAAAAAGAAATTGAAAATAAAGACCTGAGACCAAGTATAAATCCGATGGTATCTACGTTTCCCAGTGGATACATACCTCCAAATTCATTGAAAAATCTTTTTCCGCAGGTAAGTGTAGATATTACATATAAAGGCGGATTTGTAAGCAACAGATACAATGATCCTTATTTCAGATGGGATGGTTTTTCGGGACTCTTCTTTGAAGATGGACCACTATTTGGTCCCGGTGTCACCGTCGGAGGACTCAATCTGCACGATCCGAAATCTTGGTTCACACGCAAAAAAAGAAAGCGAATCGCTGAAAATTTAAGAAAGATCACTCTATGGGTCTATCCTGCCGACTGATTTTTATTTTAATTAAATTTATGGAATAACACAACAATGATACTCTAATAGAGAAAAGAGTAAAATTAAACACGGAACTTATGAAACGAATTTTAGCTATTAGCCTATTTTTATGGAGCGTTGCCTCCATTTATGCGCAGTCTTTTACACTTAGAGGAACAGTTTTGGACACCGAAGGTGAACCATACATCGGGGTTTCCGTAATCCTGAAAGGAACAACATTAGGAACAACAACTGATGTGGATGGAAAATTTGTATTGAATATCCCTGACCTGAAAAAGAACAATGTTGTAGAATTCAGATATATAGGAACAGAACCGCAGGAAATAAAAATTGATGGTAGCAAGAATGATCTGAAAATAGTCTTGGTAGAAGATCGCCATGCCTTGGACGAAGTGGTTGTTGTCGGTTATGAAGTCATGAAAAAGAAAGACATGACAGCTGCCAGCATGAGCATTTCAGCAGACTATGCGTCGGAAGGAAAAGTATCTGGTGTAATGATCTCGGAAGCTGAATTTGCTGACGACATAGCGGCCGGAACGCTTACGGCGGGTGAACTCAGCGATTTTGCAAAATGGAATCAGTGGGATAAAATTCTCACGGAAGATTTTTCTTCCTATCTGGAGAAATGGCAGATCCGACCACAAAAAAGATATATGGTACAATTGACCAAC
>JBKECE010000204.1:0-1940 GCA_047974325.1 Dysgonomonas sp. | reverse complement strand
GAAAGCAAAGCATACCTACTCTAACTTTATCTGATGCTCCTAAAAAAGCTTGGCGAGGATTTCATATAGATTTGGCTCGTCATATGTTTACTATGGATTATCTTAAAAAATTGGTAGACTGCTTGTCTTTGTATAAAATAAATAAACTACAATTGCATTTGACAGACGATCAAGGATGGCGTATTGAAATAAAAAAATATCCTGCTTTAACTGAAATAGGGGCTTGGCGTCCTTTCGACGAATATGATAAAAAATGCATAGAATTGGCTAAAACTGATCCAACTTATGAAATAGATTCTCGCTTTATACGTTCAGGAAACGAATATGGAGGGTATTATACACAAGCACAGCTGAAAGAACTTATTGAGTTTGCAACACAACGTGGAATAGAAGTTATTCCGGAAATTGATATGCCCGGACATTTCTCTGCGGCTATAAAAGCCTTCCCTCAGTTATCTTGTACCGGCGAAGCAGGATGGGGAGAAGAATTTTCATATCCTATATGTGCAGGCAAAACTGAAAACTATCCATTCATACAAGATATAATATCGGAAGTCGCTGATTTGTTTCCAAGTAAACATTTTCATATTGGAGGCGATGAAGTAGAAAAAGACATATGGAAAAAATGTGAGCGTTGTCAACAACTAATCGAAGATGAAGAATTGGGTGACGAAGATGGACTTCAAAACTATTTTATAAAGAAAATGGCTGATTATACAAAAGATGTAAAAGGCAAACAGGTAATGGTTTGGGATGATTCTTTCCTTCCGTCAGATCCTCAGAATCTTACATATACTTATTGGAGAAATTGGTTGCCGGATCAGGCAGCACAAATTACTCAACAAGGATATCCAATGATATTTATGGAGTGGGGACATTTTTATTTTAGTGCAACTCCTTCCGATGATTTGCTGCAATCTTTGTATGAATTTGAATTCGAACCAGACTTTAAGGGGATAGTAAAAAGTAATGTTCTAGGCTTTCAGGCTTGTGTTTGGACAGAAATGATTCCCAATGAAACAAAATTTGGAGAACATGTCTTCCCTTCTCTTCAGGCCTTTTCAGAATTGGCATGGGGTAGTACCCGGGATTGGTCGAGTTTTACTACTCGTTTGCCTTGGCACCTTACGTGGTTGAACAATAGTGGATTCACTACACGTACACCACAGTTTGTAGATTAAAAGATATATCTATGGAACTCTTTTAGAGAAAGAGTTTTATCAACTATGCGAATTAATAGTTTTGATAATGCTTGCACCACACAGGGAAAGGCTTACAGAGAATAACTGAAATTTATCTATATGCAGGTGTATAAGCAGGTTGAGGTAGGAAAGATGACAAATGAAAAACAAGAAAAAAATGTACAAGTTTGTCAGGTTTTAGTTAAAATTGTATTTTATAAAAACCAGACTAACGAGATACTTCAGACAAAATCAATTTCAAATTCGCTTTTATTATTCTTTGAAATAGCTCCATAGATAAAATATATTGTTTAAATGAAATCAGATCGTTTATTATCGCTAGACATACTTAGAGGGATTACCATTGCCGGAATGATATTGGTTAATAACCCCGGTAGCTGGGAACATATCTATACGCCATTGCGTCATGCTGTTTGGCATGGGTTAACTCCAACCGACCTCATATTTCCATTTTTTATGTTCATTATGGGGATATCTACATTTATTTCGTTGCGTAAATATGATTTTAAGTTTAGTCAATCGCTACTACAGAAAATTATAAAACGTACCTGTATCATATTCCTTATCGGGCTGGGTTTGTCGTGGCTATCTGTATCTTTTGCAACTTTTCATCATTTGGCTAATGATAATCTTGCTATAGGGGAACGCGTATTGAGGTCTGTAACTAACTTCGAGCATCTCAGAATACTTGGTGTTATGCAAAGGTTGGCCATTACTTATGGAATAGCTTCGCTAGTG
>JBKECE010000141.1:0-6201 GCA_047974325.1 Dysgonomonas sp. | reverse complement strand
GAATATTTAAAAGCGATCTCAATGGAACTTAGTTACAATATGGGAGGATTCATATATGAAACTATTATAAAAAGTCCTGAACTTGAAAAGTCTGTTGAAGATCTTATCTATGGTGAATGTGGTGTAGATAATCCCCATGAACTAGAATATTATATATTAAAAAAGAGGAATTAATTCCTCTTTTTTTCTTTTCTAATGGATGAAATTTTGTGCATTGTGTCGTCTTTGTTTGTCATGGTTTTTGTATTGCTTCGCACAAAAACACACGCCAAACGTTTAGGATTCTAATTTGATATTTCGGTTAATTAAGTATCTTATTTTCCAATGAGAAAAGAAGAAAAAAAAGCGGTATTCCCTACGGTCATAGTATTGAATTTTTCTTTATTTCATTGCAGAAAAAAAAGAAAGCAAGACGTTATCGGGCAAAGCCCGATAATTTGAAACTCTGTTAATAATTAAACTATTAATAAACAATAGTTTATATATTTTTATTTGTATGCAAATTATTTACATTTGTATATTTTGTATGTAAAAATTGTATGCAAAAATTTATCTATGTATATAAATATTTGATTTTTACTATTATATTTGTAATCATTTGCATAAACTTAATGCTGCACTTATGAATTATAAGCAACTTCGGATCTCACCAGAGGCGCACTCTATTTTACTTGATTTTTCCAAAAAATCGAAAGTTTCTTTAATAGATGCTATTGATAAGATAGCCATGTATATAATTAAAAATAGGCTTGATTATGGAGATCTATTGAGAGAAAAAACGAAAGAAAGTAACATAGAAAATCTTGCATCCCGCTTGGAATTTTTAATATCTGTTATAAAGGATATTGAAATAAATAAATTGGGGGCTATTGTTAAAACATTAGTCAGGATTGAAACAGATACAACGGGCATTATTTCTAATATGCAGATTAACGAAATTATAGAAGATAATAACCCGATAGATCCAGAACCCGAACAAAATATTTCGTCTTCTGTTCCTGTACAAAATACGGATGAAGATATATATAAGTTGAAAGTCGAAAAGGAAACCGTAGATCTTCGCTTAAATGAAGCTGTTGAGATTTTTAAAATGATAATAAAAGATCCTGCTTCCACTTCATCAGGTCGAAAGAAGTCTATTCGAGAAGAAGATTTTTTGATAATAGAGAATTTTGTTAGAAAATGTATATCACAATAACACCAAATAAAAAAGGCGGTTGTAGCGATCTTATTAATTATTTGGAAAAGGAAAACGACCAGATAAGGGATTTTGCTAATTATCTTGATAAGGAAAATCAATTAGTAGAACAGCCAGATCCTTTTTTTAATGGTGAAAATTCCGATATAGATAAATTTGAAGTGATAGAGCGGATTGATAAAAATTGCAAAGGTCTATCTAAAGACGAATCCCGTTTCTTTTCACTTACATTTAACCCGTCAGCTAAGGAAATAGATCACATTGATTTATTAGCCCATATTGAAGCATTAAAATTAGAAGCTGCAGGAGTAGGAGAAGATCTATATAAGGTTAAAGAGGAAATCGCCAGAAACTTATATAAAGAATATGCTATTAAATGTATGGATAATTACGCCCAGAATTTTAATAGGGAACATATAAAAGATAATAAGGATCTTGTTTGGTATGGGAAAGTTGAAAAAGACAGATATTGGAAGTACAACAGCCCAGAAGTTAAGCAAAATAAAAAGGTACAAAGGCAGATTGATAAATTAGAAAAGAAGTACCCAAAGCCAACAGAGAAACAACAGGCGAAGATTGACGAATTAAAGAAAACTCTTATTCGTGAGTGTGATGTGCGGAAGAACGGGAAAGATAAGGTTATTACTGAAATGATGCCTAAATCGGGTGCAAATTATCATATTCATATTGTTGTGTCCCGCAGAGATAAGGAACAATGTGTTAAACTTAGCCCGTTAGCTAAAGCCCGTAATGATGCACAACATAAAGTCGCCATCCTTGAAAAGGACGAAGCGGGTAAAATGGTTAAGGTTGGAGAAAAGATGTGTCAAATAGGTTTTGACCGAAATAAATTTGTTACTGAAAATGAAAAATCTTTTGATTTATCTTTTAATTATTCTCGTAGCTGGGCAGAAACATACGAAGCCCGAAAACTAGCAAAAGATGAACCCGAGAAATACAAAGAAGTCTTAGCCGAAAAACGTTACTGGGAAAAATTTTATACAGAACCCGAAAAAGCAACTGTTAAAAAAAATTCTACAAATAGAGAGCGAATTAATTTACAAAACCCTATATTTAACAAAATTATTCAGGATGCAGGTTTAAAGTATTTAGCCCATGCAAAACCATATTACACAATTACGAAAACAGCAATAAAAGGAATATCGATTTTAGTAGAAAATAAACAAAAGAATATAGCAACAAGAAAAGCGGTTTCATCTAACTATAAAATGATAAGCCGAACCAGTCAACAAATAAGTAAGAATTTAATGTATAGAGAAGTTTTCCAAAATATTGGTAGAGCAAACCCCTACGCTATGACTGTATTATCTAATTATAATATGATAAAAAATGTAGGGCAATACATAAATAAAAACTTACTATCTAAAGGTGTAACTACGGGTGTTACCAATACTATTGGTAAAGTAAACCCTTATGTTGCAGCAGCAAGTTTAGTATCTAAACTTATATCGAAAGAGGAAATCGAAAGATAATATTCGTATAAATAAATATATATTTATATAAATATATAAATGCGGTAATATTTATTTATATATTTGCATACTGATAGTATGTAATATTAAACAACAACGAGTTAAAATGTTTACTTACGCGACTTTACATATAGAGGCTATTTGTCTTGCGGTCATTTTATTTGTGACTGTTATAACCTATTTAGTTGTTAAATTTAAGAACATAGGTTTTATATTTTCAACATTAATATATGTGTTGGGATATTTTGTTTTGTATAATATCATATCATGTTCTATTGTTGAATATATAACTTATTTTGCTTTACCCTCTTTGGTTTTATCATTACTTACGATAAGTATATTTGAAAAGAAAGAGAAAGGTAAAAGTAAGGATAACCCTTTTAGAATAGAGTTCTTAGACGAATCAAAGAAAAAATTTTACTGGGAAGATATTAATACGGGTGTTGCGATCTCTGGGGCATCAGGGGCAGGAAAAACAGCAAGTGTTATTTATTTTCTACTGAAACATTACGCTAAACATTCATTTGCGGGAATTATATATGATTATAAGTTTTACGAACTTACAGAAATAGCCTATCCGTTATTTAAAAAACAGAATATTAAGGTTAATATTTTTTCGCCTGCAGATGTAAACAGGAGTATAAGAATAAATCCCATAGCACCACAAAGGATGAATAACGAATCAAGTATTAATAGTTTGGTTAGTACATTTGTTATGAATCTTTCTCAAAGCGATGCTTCATCAGAAGCCTCAAAATTTTTTAAAGACGGGTGCGAAAGCCTTATAGCGGGTGTGATATGGAGATTAAAAAAAGATTATCCCGAAAAGTGTAATTTACCTTTTCTTACGGCTTTTTTATTGGCTGCTGATAATCACCATGAAAAATTTAAAAGTCCAGAGGGTATAACCCTTACAGAACCATTTAAAAAATTAGTTGACTGGATATGTAAAGATCCGAGAGCAGAACTTGCAGCAAGTGTGTTTTTAACGGGTTTATCCAATTCAAGACAAACAGGTAGTTTATATTCTACATTAGCGGCAGCTTTACGAAAAATAGCAAGCCCAGAAATATTTTATCTTCTGGGGGCTGATGAAGTACCCTTAGATCTGAATGCGGATGATAACAGGTCTGTTATCTCCATAGTAAACGATCCTAGCGAAACAGAGGAAGCAATATCTCCTATATTAGCTACGGTTGTAGATGCTTGTTTATCCCAAATGAGTAAAAGAGGCAGGAAGCCGTCTTTTGTCCTGTTGGATGAAGCCCCAACAATTAAAATAATGAATTTAGCAAAACGTATTGCTACACTTCGGTCTTATGGTTTTTCTTTTGTTTACTGTTTACAAGATATGGTACAGGCTGTTGCACAATGGGACGGGAAAAAATATGTTGCAAGATCTATATTGGCCCAATGACCACATAGCTGCGAAAACGGACAACTTTCTTTTATTCACCTCTGTATCAGTATATAATAGATGTATAAATAGTGTATTTTAGCTGGATACAATATACGAATTTTCTGATTCAGTAAATTTTCTTAACTTGTCTAAGAAAAATCATGAAGCAAATATGGGATGCTGAAGAACTTGGCAGACATTGGTCTCTAAGCTATGAAGAGCTACAACTCCTCAAAACAAAACCCTACAAGAATCATGTGGCTTTTTGCATGCAATTGAAGCACTATCAGTATTATGGTATTTTTCCTGAAAGCAAAAATGATCTTACTGGCGTTGCTTTACAGTATATTTTAGAACAGCTGGGTTTTGGAAATAAAAAGGACAATACTTTATCTTACTATGATTGGGAGGATAGAACAGCAAGAAGGCATCGCCAAGAAATTTTAGACTTCCTTGGAATACGGAAATTCCTAGAAAGTGATCAAAAGGAAATCCAAGATTGGTTATGTCAGACCATATTCCCCAAAGGGTTTTCCACATCAGAAGCATTAGAGTATGTTTACGAATGGCTACATCATAACAAAATTGACCGACCAGCAGAGAAAGAACTCATTCGGGATTTAAATTCGGTTTATTTCCAATTTGAGAATTCACTTTTCGAAAATATCAGCAATGAATTACCCGATGAAACAAAAGACATCATTGATTATTGCCTGGAGGATAAAACCGAGTCTATGAACTTTGCATCGCTTAAATCCGATCCGGGAAGAGTAAGTCTGGATTCGGTATTGAAAGAGATAGAAAAGCTGGAGTTTATTAATCAATTGGAATTTCCCGAACAACAACTTTCCTCTTTAAATCCTAAAATAATGAGTCGTATCCGGTCTCGTGCCCTTTCTGAAACAACCTGGGAACTCAAACGTCATCCTGTTCATATTCGTTACGTATTAATGAGTATCTTTTTTTATACCCGACAAAGCGAGATTATTGACGGGTTGGTAGAACTTTTAATACAGATTATTCATCGTTTATCGGTAAGAGCAGAAAAGAAAGTAACTAAAAGATTGATGCAGGATTTCCGGAAGGTCTATGGCAAGGATCTCCTTCTGATGCGAATAGCTGAAGCTGCCCTGAATAATCCTGACAGCACAGTAAAAGAAGTAGTTTATCCTGTTGCCGGCGTACAAGTACTAAACAATCTGGTCAAAGAATACAAGTCTTCCGGAAAAAATTACCAGAAAGAAGTACACAAAATAATACGCTCCAGTTACAGTAATCATTACCGACGTATGGTTCCCAAGCTACTTGGATGCATGAAGTTCTGTTCAAATAATATCATGCACCGACCCGTACTCAATGCTTTAAAGTGGCTGGAGGAACATAAAGGCTCAAACCAACAATATTATTATCTTTCGGATAATCTACCTATTGATGGTGTAGTCCGTCCAAAATATCATGAGATTACGATAGAAACTGATGATAACGGCGAAAGAAGAATTAATCGTATTAATTATGAAATATGTGTTTTGCAAGTGCTGCGTGAAAAACTCCGCTGCAAAGAAATTTGGGTTCAGGACGCTGACAGGTATCGGAATCCGGACGAAGATTTACCGCAAGATTTCAATATTAATAGGGAATTTTATTATAAAGACCTCGGTATTACACAAGATGCCGGGGAGTTCATAAATAACATCAGAGAAAGTATGTGCAAAGCTCTTTGTTCATTGAACAAATCAATTCCCGGCAACAAGCAGGTACGCTTACTGGCGAACAGTAAGAATCACATCTGTCTATCTCCTCTGGCTGAACAGCCGGAACCTGTCAACATAAACAAACTGAAAGGTCAGATACAAGCTACCTGGCCAATGACAAGCCTCTTAGATATACTCAAAGAAGCCGATTTAAGAATCGGATTTACAGAATGCTTCAGAACACAACGTTCCAGTGAAAGGCTTAATCGGGATGAACTTCAAAAACGTTTATTACTTTGTCTTTACGGCTTAGGGACTAATACCGGATTAAAACGCGTATCGGCGGGTCGACATGGCGTCGGTTACAAGGAGCTGTTACATGTCAGAAAATCTTATATCTATAAATCAGGATTAAGAGAT
>JBKECE010000012.1:0-1994 GCA_047974325.1 Dysgonomonas sp. | reverse complement strand
GGTGGAGGGTAAGGATCTGCAAGCGCAGGTGTTGGACGATATGGATCTTGAACGTGAACGTGGCATTACGATCAAAAGTCACGCCATACAAATGGACTATCTCTATAAAGATGAAAAATATAAATTGAATCTGATTGATACTCCGGGACACGTTGATTTTTCGTACGAAGTTTCGCGTTCGATAGCTGCCTGTGAAGGTGCATTACTCATTGTCGATGCTGCTCAGGGTATTCAGGCTCAGACCATATCGAATCTTTATATGGCGATAGAAAATGACCTTGAGATTATCCCTATCTTGAACAAAATAGATTTGCCGAGCGCCATGCCCGATGAAGTAGAAGATCAGATCATCGAATTGCTTGGTTGCAAGCGTGAAGACATCATAAGAGCCAGTGGAAAAACCGGCGAAGGCGTTTATGATATCTTGGAAGCCATAATAGATAGAATTCCTGCCCCGCAAGGCGATCCTGATGCACCATTACAAGCATTGATTTTCGATTCTGTATTTAATTCATTTCGTGGAATAATCGCATATTTTAAGATTATGAATGGGACAATCAGGAAGAAAGATCTTGTCAAATTTTTTGCAACAGGGAAAGAATACGAAGCAGACGAAATTGGTGTGCTGAAACTGACAATGTCGCCACGTGACGAAGTCTCATGCGGTGATGTTGGTTACATTATATCCGGTATTAAAACATCGAAGGAAGTAAAAGTCGGAGATACGATTACGCATGTGAAAAATCCATGTGATAAGGCAATTGATGGATTTGAGGAAGTGAAGCCGATGGTTTTTGCAGGTGTTTATCCGATAGAGAGTGAAGATTTTGAAGATTTGCGTGCTTCGCTCGAAAAATTACAATTGAATGATGCTTCGCTCACGTTTCAACCTGAATCGTCAGTAGCATTGGGATTTGGATTTAGATGTGGATTCCTCGGTCTTTTGCATATGGAAATCATTCAGGAACGTCTCGACAGGGAGTTTAATATGGATGTGATAACAACTGTGCCCAACGTTTCCTATCTCGTACATGACAAAAAAGGAAATGTCAAAGAGGTTCATAATCCGTCAGGATTGCCTGATCCTACACTCATAGATTATATAGAAGAACCGTATATCAGAGCCTCGGTCATTACCAACACAACTTATATTGGCCCTATTATGACTCTGTGTCTTGGCAAACGAGGCATATTGCTGAAACAGGAATATATTTCGGGCGATAGGGTAGAGATCACATACGATATAACTTTGGGTGAAATTGTGATTGATTTTTATGATAAACTGAAAATCATATCGAAAGGATATGCTTCGTTCGACTATCATATATTAGACTATCGTGAGGCAAGGCTCGTGAAACTTGATATTTTGCTGAACGGAGAGCCTGTGGACGCCCTGTCAACTTTGACACATGTAGACAATGCCGTTACATTTGGACGTCGGATGTGTGAAAAACTGAAAGAATTGATTCCACGCCAGCAATTCGACATTGCTATTCAGGCAGCTATCGGAGCTAAGATCATAGCCCGTGAAACGATCAAAGCTGTGCGCAAAGATGTAACTGCCAAATGCTATGGTGGAGACATTTCCCGCAAACGTAAATTGTTGGAAAAACAAAAGGAAGGAAAGAAACGAATGAAACAAGTGGGCAATGTAGAAGTGCCTCAAAAAGCATTTCTGGCAGTATTAAAATTGGATTAGATGAGATGAAAAAAATAATTCTCTTTTTCTTGTTTTTTGTATCGGCGGGGACTTTTTATGCACAGAACACTGTCTCCATATCGGGACAAGTGACCGACTTTGAAGGAAATCCGATTGACAGCAGTGTCGTTCAACTCCTTTCCAGAGGTTTTGAAGTCATAAACAAAACATATTCTGACAAGAATGGTTATTACAAGCTCGAAAATGTAGATAAAGGCAAATACATGGCCATGTATGTTATTCGTCCTAAGGAATATCCGAGGCAAAACGCAGTTCCTGAAAAAGATATGCGTCT
>JBKECE010000315.1:0-4701 GCA_047974325.1 Dysgonomonas sp. | reverse complement strand
AAGTTCGCATGCAGGATATTATCCAGGCTCGCTGGCGTTGTCCATAAAGATAAATTGTTCGCAGCAAGCTGGAAAACTGCTGGGTGCGCAGGGTGTTGGTTATGATGGAGTTGACAAACGTATTGAACTGTTTGCGAAAGTCATCAAAAAAGTCGGCACAGTCTATGATTTGCAAGAAATAGAACATGCCTATGCGCCACCTTATTCATCGGCAAAAGATCCTGTGAATATGGCCGGATTTGTTGCCGAAAACATATTGAAGGGTAGGGTGAACATTGTCCATTGGAATGAAATAGAGGAGCTGAAAAAGCAAAATATAATGCTGATAGACACCCGCACCAAAGAAGAGTACAGTTTCGGGCACATTGATGGAGCGGTGAATATACCTGTCGATGACATTCGCGACCGCCTTTCAGAAATACCGAAAAATAAGACGCTTGTCGTATATTGTGCTGTTGGGCTCAGAGGGTATATTGCCAGTCGGATATTGCTTCAGCATGGTTATGATAGAGTGTATAACTTGTCGGGTGGATACAAAACCTATTCTTGCGCTTTGGCAGATACACAACCGGACAATACATTGTGTGATTCTCCTCAGGCAATAGAGGACGATGGCGAGATAAAACAAACATTCAATACCATTGCTATTGATGCTTGTGGACTGCAATGCCCCGGTCCTATCATGCAGTTGAAAAAGAACTATGACCGGATAAACGTGGGTGAGCGTTTGGAGATAAAAGTTACGGATCAGGCATTTGGTGAAGATTTGAATGGGTGGTGTCGGATGATGGGCGCGAAGCTCATCGGGATGGAAAACCAGAATGGGATCATCACCGCGTTGGTCGAGAAAGCGGCAAAGCAAGAATCCGATTTGCAATCGAAAGGCGGAGAAGGAAACAAAACTCTTGTCGTTTTCAGTGATAGTCTGGATAGGGCTTTAGCTTCATTTGTCATTGCCAACGGTGCTGTGGCATCGGGCAAAAAGGTGAGCATATTTTTCACCTTCTGGGGATTGAATGTGATCAAAAAAACAAATAAACCCCGAATGAAGAAAGATTTTCTAGGCAAAATGTTTGGCATGATGCTGCCATCGAGCAGTCGTAAGCTGAGCCTTTCCCAAATGAATATGGGTGGAATGGGTGCAAAGATGATGCGCTATATAATGAAAAGCAAAAACATAGACAGCCTCGAATCACTGATGCTGCAAGCTCGGGAGAGCGGTGTGGAATTTATAGCTTGTTCTATGTCTATGGACGTGATGGGGATAAAGAAAGAAGAATTGATGGACGGTATCACCATCGGGGGAGTAGCTGCTTATCTGGACAGGGCGGAAAACGCGAATGTGAATTTGTTTATCTAAATCAAGTGTGAATAAATGAGAATTTATATAAAATAAGAATATATTTCTATTGGAAATATATTCTTATAGAAAACTTTATTTATCTTTGTATTGAAAACATATAAAATCACAGACAGATGGAAAATATCATTAAGGCAGTAAAGAAAAACTGGTCGTATCTTGCAGGAGGATTGCTCGGTGGAGTGGGAGGTTTCCTCTATTGGTCTTATGTAGGATGCACTACAGGCACTTGTCCCATCACATCTTCGCCGTTTATGAGCATCGTTTTCGGGGCATTGATGGGAGGAATTATATTGAACTCGATTTTTGGACATAAAGAAAATAAACAACAATGAGCATATTAAACGCATTTAACAGCCTTTTCAAATCATCTTCTCACGATGATCTGAAAGAATTGATCAACAAAGGAGCTATTTTGATAGATGTGCGCACCCGCACTGAATTTAACGGTGGTCATGTGAAAAATTCAAAAAATATACCTCTGGATGAAATTGATTCCAACCTTTCGAAACTAGACAAACAACAGACTTTTATCTTGGTGTGCGCCAGCGGAATGAGAAGCAGAAGTGCCACGAGTATGCTCAAACGGAATGGTTTTGGCAATGTGTACGACGGCGGATGTTGGTCGAGGTTCATCTGAACAGCGAGGTTTTTAGAATAAACAATATAATCTGGCCGAATATGAAAAATCTATTTATACTGCTTTGCATTGTGGGCATATCCTTCATATCTTGCAGTGGACAAACAAAAAGCTCTGATAACGGAAAGAGTAAAGAAATTAATAAAGCAAAAGAAACAAAGATGAAAGCAATACCATTAAATAAAATCGACTTTTTGAAAAAAGTAGCTAACTATGAAGCTGATCCCAGCAATTGGAAATATCTGGGAGACAAACCTGCCATCATTGACTTCTATGCAGATTGGTGTGGACCTTGTAAGGCTATTGCACCCGTGTTGGAAGAGCTTGCAGGTGAATATGAGGGTGAAATATATGTATACAAGGTGAATACCGAAGAGGAACAGGAATTGGCTGCTTTGTTTGGAATCCGGAGCATTCCATCCCTGCTGTTTGTTCCTATGGACGAGGCTCCGCGTATGGCTCAGGGTGCTGTGCCGAAAATGGAATTGAAGAAAGCGATAGACGAAATATTGTTGAAAAAATAAGTTTATCTTGTAACTTTGCATTGCTTTGCAGCAAAGGACAAAGCAAGAGATGATCGAGATTAAGAATTCAATAAAACAAGAGGAAATGAAAACACTTTGTACTTTACGGGATATATACCGTTCTATTCGTGACTTTGAAGAGTTTTTTCAACAAAAACATGATTTGTGCCTCAACGAAGGAATGTTGCTCTGTAGTTTGAAATCAGACAAATTGTCTTCTACCGAACTAGCGGAGATGCTGGGATTGACCACATCCAACACATCAAAGGTCATAAAATCGGTAGAAAATAAAGGATTTATTGACCGTATATTGGGTAAAGATGACAAACGTCAGATGTATTTTGTTCTCACCGAATCAGGAAAGAGCAAACTGAAAGTGATCAAGAAAGAAGAAGTGGAAATCACAAAGCTATTGGAAAAGATAGAAGCAGTAACGAAGATAGAAGAAATGGCAAGATGAAAAAACAATTGTTCATACTTTCTGTTTTGCTGTCTTTCTTCTCATTGCAATCATGTAGCGGTCAGTCGTCAGGTAGCAGCTCTGCAACGCTGAAGGAGATAGCTTCACATGACTCTACACTGATCGTCGATGTGCGCACTGTCGATGAATTCAATTCAGGACATTTGGAGAATTCGGTCAACATTCCTCTCGACGCCATTGCCGATTCAGTCTCGTCATTGAGAAAATATAAGGATGTCATCGTTGTGTGTCGCAGTGGACACAGAAGTAGTAAAGCCAAAGATATATTGGAGCAAAAAGGTTTCACCAATGTCTACAACGGCGGAGGCTGGACCAATCTAAGAGATATAATAAAGAAAGAATGATCGCGGCTTTATGCATCGCCGGATTTACTTCTCATGATGAAAAAAAATGAGAACCGGAAATTTTCGGTGTTCTTGTGATCTTCTGTTTAGACAATACTGAATAGGTACGGCAAATATTTCACAATCAAATACCCTCCAAACACGAGCCAGATAAATAGGATCAGTGCGAGGATAAAAGGCTTGAACCCAGCTTCTTTAAACTTTCGGAAGTCGGTGTTCAGGCCGAGGGCTGTCATAGCCATCGTGAGCAGAAATGTGTCGGTGAAGTTGATGCCGGAAACAACACTCTGAGGAAACAGGTTCAGGGAATTGAATCCAATGACCAGAATGAACCCGAAAGCAAACCAAGGAATTGTGATCTTCATAGACGATGAGTGGCTGCTGCTGTCTTTTTTTGCCGATTTGGCAAGGAATAAAGCGAATATCAAAAGAACGGGAGCTAAAAATATAACACGTATCATTTTTGTTACTATCGCAATGTCGGAGATCTGAGGCAACATTGCATTGCCTGCACCAACAACGTGTGCAACTTCGTGTACGGTGGCTCCTGTATAAATTCCCCATTCTTCCTGTGTGAGTTGGAAAAATCCGCTTCTGAACATCAACGGATACACGAACATAGCAATTGTGCCGAAGATAACAACCGTGGATACGGCTATTGCCGTTTTATAAGGTTTGTTGTTTAAAATAGGTTCTACGCCCAATATAGCGGCAGCCCCGCAAACAGCACTCCCTGTGGATGTCAGCAAAACTAATTCTTTGTCGAGTTTCAACAGTTTTCCGGTCAGCAAGCCCAATCCGAGAGTACCGCAAATCACAATTATATCTGTCATGACAGCCATAGGGCCAACGCCTATTATATTATGGATGGTCAGCCTGAATCCATACAATATAATGGCTGTTCTTAATATAGTTTTGGAACTGAAAGCGATGCCCGGCAAGAATTTTTGTGACATCCGAGCACCAAAAATATTGCGGTAGAACATGCCGAGCAATATACCCACAATCAGTGGGCTGAAGGACAGATATTTCATTGCGTTAGTTTCGGCGATGAACATAGCTGCACAGGCAAATAGTGCAACGAAAAGCACACCATAAATAATATCCAAACCTAGTTTCTTTCCTGCCATAATCTTTCTTTATTTTCGATATGCAAAAGTATATCAATTTTAATGAATTCGGATAATCTTGATGGAGAGATATAGGGTTCGATATTTTATTTTTTTATCTTAGTGAATCTTTCACATTCATGCAGATAGAATTGACAAAAAAAGATGAATATATGGATAAAACAAGTTTTGACGAGATCGTTCGCCGTTCTTTGGATTTGAGAAAAAAATACCGTGAATTGG
>JBKECE010000312.1:0-1654 GCA_047974325.1 Dysgonomonas sp. | reverse complement strand
GCATGCCGTTATCATTTCATACGGCTCGCTTATCTCATGGCACTCAAAATCTTTACTATATGCTGCGATACAGATAAGTCGTTCAACTGTGTGAGCTAATGTGCCATCTTGCTGATTTAGCTCATCCTCGAATTCCATTTCACGAATTATTTTTACTAATGGATAAATTGCAGATGGCTTAAACCAGAACATAGTTCCGCCGACAAAAAAAAGCTCTCTTTTTTGATGTGGAACGTTAAGTTTTTCACATAAAAAATCAAATCGATTCTTGTTTGCGCCCCAATATATTTCGTTAGAAAGGTAGTTTTTCCTATTCGCCATTATTCCAATTTTATTCTGGCGAAATCGGTCTCTCAATTTATATAATTCTAATGCGCTGGGAAATAAGTTGGTGAATAACTCCTGTCGCCATTCATCCCCATGTTTACTATATGTACTTTTTTTGCTATGTACTTTTGCTACACAGACATATTGTTCGAAGTTTATATTATTCATAACATCAATAAATGGTTTTACATCACACCCCTTATTTTCAACAACTGAAATAAACAAGCCACTAGCAACGCCATTGAATGTTTCAATCACGCATTTAATTTTTGATTCATCTGTTACAGTGATATATAGATCGAAGGGGAATGGAATACGTGAAAAATATTCCTTTATTTCATGTCGCATTTCGTGGTAAAAAAGGTGTAAAATTATTGCGACATCAGATTTTTTATTTTTCGTGCTGATGAATTCAAAGAAGTTTTTGCCGCTGATGATGTTTTTTTTTCCACTCAAAATTCTATTGGTGTAGAATTTTTCTGTTCGAGAAATATGGCTAATGAATATGGGGTTTTTAGCAAGCTCATTAATGCCATTTTTTATTATTCTGTTTCTAATCCCATCAATTTTTAATATCCCGATGTTTTCCATTATTTCATGCCAATCATGATGGGTTGGATTTTTATCATGAGTGCACTTGTATGCGCTTCCTAATTTATAGTTATGTGCAATTGCTGAACAGGATAGACCTATTTCGTAGTCCATAACAATCTTGAATTTATTCTTGTACATAAAAACGTTTTTCCAAAAATTGAAAAACCATTTTGACGATATGATTCTTTTGTTAAACACAAGAAAGTAACTTTGTAGATGGAAGGCTATCTGATTGCTAGACGTTATACTATATACGTCAAAATTTCGACTGGCCTCTAGTATTGTCTTTGCATTAAAATTATCCAGACAGTAAAAACTGTCATTCAACAATATAATCTGTTCGTATTGATGTATGTCTTTCTCATGATATAAACCATATCGATAGGAGTAAAAATCATATCCTTGATTCTCCCTCTTAATGACAGTGACTTTATCACTAGTTGCTGTTGCTTCAAGTTCTGTAGGTTCAAAACCAGATGTGGTGATAATGAGCACTCTATCCACTAGAGGGAGCAATTGATTAAAAATTGCGTTTAAATATTGATCGGTTGCATTCTCAGCATCATAATGAGCAAATATTGCTAGCTTCTTCATCAGAATTTTCTCGACAGTTTGGTATAAATTTTGACAAGAAGAGCGTGCACATTAGGGTGATTATCGCGTAAATAGTCTCTAAATCTAATACGCTTTCTTTCATTGTCACATATTGTGCGATTGTCGCTATTTGCATCGG
>JBKECE010000208.1:0-3415 GCA_047974325.1 Dysgonomonas sp. | reverse complement strand
CTTTCTAATTTTTAAGTTGTATTAACACAGCAATCATTTATGACAAAAAAAGTTTTACTAATCGCTTTAACTGTTATACAGTTCTCAATTCCTGCTTGGAGTTGTACCAATTTTTTAGTCGGCAAGAATGCTACTACTGATGGTTCGACATTCATCTCGTATGCCGCAGACTCTTATTATCTTTTTGGAGCCTTGTACCATTATCCGGCCACTATGTATCCCGCTGAAGCAATGCTTGACGTTTACGAATGGGATACCGGAAAATATTTGGGAAATATAAAACAAGCTCGTCAAACTTATAATGTTATTGGCAATATCAACGAATATCAGGTTGCCATTGGCGAGACAACCTATGGGGGGCGTCCGGAATTGGTTGATACGACCGGAATCATTGATTACGGAAGCTTGATGTACATTGCCCTGCAACGCTCCCGTACCGCTCGTGAAGCGATTAAAGTAATGACAGACTTAGTAGCGGAATATGGATACTACAGTTCGGGGGAATCATTTTCCATTGCTGACCCCAACGAGGTTTGGATACTGGAAATGATTGGTAAAGGCTCCGCCCGGAAGGGAGCCGTCTGGGTGGCGCAACGCGTACCCGATGACTGTGTTTCAGCACACGCCAATCAAGCCCGTATTACCACCATCCCGTTTGACGACAAAAAAAATTGCATGTATTCGCCCGATGTAATCAGTTTTGCTCGCGAAAAAGGCTATTTCAATGGAAAAGATAGCGAGTTCAGTTTCTCGGATATTTATAATCCGCTCGATTATTCCGGTTTACGTATCTGTGAAGCTCGTGTATGGTCTTTTTTCAAAAATGTAAACAAGGAGATGGATAAATATGTAACCTATGTAAAAGGCGAGACAAAAGAACGTATGCCACTTTGGATTAAACCCAATCGAAAGTTGAACGTTGATGATTTGAAAGCTCTTATGCGAGATCAGTACGAAGGGACAGAATTTGACATGACTAAAGGTGTAGCCGCAGGAGCATTTGGAAGCAAACTTCGCTTTAGTCCATTGACATTTATAGTAGATAGTGTACTGTATGGACATGAGAGTCCCATCGCTACCCAGCAGACCGGATTCTCCTTTGTATCCAAATTGCGTAGTTGGCTTCACAATTACATCGGCGGAATTCTTTGGTTCGGCGTGGATGATGCAGCCGGCAACGTGTATTTGCCAATATTCTGTTGCACAAATGAGGTGCCCTGGTGCTTCGATAAAACGAACGGAAGTTTACTTGATTATTCGTCAACATCAGCTTTTTGGACTTTTAATAGGGTTTCCAATTTTGCCTACGGTAAATACCAACCGATGATGATAGATATCAAAAAGAAGCAAGTTGAACTGGAAACGGCTTTTAAGCAAGAACTGCCCGGTATTGAGCAAAATGCTACCAACATGACCGAAATGCAAGCTCGGAACTACTTGACAGATTACGTGATGCATATCTCCGAAGCGACCAACGACGAATGGAGAAAACTGGGAGAATTCCTATTGGTAAAATTCTTAGACGGAAATATCAAACTGGAAGAAAACGGAAAATTTTTGAAAAACGAACAAGGACTTCCACCTTCAATAATTCGCGCCGGATATCCCGAAGAAATTCAACGAAAAATGATTTTGGAAAACCCAGGACTACGACAGAAGACACAGGATGAACTTGATAAGAGAAAATAATAATGAAGTTTTCATGTGTTTAAAATGTATTATCTTTCATTAAGGACACCTGCTTGTCTGCAACAGGCAGAGAACACGCCATTAATCATCCCCCCTTGTGTGTCAAGTTTAGTTTACATGGCTGATTCATAATCAAGAATTGTGTCGCGTATGTTCAACGGTTATCGTCAAGAGGAGGACTTCTAACTTCAATGCTTTGGAGTGTGTAATTTTGGGATCGTCCCCTTATGAGACTTCTATAAATTTAAGCTGCATCACTTAGATGTCCCGGCGTAAAATAAATAACCGTCAAACCGGATAGTTCAGAAAACTACAAAAAAATACGTTACAAAATACCGCTTATATCCTTTAGTAAGTTGCACATTCTAAAAACAAAAATCTGCAGTTTATTGTCAGATTTTCGTTTTTAAACCTATTATTATCAGATATTTAGCCATAATTCAATGAAGTTTTATTTCATTCATTACACTTTAGTATTATATTTGTACAAAGTTATCCGACATTTCGAATTAATAATACAAAATAATACCCACATGAAGCGTGCAGTTTCTTTTATTTTATCGGCAATTATTACGTTGGGAATTGTAGTTCCTGTTATTTCAGCTCAACAATCAAAAAAAAATACGATTCAAATCATGGAACTTCGTTGGAAAAAAGTAGAAAAATTCGCCCAAGATCAGATGCCTGAGTCGGCGCTGAAAGAAGTTGATGCGATATTGACCCAAGCCCGGAAAGACAAAAATTCGCCCCAAATTATTAAAGCAATGATTTATCGGATGCGCTTCTTAACCGACAAAAATCCCGATGAAGCCATACCTCTTTTGAAAGAATTTGAAGCATACGCAGAAAAAAGCGACAATCCGGCAGAGAAAGCGATCATACATACGATGGTGGCAAGCCTGTACAATGACTACTATCAAAACAACCGCTGGACAATTGATCAAAGAACGGATCTCCAAGGCGCCATCCCCGATGACATAAAAGAATGGACAAAGAATATTTTTGCCGATAAAGTTGTTACGCAGTTGGAACTTGCCATATCCAACCCCAAAATCTTACAAGAAACCGACTCTAAAGTTTATGAAGCTATTATCGAGCAAGGAAAAGACAGCCGTACGATGCAGCCAACTTTATTTGATTTCTTGGCTTATGAAAAGATTGATCTACTGAAAAACTTCACGAATACAGATGGAAAAATCTACTCGGATGGTATTTCTGCAAATATTGTCAATGAACCAAACGATGCTTTCATTCAAGGACACATTTTACAAACCTACAATCAAATCATTGATTTTCAGAAATCGAAGAACAACAAACCGGCAGTAGTATATGCGGAACTTCAGAAATTGAATTTCGAAAATCCGATGAAAGACAATGATTATCAGGTAGCAATAGAAAAATTAGAAAAACAATACGGTGAAAATGAAGCCGTAGTGGAAGTCTTGGCTGAAAAAGCCACCTATTATTTACAGAAAAACGATGACCATCCGGATGATGAAGACACCGATAAAAATCGAAAAACTGCCTATGAAATTACGCTAAGTGGGATTAAACAATACCCAAACTACAAGCGTATCGGACTATTGAAAAACATCCGAAACACCATTCTACAAAAAAGCATTCATTCCGAAAACGAAAAAGTAGCAAAACCAAATATCCGGCTTCAGATTTCGGTAAAATCAGCCAACATCAGTCAACTAAAACTGACCGTGTACAAAGTAAACGC
>JBKECE010000159.1:0-5655 GCA_047974325.1 Dysgonomonas sp. | reverse complement strand
CACTATCTTTACAAAGTAATCAAGGAACAAGGATTTAACGGTTACAAAACAGAAAAAGAGATAGCTATATTTTAATATTAGAATCCCCACACCTCGGGCTTGAATAGAGGTTTAATAAGATGAAAGTTTATAGATACAACTGCAAAAACAGAGCTTCAAGAATATTCAATACGACAGGGAAAGAGAAGAATCCAAACCGAATTAAGTTCTACTCAAAAACAATGGAATATGCAGAAAACTATAAATACCTTTACAATAAAAAAGGAGATATAATAGAAGAATGCACACTAGAGGTTGATGAAATAGATGAATCACAATTATTCGATATGCAAGCAAACTACATCATGTTAGATGCATTTAAGAACTACATATCAGAAACAGTAGCTAGCGAATATCAGTCATATTTAAATCATGCTGAAAATGCAGATACTAGAAGTAAAAGAAAAATGTTCCTCAATTTTGCTAATAAAACATTGAAAATGCGAGCAAAAGAACTTGAATTTTACATTTCAAAGCGTCAATTTCAAGATATTTCTGATTTCGAGAACCAACACAGACTGGTTGCAGAAATAAAAGCACTAGGATTTAGCGGCTACCAAACAGAAAAAGAAGTAGCTATTTTTTAATATCGAAATCCCCACACCTCGGGGATACAATAGAGGTTCTTTTTTATGACTACAAAATGTTATTCTGTGAGATTGGCAGAATTTTACCCAATCTCAAACAAATGCTACAAAGCCGTAGCGTTTGATGGCAGCGAAGCTCTCATTCCTGCAAGCCAATATTTTGGCATTGATTCAGATGTTTCTAAATCTGATGCAGCTTGGATTTCCGAATGGATTTTAGAACGGAAAAATTTGCAATACAGCAAAAAAAAGAGTGCGTATATGGTGCATAGCGAATACGACAATGATGTTGCAATTTACGCACCTAAAAAGATTGTAAAAACTCACAATCCAAGCAAGAAAAATCCTATCGAACCACGTACCATTAAAAGCTTAGAAAGATGAAAGTAACAAAAGAAAATATTGCTGTTTTCGTATCTGGAAGCAGCACTGAAGAGCAAAAAAAGTATGGCAAATCAACATGGATAAAGGTTGATCCATATAATGAAACAGAAATCATCAATGCAATAACCGACAACTGGTATGCCTATGTGAAGTTTGAGAATACAGAAAACAATGAAAGACTGTTGGAGTGGATGAAGTACTTTGATGCTCCGGGAACGCATTATAACGATCCATATCTACAAAAAGAGATTTGTAGGCTTATTGTGGAAGACTATGAACAAGTCGTTTGGGATAAGCAAATAGATTTAGAGTTTTCTCCGTTCACAAACAATTCTGTATTATACAGAAAAGAATTTGGAGGTATTGTCAAAGGATATAGAAAAGTCAAGTTTCCATACTGCAACGATGTAAATCCAAATGACTACTAATGGATTTATTATCTCAACAGTTATCAGCCAAAGAAAAGCTCATCAACAAAAAAGTTGGTGCGCTTTTCATGGAGGCTGGAACAGGCAAGACAAGGGTAGCTCTTGAGCTTGTAAACTCGATACCCGGTATTGATTTAGTTCTGTGGATTGCTCCACTTGGAACTATTCGAGATGGTTCTGAATGCGTCAAAAACGAGATTCATAAATGGGGCGGTTTTAAATGCAACGCCCACTATGTAGGCATTGAAAGTATCGGTCAAAGCGACCGCATATATCTTGAAACATTGGCGATTATTGGAAAGGCAAAAACCCCGTGCGTTGTGATTGACGAAAGCATCAAGATTAAAAACATTTCTGCTCAAAGAACTAATAGAGCTTTGGAAATATCAAAGAAAACAGAATATAAATTAATACTCAATGGCACACCGTTAAGTAGGAATTTACTAGACCTTTGGGCTCAAATGGAGTTTCTTTCGCCCCAAATATTAAATATGGATATTGCCGAATTTAAAAATACATTTTGTAAATATCAAACAGTTACATATAAGCATGGAAGAAGAAGTTTTTCAAAAGAATATATCACAGGGTACGAAAATATCGACTATCTTCACTCCCTGATAGACGACTTTATATATGAGTGCGACCTATCTTTAGATGTCGAAACGAGATATTCTGAATTGAAATACCGACTGGACGAATACGACCATGCCGAATATGCAAGCATCAAACAGCACATGCTGGAAAATGAATACCTCCTACATGGCAATGGCAATTTCTTTTTGTCAATGACTCAAAAGATGCAGCATTCATATTGCTGCACACCCAATAAATTTGAAGTGCTTGATGCGTGGTTTGAGAACCACGACCAAGCCACGACAATTATTTTCTGCAAGTTCATTAGAAGTCAGCGAGAGTGTTCGGAAAGATACCCCAAAGCTAAGGTTTTGAGCTATCAGAAGCATTCATTTGGATTAAATCTCCAAGAGTATAACAGCACGGTTTATTTCGATAAAACATTTGATTGGGCTTTGCGCAATCAAAGCGGAAACAGAACCTATCGCACAGGGCAAAAAGAGGATTGCAAGTATTTAGACCTGACTGGCGATGTCGGTTTGGAAAGTTTGATTGATAAAAATATTAGAGAGAAAGTAAATATGATAGAATACTTCAAAATGAAAGCCATCACTGAAATAAAAAAAGACTTATGAGTAAATTCAGCATTCAAAAGGCAAAGGCTGGGCGAACCTGTAAGGATTCGCTCAAGCAAAGAAGCCAAAATATTGCTTTTCGATAGGGATAGTGCAAACTTCCCTATCGTTGCAATTATCGAGAATAAGAAAATAATATACTGCACGAAAGAAGGCAGATATTACATTGACAAAACGAGTGATTTTGATTTACTAATGAAAGACGAACAATGAATGTTTATGATGCTGCAATAGAAAGGCTAGATTACATCTTTGCAGAGTTTGACAATGTGTATGTGTCTTTCTCTGGAGGGAAAGACAGTGGTATACTGCTCAATCTCTGTATTGAGTATATTAGGAAGAATAATCTTGACCGAAAACTCGGTGTGTTTCATATCGACTATGAAGCACAATACCAAATGACCACAGATTATGTGTTCGATGAATTAACCAAGAATAGTGACATACTCGATGTATATCATATCTGTTTGCCCATATCGGCTCAATGTGCCACTTCAATGAATGACAATCATTGGATTCCGTGGGATGCAGACAAACGCGATATTTGGGTGCGAGATGCTCCTGCTTATGCCATCACTGAAGATAATCATCAATTTGATTTCTTTCAAAAAGGAATGTGGGATTACGACTTTCAAGAAGCTTTCTTAGGCTGGTATCATAGCCATAAGGGCGCAGAAAAGACCTGTTGCTTAGTTGGCATTCGTGCCGATGAAAGTCTGAACCGATGGCGAGCCATCTATGCCGACAGAAACATCAACAAGTGGAAGCGTAAATCATGGACACGGAAGTTTACCAATGATACCTGTAATGCTTATCCAATATTTGATTGGCGAGCCAAAGACGTTTGGGTGGCTAATGGTCGATTTAAGTGGCAATACAATGAATTGTATGATTTGTATTACAAGGCAGGCTTGACCATAGATAAGATGCGAGTAGCAAGTCCATTCAACGATTGCGCCATTGATAGCCTAAAGCTCTATAAGGCTATCGACCCCAACAATTGGGCAAAGATGGTTGGGCGTGTCGATGGGGTGAACTTTTCAGCCATCTATGGAGGAACAACAGCTATGGGCTGGAAGTCCATCAAGCTGCCCAAGAACCACACATGGGAAAGCTATATGTACTTTCTACTCGACACCTTGCCAATCAAAACCAAAGAGAATTATCTATCAAAGCTCGCAACTAGCATCAAGTTTTGGAAAGAAAAAGGTGGCGTTCTTTCGGAGGAAACTATTCAGAAATTGAAAGATAGAAACATTGATATTTCAATATCCGAAACGACCAATTACAAAACAGAAAAGAAGCCCGTGCGCATGGCATATCAAGATGATATTGATATATCTGAATTTAAAGAAATTCCAACATTCAAGCGAATGTGCATCTGCATCATGAAAAATGATCACCTGTGCAAGTATATGGGATTCTCTCAAACAAAAAATGAGCTAATCAAACGAAAAAATGTAGTCGAAAAATATAACAACATATTATGAAATCACCTGTGTATAATGTGCAAGCTGTGCCATTTGATAAGATTCAGGCAAACAGCTACAACCCCAATGCAGTTGCACCTCCCGAGATGAAGCTGCTGTATCAATCCATCAAGGAAGATGGATATACCATGCCAATAGTATGCTACTACTTGGCAGACATTGATAAATACGAAATCGTTGACGGTTTTCATCGCTACACGGTGATGAAAACACATAAAGACATTTACGAGCGAGAAAACGGAATGATGCCCGTTGTGGTAATCGAAAAGGATGTATCAAACCGAATGGCTTCGACCATTCGGCACAATCGAGCTCGTGGCACACATGATATTGAATTAATGACTAATATTGTGTCGGAGCTTGTCGATGCAGGCATGAGTGATGCATGGATATTAAAAAACATCGGCATGGATGCTGATGAGCTGCTTCGCTTAAAGCAACTCAGTGGCTTAGCAAGCCTTTTTGCAGATGGAAATTTCACCCAAATACGAAAATAACATGGAGCTACACGAAATTATTTTTGCTGAACGCAAAAAAACAAAAGTTAACCCAATCTGACTTGGCAGAAAAAGTCGGAGTGAACAAATCAACTATTTGCTCGTTTGAAACTGGGCAGCGGACAATAAACTCTGAAACTTTATCGAAGATACTAACAGAACTTAACCTTAAAATAGTTCCCAAAAAAAATCTCAAAATATAAAATATGGCAGAAAAAAGACTTTACCCTTTATTCCTCATCGACCGAAGTCGCAATGCTTATCCTTACGACTTTGTGCTATGCACGCATCAGACTTGTGGCTTTATTGCTAAAGGAATATATTTCTTCGATGATAATGTTTATCAGAAATTCATCGAGGAAAAGAACAAAGTTGCTAACTCCCACTTTGTACACGTAAGCAAGAAGCTAAACACTGGAGGTGTTGTTTTGCTTATCGAAGAGTTTTTGTTTTCATTCGATGAAAACAATCCAAAGCACATACCTAAGGTTCAATCTCTTTTAAAAAGAGGCTTGAAAGCCTATCTCCATGGGGAAGCAAATAAAACACCTCATAAGGATTTCGGAATTGACAATCAAATCCTTTTCCAAGAAGTAACCATCGAGCGAGCGAAGAGCAATTATAATGCCATGCTCATGTCGATGACAAAAGAAAATGCAGATTACAACATTCAGCTTGCTGATGCAATGCTTGAAACCTTGAAAAAGTATCGAGATATGGTTGGAAGGGGTTGATTTGGGTTCGGAAATTAAACTTCTTGAGAATACACACAAAGCTAGAATGGGTACAAAAACACCATATTCAAAGCGGTTTTGTGCGGTTTGTGATGACGTGCGAAAAAACAAAACTATTTGAAAACGTGCATTTTGCGGCTTAAAGCGGCTTTAAGACTGATTCCCGTCCGAGCTTGCTAAGCAGGTATGCACTTCAACTCAAACAATAAACAATTTCGAGCTTGGACAAACTTCGATGAAGTCAGAATTGTTGATGAAAATATTTAAAGTTTTGGAGTTGGAGGTAGT
>JBKECE010000130.1:0-3471 GCA_047974325.1 Dysgonomonas sp. | reverse complement strand
AATGAGCCAGCAAAACCAAGGGCATTTTCGTTTAAAACTTCCTACATGACATATGTTTTAAATAATTACATTGTTCCGGGTAAGTCAACCTATGAACCTATTATAAAGGATGTTGAAGTTGAATCATTTGAAGATTATGTAGCGGAGAAAATTAATGCGTTCAAAGGATATACAGTGGAGCAGTTATGCACAAGGTTTCATATTGATTATGAAAGAAGACCAAAGAGCTTAGAGGCTCTTCTGGCATACAGAATCCTTGGGATTACTGGTAATCATGCAGAAGAATTTGAAAAGGCTAATATTGTTGTAAAAGCAATTCGGGTGGAAAAAAATAACAAAATTGTGCAAAGCATGTCATTTCCTAATTTTAAGTTCAAGGAATTAGTACAAGAAGAGTGGGAAGATTCTACTTTTGGCAATTATTTAGAACAGACACGTTTTATGTTTGTTATATACAAATTTAGTGAGAAAGACGAGTTAGAACTTAAGGGATGTCAGTTTTGGAATATCCCATATCAAGATTTGCAGGGTGAAGTGCATAGAGTATGGGAAAAAACAAAGCAAGTGTTACTGGAAGGTCTGAAAGTTGAAGTGATTAATGGGAAAAATTACAATAATCTCCCTGGATTAGCGGACAGTCCGGTTAGCCATGTCAGACCACATGGAAAAAATGCAAAGGATACTTATGAGCTGCCAGATGGAAGGCAATATCCGAAACAGTGCTTTTGGTTAAACAATTCATATATTTTATCTCAGTTAGACGAAAGATTTTTTGGAAAATAGAAATAAAGATCTTTACAAAAACACAAAAGTATAATATGATTATATTAGAACGATCGTTCGAATAGATGTTCGCAATTAAATTGAAATGTAAGGATGAAATTAATGAAAAAAACTGTATGTGAATTATTTGCCGGTGTCGGTGGTTTTAGATGCGGATTAAATAGAATCGAATCATTAGATGATATAGATAAAGAAGAAAAATGGGAAACAGTATGGTTTAGTCAGTGGGAACCATCAGAAAAAAGTACGCAATATGCACATGATTGTTATGTAAATCATTTTGGGACTTGTTTAGATAAAAACGGAGTGGATACTACCAATAAAAATATTGAAGAAGTGGATAAAACGACTCTTCCAGAGTTCAATTTGTTGGTTGGGGGCTTCCCATGTCAAGACTATTCTGTTGCATCGTCATTAGCAACATCAAAAGGATTAGAAGGTAAAAAAGGTATTTTGTGGTGGTCGATTCGAGATATACTCGAAGAAAAAAAACCTCCATTTGTTTTATTGGAAAATGTAGATCGCTTAATAAAATCACCAGCCAAACAAAGAGGTCGTGATTTTGGAGTGATACTAGCCTGTTTTCGAGATGAAGGCTATATTGTGGAATGGCGAGTAATCAATGCTGCTGATTATGGGTATCAGCAAAGAAGGCGTAGAACTTTCATTTTTGCATATAAAAAAAATGAAACAAAATATGCAAAACAGATTACAAAAATATTGAATCAAGATGATGAGCAGGGATTAATAAATGTATTGCAAAAAGATGGTTTTTTTGGTAGGACATTTCCGATACATGATATTAATGCGAGAAAATTGAAAAGTGTAGAATTACCAAAAGAAATTGGAGAATTATCAGAACATTTTGAATTCATTTTTGAAGATACTGGGATTATGGAAAATGGAATTATCCATACAGTCAAATCGACTCCAGATTATAATGGAGAGCACATTACATTAGGTGACATTCTTGAAAAAGACGAAGTTGATAAAAAATTCTTTGTTCCAGAGGAAAGGCTGTATTATACGACACCGGAAGTAACCCATAGTGATGAGTCGAAACAAAGACTACCCAAGGACCATAGACAAACTTGGCAATACTTAAAAGGTGCAAAAAAACTGCCTCGTAAATCAACAACAGGTCATGAATATATATTTTCGGAAGGTGCAATCTCAATGCTGGACGCATATGATAAACCAGCTAGAACAATGCTTACATCAGAAGGAAGTTTTAGTCGAACTACTCACATCGTAAAGGACTTTAAAACTGGTAAAATTCGTTTGCTTACACCAGAAGAAGCTGAGCGTATCCAAGGGTTCCCGACAGGGCATACAAAGCACTGTTTGGTAAAAGGAGCAAAGATAGAAATGCCAGTCAACAAAAGAAGATTTATGATGGGGAATGCGTTGGTTGTTGATTTGGTGAAGGATATGGAAAAGACATTGAGTGCGATATTCGAAGAGGAGTAATGGGGGATTAACTAATGAAAGGTAATAAAATTAATAAAGATTGTTTAGTGTTGCCGGTTTATTTGAATGAAAAAATTGTAATTGACATGCTTGCAATTATCGAAGACGGTTTTTCTATGGTTAGTGAAGTGAATACTACATTGCAGCAAATGGATTCGAATAATGCATCTGCAAAAGCAGGACTTTCAACAAGCAATATACTTAGTAAATTCTTGAAAATTGAATTAGCTGCTTCACTAGATGAAAAGCAAGAAAATGGAACGAGTCAATTGAGTAAGCAGGAAAAAGTTCATACAAATGTTTCATTATTTTCAAAATTTAAGGCTAAATTAGAAGAAAATGATTTGTTGATATCAGGCGTAGAAGGTTTGAGAGATATTAATAAGATTAATTCTGGAGATTTCATAGAAATAGCAGGAGTGTTGCAGAAAAACCCAATGGTTAATATATTGGAAAAGGCTATTGATGTTTTTAGGATGGCAGAAATATTTCAAGAAACACCACAATTAGGAAATAAGAAGCAAGCTGCAAATAATAAGGCTGAAGATAATAAGGTAGTAAAACAGATGAAGTTATTTTTAGATGAATTGAAAGTTACAGGAACGGTAGATTTTGTTGTTAAAAGCGATTTTTCAACAATTGTTTTATCAGTACAGGAAAAATATTTGGAAAATGACAATATTTCCGAATTAATAGGTGGTAATTTTAAAGTGCTTGGTAAAGTAATTAAAGTGTGCAAAGATGAAAACGAGAGCATAAATCTGCTTAGAAAAACAACGTTAGATATTTTGAATGAAGATAACTTAAAAGAATTTACAGATGTTTTTAAGAGCACCGAATTTATGGAGTTTAATTTGCCACAGCTACAGGTTAAAATCCCTGCACCATCAGCGATTATAATACCAATTGCTATATACGCATGAGTTGTGACAGTGATTCTATTTTGATTCTAAAATTCATCTACGTCACAAGAAAAATAAAATAATACACGGAATTCAGCGATTTAAAAGTATCACACAGAAACAAATGTATCTGCAAAACGATTCTAGGCGCTGAGTTTGAATAGTAGCAACGAGTCTGGGAAGCCTTATAAACAGGGAACTCCCGGACTTTTCTTTTGTCTCTGCTACTACTTTGCTACTAACCGCAACTATCCTTTTTCTTAGTTCTTATGTGGCTTATAGTAGAATTTAGTGACAATACAGCACATGATTTTAT
>JBKECE010000069.1:0-1670 GCA_047974325.1 Dysgonomonas sp. | reverse complement strand
TTCATTTTACAGATATATTTGTGGACGATAATTTTAGAATGAAAAATTGTATAGTTATACCAACATATAAAACTGTTCCTAATGAATGGGAGGTAATCTCACTTACTCAGTGTTTTAAAATCTTGAACAGATACGATATGTATATTGTTACATATCAGTCGATTGATCTTGATTTTTACAGAAATCTAGCACAACAATTCAATGTTGAATTGAACGTTAAATATTTTGATGAAATTTATTTCAAAAATATAACAGGATATAACTTTTTGATGTTGAACAGGTCATTCTATTCAAGTTTTTCTGATTATGATTATTTGCTTATATATCAGCTAGACTGCTTCGTTTTCAAAGATGAATTAAATTATTGGACTGCTAAGGGATATGACTATATAGGATCGCCTTGGTTTGCCGATTATGGCGATTATGATCAAAACAAACCATTTTGGTATAATGGAAATGGTGGATTCTCTATCCGTCGGATCAAATCGTTTCTTAGGGTATTTGACTGGAAAGGACCGTTACGAAAAATGCCTCAGATAAAGCACGATCTAAGAAATCTGGATATCAACAAATATAAGAAAGAAATACTATATTGTTTTATATGGCTTGGATACCACAATACGATAAGTAACTTCTGGAAAAAAATGGGATATGATCAGACAAAAATAACTGAAGCATTTACAGATGGACAATTACGGGCAAATGAAGATGTGCTTTGGACTAATATGTTCAAATATGCCCGGGTGGTAATAAAAACACCCGATTTTGAAGGTGGTTTAGGTTTTTCGTTTGAGCGATCGCCTCAGTATCTTTTTGAAAAAAACAATAACATTTTACCTTTTGGTTGCCATGCCTGGTGGAAATATGATCTGGAGTTTTGGAAACCATATATAACTAAGTTTGGTTATGAAATTCCATTAAAAGAAGACTAACAATGAAAATATTGTACGATCATCAAATATATCAACATCAGCGAACCGGTGGCATATCACGATACTTCACTGAAATTATAAGACATTTGCCAGAAGATGTAGAGTCTGATGTGTCAGTGGAGTATGCGTTCAATGAATATTTGAAGGAGACAAATGTCGATTTCAGGTTTGTGAATCAGATTCAGAATACGTTTCTTCCGGATCGACGTTTCAAAGGTCAAGCCCGCATAGCATCGTTGTTGGAACGGTTTTTCCCGTCAAAATATCCAGACAGGTATCAGGTAAATAAAGACGCAACCATACGAAAAATAAAGAGCGGTGAGTTCGACATATTTCATCCTACTTTTTTTGATGATTATTATTTGGATATAATAAAAGATAAACCGTTCGTGTTGACTGTGCATGATATGATTCTGGAGTTATATCCGGAGTTTACTTTCAGTTTGGGATTCGTTAAACGGAAAAGGAAATTAGTGGAAAAAGCGGCTCATATCATTGCTGTATCGGAAAATACGAAGCAAGATCTCATAAACATTTTTGATGTCGATCCCGACAAAATATCGGTTATTTATCATGCGTCATCTTTACAGATCTCTAATAAAGATAATATTAGAACACTTTTGCCAAAAAAATATTTACTCTATGTTGGCGATCGGCGATTGGGCTATAAGAATTTTTTATTTTTCATAACTTCGGTTATTCCTATTCTGATGAACGATCCCGAATTGGATATATTTT
>JBKECE010000048.1:0-2113 GCA_047974325.1 Dysgonomonas sp. | reverse complement strand
CGACAATCAACTGATAAAAAACAACTCCCAAAGAATAAATATCTGTAGCTGTGGAAGCATCGTCCTGAAACAATTCGGCTGGTTGATATGGATTTGCCATATCCGCCGAAAGAGCTCCCATTGTATAGTTCAAGTCGATATGTTTTGAAAACCACGAACGACCAAAACCAGACAAGGCTGCATTATCAGTAAGCAAATAGATATTGTCGGGACAAACTGCTCGGTGATAAATATTTTTGGCATGAGCTATTTTAAGCGCATTGGCAATATCCAACACAGTTTTAATGGCATCAAGCTGAGTGAATGTTTTGCGGTTGAGTTCGGAACTGAGTTTGTTTTCGTCCAAATATTCGCTTTTCTCATAAAACCGCAAATGGTCTTCACTCCATTGAAATTCAGGCTTTACTATATATGGTGATAGCGGCATTTGCATAATGGCTGAATATGCATTTTTCACTCTGTTGCTATGTACTTCTTGTTCCGTTGGTGATTTTCCGGCTACATCTAAAATGTGTTCGCGCACCTTGTAGCGTCTGTCGGGAAAATCTTCAGGCACACAAAGGTATTCTGTAAAATCATCACCTTTTTCAAGGACTTCTTCAATTTTCAACCCGATAACTTCAGTACGCTCCTTGCGAGTACGATTCAAGCTTTCGCCACTCAGATAATCTACAATGTCGCGAGTAATGGTTTGTATGGCATTGGCTTGCTTGCCCACTTTCTCGTGGTTGGAAATAAAATCGATTAATTCATCACCAAGTGTATAGGTTGCACGATAGCAATCACTTTCGCGGTCGAGTCCGAATTTATTTTGTCGGGGATTGCTCAATGTAACAATGCCCTCTATCCAAGCAGCTTTCCACTGAAAATTTTTAGATTTCAGCTTACTGGCAAGCACACTGGTTTTGTAACGCAGGGTTTTTAACGGATTGGCACGCTCGGAGTCGTTCAAATACCACACGTGGTCGTTACCTTCTAAATGTCCGCCCCAATCTTTGTTTTCAATGTTGAAAATGGCGTGTGGAGCTACCACAATACAGTCGTACTCCAAATATTGTACACCTCCACGCGGATTGGTATTGGCAAACTCGGCATTGGGAACAATGTAGTAACCATCGGGAAGATTAACTTCCAGAAACTTCAAAAGCCGTTCTTCGCCCGCATTTACCGGACCGGTATTAAATTTCGGATTTATGATTGTTGCCATGATTCTATTTCTTTTTCTACAAGGGAGATTGCTTCTAACTCTTTCTTTTTTGCTATCTCATTTTTTGTAATTGAATCGATTGTCATCTTGTCTATATACTCAATTAAAGAGTCGCTAAGTAATGGAATAGGGATAAGTCCTATATGAGAAGGCTCTATTTGAGGAATAACAGACCCATAGGTATATCTTTGTATTATCTCTTTGCCAAAATTCGAGTTTATAAAAGCAAATAGATAACCCGCAGGAATACCTTTCGGGATCAACCTCAAAATGTGTTGCGACGCAGCACATTTTGCAATTTCGCCATCTACATAAACACTATTACCGATAGTGCCTCCACAAGTTACAAGAATCCATCCCTCTTTAACCATCAAAGAATCTAATCCTTTTGTTTTAGAAATAGATAGTTGCTTTTCACTTGACGGAATTCTTTGCATTATATCACTTCCTCCTAAAAAAACAACACCCTTATTGACATATATACGTTTAAAGATTCCGGGACGAAAAATATCTGAAGTAACATCTTTTAATAGCTTGTAACTACAATTATTTTTAATATGACTTGCCATTTTTTGACCTTCATTTACATAATATGAAGATTCAAATCTACTTGTAAACGAATTTTTAATCGTATTTGAGGGTATACTTTTCCATTGCTTATCGCTCAACTGGTTATAGTTCAAATTGTCGATTAAAATAGCTTGAGCTTCTTCCAACAACCGATTAGCCTCCACTCTCAAATTTGCTGATTCAACAATCAGATTGTGAATTTCTTGTTGCTTGGATTCGGAGAAAATAGGGACTGGGATATTTTCAATATGTGCTGGTTCTATATGTTGAATTACTGCGCCATATTTGCTTTGAGTTATAAGTGTATTTCCGGATTTTGAAGACAGATATGCATAT
>JBKECE010000260.1:0-2129 GCA_047974325.1 Dysgonomonas sp. | reverse complement strand
ATTGTAAGAGTTAACCAGCTTGCCCTTAGATTGATATATGTCTTCGTAATATATAGCAAAGTGATGCCTGTAATAACAAGTATTATTCCCGATAGGGTAACTACGCAAGATGTTATCGATCTCCGTTCCGTTCTGCATTTTGCCCAATAAGCTCGAATAATCGTATGACGGATTTATTCCCGATGCCATAACCAGTATCATAGCCGGCGTGTCTCTGTAATTAGTGTTGTTTCCCGTCTCCGGTTTCTTGTATGATTTAGGAAACCAGTCTACCTTTTCATAACCAGCCGGAGCATTTCCTATATTTGTATAGTAGTTAGGGTAATTCGGATTACTAAAATCTACGTATAAATCGGATTTTCTCTTATAATACACTACCTCCGGAAAATCGGAAGGCTGATAGGTTTTATCAAATATTTTAACCGGATGTTGATTATCTATCATCAGACATAGACTTTCTTTCATGGCTTCTATCTTTTCTGATAATAGACCCCAGCGTACAAGATCTTGCTTACGAATGCCTTCGCAGCCAAATTCCCAAGCTCTTTCGTTAACGATGGCATTGAAGAAATTAGAATCATAATCGGTAATAGCAGGAGAACCTTCACCAAAGGCACGTGCGCGTACTTTTTCCAGAGCATTGCGAGCCGACATTTTTGCCGTCGTATTCTGCTGATCAGGGCCATTCAATTCATTCATAGCTTCAGCAAACATCAGATAGATGTCAGAGTAACGCATCAAAATCCAGTTTACTCCTGTCGCTACACGCCCCTGAGCTGTCAGGTGCAATGCTTTATAGGCTTCGGACATCCAATACATTCTCCATTTCGCAAAGTGAACATTCACCGCATTGAAAGTAAGTTCTTCAAAATTTTCCTTGTTCCAACGTCCAAAAGTCAGTGTAACATCTCTACGTTTGTCTGCTTTGTGAAATGAATAGAAGTAATACATTGTAGATGTTGCGTAACTACTACCCATTCCTTGAAGCCCGTACATTGATCCGCCTTGTACTTCCCATCCCATGAGAGTACCTATATCTCCATTCTGACCAACACCAAATGCAATTTCAAATAAATTCTCATTCAATGCATTTTTATCCAGATGGTTGACGGATTTCCATATGTTCTCGTAGTCTATATCCAACTGATGAGGGTTTTTATCATCACCTAACATCTCTGCACATTGTTCCATTGCAATAGTGTAATATTCTTTCCAGTTTTTCACACGCCCTACGTAATACCCTCCTTGTTCGGGAATTGTGGGGTGATGTTCGGTGTTCATTTCAGGAAACATGTTTCCATCTCGTAACGACCAACCTCCGGCAGATAACGATATGCGTGCAAGGAGACCTTTCGCAAAGCCTTTAGTTACTCTTTCTACTGTAGGAGCATTATTTTCTCCTAGCCAAGGCAAATAATCAATCGCTTCCTGCAAATCTTTGACAATGCCGGCGTATACCACATCCCGATCTACTTTTCCGATATATACATTCGATAAATCAGAGTTGGAAACACCTTCTTTATAAGGTATATCGCCATATAATCTGACTATTTCGTAATATGCTAAACTACGCAGAGTCAAAGCCTCTCCAAGAAGACTTTTCCCATGTTTAGGCTCGTCGTTTATATATTTTCCTTTTCTCATGCCATCCACAGCAGATGAAGCCAATTCGGCAAATCGGAAAAGTTCGTTCCAACGTGTTGTTCTGTTGGCAGAGTTGTTGTAGTAATGATTGGGCCCATAATCAGACATATTATCATTGTAGTTGTTCATATATAGATTACAGTTTTCAATATCGGTTATGCCCTGCCAGTTTACCGAAAGTTTTTGTCCATATACATAAGTTGATGTCATAGATGCATAAACCCCCATGAGAGCGCCTTCGGCCATTGGACGCGAATTAAACACATTCTCGTTACTTTGTTTTGACGGAGATTCTGTTTCTAGGAAGTCATTACATGATGTAGAGAAAGATGCTAAGAGAATTAATCCCGTATATATTATTTTTTTCATAAGATATAACTTTTTAGAATGTTACGTTAACACCAAATAGAAAGGTGCGTGCTTTAGGGTATGCCGAATAATCGACACCGGGAGTTAAAGGTGTACTACGACGTGTATCAACTTCC
>JBKECE010000211.1:0-5550 GCA_047974325.1 Dysgonomonas sp. | reverse complement strand
TGATAGCCGATATAGTAAAGCCTGATATTCCTGAGCCTCCGGTATATAGAAAAATGGAGAAGTTTGTGCCTCCGACTATTGTAGACCGGAATGAGGTTGCGGATGATGATCCGGAAATGGCAAGTGTGTCAGATGTTTTGGATAATAAGGGAGCAGTAGTGGGTGCATTTACTGTAAAGGAAGGATCTACAGATCCGACAGCAGAATTGAAGAAATTCGCTTCTGATGTAATGAACGATGGTACAGGCAAAGGTGGCGGAGGCGACGAAGCCAAACCTATTCTGGTTGCTGAGATTCCGCCTCAGTTTCCCGGAGGTATCGAAGAAATGTATAAGTATATAGCTCAAAATTTGAAATATCCGGTAGTAGATCAGGAAATGGGGATAGAAGGCCGTGTAACGATACAGTTTGTAGTGAGCAAGACTGGTGATATATCTGACATCCAATTGAAGAAAGGAGTAAGTGTCAACTGTGACAAGGAAGCGGTAAGGGTGATAAAAAGTATGCCAAAATGGATTCCCGGAATGCAAAACGGACATAAGGTAGCTGTTTACTTTACTATCCCGATTGTTTTCAAATTGAAATCATAAACCTCAAATGGTACTATAGAAATAAACAAAGCCGCCTTAAGGCGGCTTTGTTTATTTCTTCATGGATAGTTGTACTCTTTTTCTTGCCAAGTCTATAGATAATACTTTTACTTCTACATGTTGGTGTAGCGAGACCATCTCTGTAGGATCAGAAACAAAGCGGTCTGCGAGTTCCGAGATGTGTACCAGTCCGTTTTCTTTAATCCCTACATCTACGAAGCATCCGAAATTTGTTATGTTTGTAACTATTCCCGGCAATACCATACCTTCTCTCAGGTCGTCTATTGTTTTTATACCGGGATCGAACTCAAACATTTTTATGCCTTTTCGTGGGTCACGTCCAGGCTTGTCCAATTCTTCTATAATGTCGTTCAATGTAGGTAGTCCGGCAGATGCGGTTACATATTTCTGCAAATCGAGCGACTTCTTCAACTCTTTATTTTCTATAAGCTCTTTTACTGTACATTTCAGGTCTTTGGCCATCTGCTCTACCACATGGTAACTCTCGGGATGTACGGCAGAGTTGTCCAAAGGGTTTTCAGCATTAGCTATGCGTAGAAATCCTGCACACTGTTCAAACGCTTTTTCGCCCATGCGGGCTACTTTCATCAGTTCTTTTCTCGACCCGAATGCTCCATGTTCTGCTCTGTAGTTAACTATGTTTTGTGCTAATACTGGTCCTAGCCCAGATACGTAGGTCAGTAAGTGCTTACTTGCCGTATTTACATTTACTCCTACAAGGTTAACACAACTTTCGACAGTAAGATCGAGTGAAGTTTTCAGTTTGGTCTGATCTACATCGTGCTGATATTGCCCTACACCTATCGACTTAGGATCTATTTTTACTAACTCTGCCAATGGGTCCATCAGTCGCCTACCGATAGATACAGCTCCTCTTACCGTGACGTCGTAATCGGGAAATTCTTCGCGAGCAGTTTTAGAAGCGGAATATATAGATGCTCCGTTTTCGCTGACAACGAATACTTTTACTTCCTTTTCGTATCGCAGGTTTGTTATAAATCGTTCTGTTTCGCGGCTGGCAGTACCATTACCTATGGCAATGGCGTCTATATTATACGTTGAAACTAATTTTACCACCTTATTGCCTGCTTTCGATGTCTCGTTTTGCGGTGGGTGGGGGTATATTGTTTCGTTATGCAGCAGGTTGCCTTCAGCATCCAGACAGACTAGCTTACAGCCTGTACGGTATCCCGGATCTATACCCAACACTCTTTTCTGCCCTAAAGGTGCGGCTAAGAGTAATTGACGAAGATTTTCGATAAACACCCTGATAGCTTCTTCGTCCGCCTTCCCTTTCGATAGTGCTGCAAATTCAGTTTCTATCGAAGGTTTCAGCAATCGCTTGTATGCGTCTTCTAGTGCATCGGCTACCTGTACAGTACATTCATTGTCGTTGCCTCCTTTCAGAAAGTGTTTGTCAAGCCTGTCCAAAGCAGAATCTTCGTCCGGAGAGATATTTACACGCAGTATTCCTTCCGATTCGCCTCTGCGTATGGCCAATATGCGGTGCGACGAGGCTTTATTTAGCTTTTCCGAGTAGTCGAAATAGTCTCTGTACTTGTCTCCTTCTTCCTCTTTTCCTTTTATTACTTTGGCTGAAATTACAGCTTCACGTTCAAATATGTTGCGGATAGAGTTGCGTGCGTATTCATCTTCGTTTATCCATTCGGCTATTATATCCCGTGCTCCTGTCAATGCTTCTTTGGTGTCTTTCACTTCTCCTTTTACAAAAGCCAGGGCTTTTGTTTCCACGTCTACCGGTTGCTGAGCCATGATTATCTTAGCCAAGCCTTCCAATCCTTTTTTTCTTGCAATTTCGGCTCTGGTTTGTCTTTTGGGTTTGTATGGCAAATAAATATCTTCGAGCTCAGAAGATGTCCAGCAGTTTTCTATTCTCGATTTTAGTTCGGGGGTTAGTTTCTCCTGTTCTTCTATCGACTTCAGTATAGTGTCTTTTCTTTTTACAAGCTCATTTAACTTGTCATTTTGCTCTTTAATAGCGGCTATCTGCACTTCGTCGAGTCCTCCGGTTACCTCTTTGCGATAACGGCTGATGAAAGGTATTGTCGCGCCGGAGTTGAGTAGTTCAATTGTTTTCTCTATTTGAGATGCTTTTATATTTAATGCTGATGATATAAGAGTCAATATTGTCATAATTATATTGTTTCATTTGTAAAAAAAGCAAGGCAAAGATAAATAAAAATAACTAATACGATTTAGTCGTGGCTTTATTCAGAATATAGTTTTGCCAATCTTGTTATATGTGGTTTTTAACTAAAACCTGACAAACCTTACAACTTCCTCATGATTTTCCTCCCTGTCAGTTTCTCTCCTATTTTTCACTATTCAGAACTTTAACTAAAAGGTGACAACCAACAGTCACAGGAGCAAAGTGTATGTAAAAGTTGCACTTTATATTTATTTTTCATATGTATAATCGCAAAATTCGATTGTGCAGATTTTTAATTTGAATTGTACATAAAAACATTTGCACTCACGATTCTTATAATCGCAAAATCATACAAATATAGCAAAAGCCATTCAATCAATCTGAATGGCTTTTAAATATTATTTAAACCACATTTAAACCTTATGAAAAGATTGATGGCGCATCAATATCAAAACGTTGTGCCATTCTCACATTTCCTTCTGCATTTGGATGCAATTTGTCAGACACATACAATGCAGGATTCACACTTTTAGATGGATCATTATTCAATGCTGTTGCAATATCTAAACGGCAACCTTCTGAATAGCCTAAACTTTCAATAATAGCATTCACCGCAATATTACTATTGTCACCCTCACATGTATTATAATGTAGATACAGTTGACATCCAATGGCATCACATGCAGCCTTCAATTGTTTCAAGTTTTCAGCCGTATTGCCACCATTAGCACCTATAAGCACAGACATTTTGCGTGGCTTGTAGATATTATATTCACTGGCAAACTTTCCAAGAACATCACTGATCCTTCCACCACTGCGTGCTGATATAACAATTTTTCGTTCAGGGTGTGCATCTCTCAATATATCACCATAACGTTGTGAACGTGGAATGACAAATGCACCATCCGTGATGGAATCACCCACAATCACAAGATCAGGACGGTTCACTGATAATACAACCATATTTTTCAATGTAAATGCACCACCTGATTGATAAAGTATCAAATATTTTTCATGCTGACATCCTGCACCCCAACCATCATGTTCAACGCTGACTGATTCACCTGTTAATTTATCAAACAGTGTTAGAATATGATTATTTATAAATTTGCGAACCTCAATGATATATTCACGTTCACCAATCATCGCATCAGGAATATCAGCAAATTTCAATACATTATTTGTGTAACCTGTTGAATAAACCTGATCATCCGATCCATTACCTGCTGCATATATTATGATTCGTTTGCTTGCAAAATCAACACCAAAACAACTTGCACCAGTACCTGCATTCAAACCATTCCATGCGCACGGAATTTTTATGAATGTATTTGATTTCATACCAACAGTCAAACGCATTCGTCTGTCATCTACATTGTAAACCTTTTCTAATGTAAGGTATGCACCAGCAGCAGCAGGTGTTGCATTGTTCCATGTTCCTGATACTGAAAATCCTGACATTGTTTTAAAATCTGTTTCATATAAAACAACTTCTTTGGATTCATCTGCACTTGCTGCTGTGCCTTGTGATTCTATTTGAATAACTCTATATGCAATTTCATATCCTGCATAAGTTGTCCATTCATCTGAACCTACTACTGCATTGCTAATAAATCCAATTGCAGGTGCTGAATCTCTAAAATTCAGAACTCCTGATGTACCTATGCGTTCACCCTTTTTCAATACTGTGTCTAATGCTAAACGTTGAATTGAACTTGAAGCAGAAACAACACCAGTCCAAATAACTTCCACTTCATTTGTAACTTCAGTATGTTTTACTACTTTCAAAGTTCCTGAATAAGTCGCCAAAAATTCAATACCCAAAACCGTGCGTTCTGAACCTGCTGACACAATATTCACATAGTAAGCATCATTTGACTTTTTTGGATAATTAACTGATGTCAAATCCAAAGAATTTGGTGTTGTTTTAGTGAACAATGATTGCAAGGCATCAATTCTACCATTGATTGTTGGAATATCACCATTGATTTCACCTGTTTCAATAATAATCCCATAGTTAAGATTATGTTGAAAACTTTGCCACTTTCCATCTGCATCTTTATAGTAAAATCCACCACCCACAGGATTTGGAATATCTTTAATGTACAAATGCACTGCTGTGGATGTTGGTGAACCAAAGCCAATGCTTTCATTCTCACCCAAAATATAATCAATTGGTATTGAGTTGAAACCCACTACAACATTTACATTTTTAAGCACACGTGAAGTGGATGATGTTGTATTGATATTTGAACAAATAACAATATCCATATCACCTGCTTTTGAAATCATAAATGTGACAGCTTTTATGTTTTTGCCACGAATGGCTGTTTGATTCATGTAATATCCAACTAACGCACCCATAGTTGATGCTGATGTTGCTGTTTTATCTAAAGAAAACACATCTATATCACCACCTTTTTGGTACAATTTTTTATCTAATGAATCCAGGTTGCCAGTTGTGGTGTCCAAGTTATCAGATACAGTGTCCAATTCATCTTTCTTTGCATATTCAGCCAAATCAATTTCCTGTTGCGTTGGCACTTCACCAGTGTCAGTCCATGCACCACCGTTTGCAAATACTTTGTAAACAGTACCAGGATAAGGAGATCCAACCCACGCAAAGAAGTCTTTCTTATTCAGGGCTTGTGGATATGCTGTCTGTAACGCTGCTAAACTGGTATGATAGCCTTTGAAATTAGTCGTTACTTTGGCAATTTCTTCTTGAAGTCCAAAAATTTGAGAAATAGGCAACTTTTCAGACTTATG
>JBKECE010000003.1:0-52740 GCA_047974325.1 Dysgonomonas sp. | reverse complement strand
AAGATAGACAACAAAGACATTCAGGTGGTTATAGCGCCGGGGATCCACCTCTTCCCATTCCGAACAGAGAAGTTAAGCCCGACCACGCCGATGGTACTGCTGTAATTGTGGGAGAGTAGGTCACCGCCATCTTTTAGAAGGAAGAAGAGTTCTGCACTGGGAAATCAGGAGAACTCGTCTACTTTTTTATTATCCCCCCTTAAACCAACTATTTTTTAGTATAATAAGATATTAATATAAGGGTTCTGACTGAATATACTTATCTTTGACTCTTAAAGCTTACATGTGTGAAGATTATTCAGTGTGAAGCTATATTAATGGATGTATTCTAGTATATTGAAATATTTATTATTCTAATGGAACAAGTGAAGGTGGTTGTGCCTATCTATAAAGTTAATTTCTCGGATCTTGAAGAGAAGGTTTTAATTAATAATTTAAATGTGCTATCAGCGCATACTATTGTATTTGTTTGCCCTAATAGTTTAGATGTTGAGAGAATTAACGAGATAGGAAAATCCAATCGCTTAGAGTTTGAGAGGTTCGATGATTATTATTTTGACGGGATTGACGGTTATAACATATTGATGCTTTCCGATGAATTTTATAATAGATTTATCGATACTGAATATGTACTGATCTGTCAAACAGACGCCTTTGTTTTCCGTGACGATCTTTCTTTCTGGTGCAATAAAGGTTATGATTATATCGGTGGACCTTGGATTGGTTCGCCGGAAAATAAATTTGTAAACTGGATAAATGGAATATTAGGGAAGCTGAATCTGAAAAAAAACAAAGATCGGTCACATTTATTTAAAGTGGGGAATGGAGGCTTTTCACTTAGGCGCACATCTACTTTTTACAATGTAGTGTCCAATAATAGGCAAATAATAGATTCAAATAAAGGAGATGACCGCTTTCGCATCGAGGATTTATTTTGGTCATTTAAAGCAGCGGAATTATATCCGGACTTTAAGATTCCATACTATTTGGAAGCTCTTGACTTTTCGATGGATAGACGTCCGGCTAAAGCGGTTAAATTAAATGATGGAAGGTTTCCATTTGGGTGTCATGGTCTGAATAAAGATAATATAAGAACTTATTGGGAGCCTATTATTTTATCAAAACTGGCTGAAAAAAATAAAGCAGAAAGACACAACTAAGAAACGAATGGCAAATACACTTATTATAAGGTACCATCGGATAGGGGATGCTTTGATCACGTTACCACTGATTTATAGTTTAGCAAAGAAATATGAAAATGACACATTTACTGTCATCTCAAATGGACGTTTTGATGTTTTTTTCGATCAGATGCCAAAAAACGTACATTTTGTACCGATGATTGTGAAATCACAAAGAGGTATCTTCAGGGGACTTGAATATGGCTGGCACAAAACTTTATTGAAGCACAAGATAAACAGATTATTGAAGAGTATTGATAAAATTGCTTTTTTTCAGTTGGATTCTTTTGAAAGAATGATTCTTGATAAAGCCAAAAAAAATGGAATATTAGCGCCAAGACCTGATTATTCACTTATAGTTTCGGAGGAGCGATTGAAAAATAAATGTACCGATGGACTCACAATATTGGATTTGCATAAGAAGGTACTTGAAAATATTGGATATGTGAATCTGAAACCTCAGTTCGATGCCTCTAAGATACGGCAGCGTGATATTTCCCAAATAGCCGAAATGCTGAATATCGATTTATCTGAAAAAATACTTGCAATTGCACCTTTCTCAAAAGAAGAACCTAAAATCTATCCGTTGGATAAAATGGAAGAGGTGATTCGCTATCTGTATATGGAGAAGCCCGAAATGCAGATAATTATATTGGGAGCAGGTCCAAGAGAAGAAACGGTTGTGAATAATTGGCTTTCAAAATATCCTAGAGTGGTGTCGTTGGTAGATAAAATTCCTTTTGCGGATGAAATTTCTTTAATATCGAGATGTACCTGTGTGTTGACAATGGATTCTGCAAATTTACATATAGCAAGAATCTTATCTGTCCCTACTGTATCACTGTGGGGTGCAACCATCCCTGAAAATGGGTATGTGCCTTTGATAGATACCGATGATACAAGAATTGTTAAGCGGATAGATTGCCAACCTTGCTCCCTTTTTGGTAGCAAAGATTGCAGTGAAACTTTGAAATGTTTTGATATAGATCCATTGGATATTGCCAAAGTAGTTTGTTTGAAAATGCAATAAAAATGAATGATAAACTAAAAGGAAAGGCTCACATTTTTGTGAGCCTTTCCTTTTCATATTTATAATCGCGAGATAGATTAATCTACACTATCGAAATCAACTACGGTTCTTCTGTTAGCTGCAACTCTGTCAAAATCTTCTTTGTTGCCAACTACAAGTTTCTCAAATTCTTTGAGTCCTGTACCAGCCGGAATCAAGTGACCGCAAATTACATTTTCCTTCAAGCCTTCAAGTCTATCTACTTTTGCATTGATTGCTGCTTCGTTAAGGACTTTTGTAGTTTCCTGGAACGATGCAGCAGACATGAAGCTTGTTGTCTGCAATGCTGCACGGGTGATACCTTGAAGTATTTGATTGGCTGTTGCAGGAACGGCGTCACGTACTTCAACAGGACGTAAATCGCGACGTTTCAACATAGAATTTTCATCCCTCAGTTTACGAGCTGTGACGATCTGTCCCGGCTCAAATGTTGATGAATCTCCTTCATCAACAATCACTTTCTTGCCCCATATTCTGTCATTTTCTTCCATTACATCATGTTTGTCAACAATCTGTTGTTCAAGGAAGCGAGTGTCTCCCGGATCTACGATTTCTACCTTGCGCATCATTTGACGCACAATCACCTCGAAGTGTTTATCATTGATTTTCACACCTTGCAGGCGGTATACATCCTGAACCTCATTCACAATATATTCCTGTACGGCTGTCGGTCCTTTGATCGCCAAGATGTCGGAAGGTGTAGTTGCCCCGTCTGACAATGGCATACCTGCGCGTACAAAGTCATTTTCCTGAACAAGTATTTGCTTGGAAAGAGGAACAAGATATTTCTTGATTTCATCCATTTTAGATGTGACGATAATTTCCCTGTTTCCGCGCTTGATTTTACCGAAAGATACTTCACCGTCTATTTCTGACACAACGGCCGGATTAGATGGATTACGTGCTTCAAACAATTCAGTTACACGAGGCAGACCTCCGGTGATATCTCCGGCTTTGCCGACTGCACGAGGAATTTTCACAAGTACATCTCCGGCTTTTATTGAGTCTTTATCGTCTTTCACAACATGCGCTCCAAGAGGTAAACTATATGTTTTGAGGATATTTCCTTTTTCGTCCACAATGTTTGCTTCCGGTGCTTTTGTCTTGTCACGCGATTCGATAATGATCTTTTCTTTCAAACCAGTTTGTTCGTCAGACTCAACTTTGTATGTGATGTTCTCAATTACGTTTACAAATTGGATTTTTCCTGTTGCTTCAGTGATGATAACAGCATTAAATGGATCCCATTCGCAAATCAAATCACCTTTCTTAACGGTGTCACCGTCTTTGAAAAATAATTTGGAACCATAAGGAATATTATGTGTAAGCAATACGATCTTAGTGTTCGGATCCACAACACGCAATTCTACCAAACGGCTCACTACTATTTGTACTTTCTTGCCTGTTTCATCCACAATGTCCACAACACGTAGGTCATCTATTTCTAGAATTCCTTCATATTTGGTGACAATGCTGTTTTCGGTTGCAATGTTGGATGCAATACCCCCAACGTGGAATGTACGTAGAGTCAGCTGTGTTCCCGGTTCTCCGATTGATTGTGCTGCAATTACTCCGACTGCTTCACCCTTCTGAACCATGCGGTTTGTGGCAAGGTTACGTCCGTAACATTTCGCACATACACCTTTCTTAGATTCGCAAGTCAACACTGAACGGATTTCGACACGTTCTATTGGTGAATCTTGTATGATGGCTGCTTTTTCTTCTGTAATTTCTTCACCCGATTCCACAATGATTTCTCCAGTAAGCGGATGTTGAATATCATGGACTGAAACACGGCCTAATATGCGTTCATACAGAGATGCTACAACTTCTTCGTTATTTTTCAGCTCTGTGCAAATAAGTCCGCGAAGTGTACCGCAATCCTCTTCATTGATAACGACATCTTGCGATACGTCAACAAGACGACGAGTCAAATATCCTGCATCGGCTGTTTTCAACGCAGTATCGGCAAGCCCTTTACGCGCACCGTGAGTTGAAATAAAGTATTCCAACACAGACAATCCTTCTTTAAAGTTAGATAAGATAGGGTTTTCAATAATTTGAGCACCTTCGGCTCCACTTTTTTGAGGTTTTGCCATCAAACCACGCATACCGGACAACTGGCGAATCTGTTCTTTAGATCCACGGGCTCCGGAGTCGAGCATCATGTAAACAGAGTTGAACCCTTTATTGTCTTCAGACAATTGTTTCATCAAAATGTTTGACAACTTGGAATTAACGTGAGTCCATGTATCAATAATCTGGTTGTAACGTTCGTTATAAGTGATGAATCCCATATTATAGTTACCCATAATCTGTTCTACTTCGTCATAACCTTGCTGAACCAATGCTTCTTTTTCTGCCGGGATGATTACGTCTTCCAGATTGAAAGACAAACATCCACGGAACGCCATAGTGTAACCGAGGTCTTTTATGTCGTCCAAAAATTGAGCTGTTTTGGCTACGCCTGCCAGTTTGATCACGTTACCGATAATGTCACGAAGCGATTTTTTAGAAAGGACTTCGTTTATATAATTCACTTCGATCGGAGTGTGTTGATTTACTAATACACGGCCAACCGATGTCTCTTTCATCACGTTCACAATGTTTCCGTCTTCATCGAGGTCACGCACATAAACTTTGATCAAAGCATGAATGTCTACTTTTTTCTCATTATATGCAATGATAGCTTCTTCCGGTCCGTAGAAGGTCAAGCCTTCACCCAATGCCATAGGACGTATCTTGGTGATGTAATACAATCCAAGCACCATGTCCTGAGAGGGTACAGTGATAGGTGCGCCGTTAGCAGGATTCAATATATTGTGTGAAGCCAGCATCAGCATTTGAGCCTCTAATACAGCATCATTGCCAAGAGGCAAGTGAACAGCCATCTGGTCACCGTCAAAGTCGGCATTGAATGCCGTACAAGCTAACGGGTGCAATTGAATTGCTTTTCCTTCGATAATTTTAGGTTGGAAAGCCTGAATACCTAAGCGGTGAAGTGTTGGTGCACGGTTCAGCAGCACAGGATGCCCTTTCATCACATGTTCCAGAATGTCCCAAACTACAGGTTCTTTGCGATCTACTATTTTTTGAGCCGATTTAACGGTTTGCACTAGTCCACGTTCACTAAGCTTACGGATAACAAACGGTTTGTATAGGTCGGCAGCCATATCATTAGGCAATCCGCATTCGTGCATCTTCAATTCCGGACCAACGACGATTACAGAACGAGCCGAGTAGTCCACACGTTTACCCAAAAGGTTTTGACGGAAACGACCTTGTTTTCCTTTCAAACTGTCGGACAAAGATTTCAGCGGACGATTCGATTCGGTCTTGATTGCACTCGACTTACGTGAATTGTCAAACAATGAATCTACTGCTTCCTGAAGCATACGTTTCTCGTTACGGAGAATCACATCTGGAGCTTTTATGTCAATAAGTCTTTTCAGACGATTGTTACGAATGATAACACGACGATAAAGGTCATTCAAATCCGATGTTGCAAAACGTCCACCATCAAGAGGTACAAGCGGACGAAGTTCCGGTGGAATAACCGGTACGATCTTCACAATCATCCATTCGGGACGATTTTTGCCTTTTGACGAGCGAAATGCTTCAACAACCTGAAGTTGTTTCAAAGCTTCATTTTTACGTTGTTGCGATGTATCTGTGTTAGCTCTGTGGCGAAGGTTATTAGCCAGAGAATCGAGATTGATACGTGCCAACAAATCGTAGATAGCTTCAGCTCCCATTTTTGCAATAAATTTGTTGGGGTCTGTATCGTCCAACAACTGATTGTCTTTGGGAAGTGTTTCCAGAATATTCAGGTATTCTTCTTCTGTCAGCAAATCTTTTTCGGCGATTCCGTCTTCTTCCTTGATCCCTGCTTGTATTACGACATAACGTTCGTAATATACAATCATGTCGAGTTTCTTTGTGGGAATACCAAGCAGATAACCCATTTTGTTGGGTAGTGAGCGGAAGTACCAGATATGAGCAACAGGCACTACCAGATGGATGTGTCCTGTGCGTTCGCGACGTACTTTCTTTTCCGTAACTTCCACACCGCAACGGTCGCAGACAATTCCTTTGTAGCGGATTCTTTTGTATTTACCGCAATGACATTCGTAGTCTTTTACCGGTCCGAATATACGTTCACAAAATAAACCATCACGTTCAGGTTTATATGTACGATAATTGATAGTTTCAGGTTTCAAAACTTCACCGCTCGAACTTTCCAGAATTTCTTCGGGAGATGCAAGACTGACTGTGATTTTTGAAAAGCTACTCTTTACTTTATTATCTTTTCTAAAAGCCATATATCTTAAATTGTATAAAGAGTTAATTTGTTTTTATAAAGAATACCTTTCACACTTTGCAGCAGAAAGATATTCTTTTGTTTTTATAGATTAATCCAATGTCACACTCAGTCCCAATCCCTTCATCTCGTGTAATAACACATTCAATGATTCTGGTATTCCGGGTTGTGGCATCGGTTCACCTTTAACAATAGCCTCATAAGCTTTTGAACGGCCTACGACATCGTCAGATTTGATTGTAAGAATTTCCTGCAAAATGTGAGCTGCACCAAATGCTTCCAATGCCCAAACTTCCATTTCTCCGAAGCGTTGACCTCCGAATTGAGCTTTACCTCCAAGTGGTTGTTGCGTGATAAGAGAATATGGTCCGATGGAACGCGCGTGCATTTTATCTTCAACCATGTGTCCCAGTTTAAGCATATAAATCACACCGACTGTTGCAGGTTGGTCGAAACGATCACCCGTGCCGCCATCGTTCAGGTATGCTTTACCATAACGGGGTACTCCGGCTTTGTCTGTCCATTCGTTCAGATCATCCAGACTTGCTCCGTCAAAAATAGGTGTTGCAAATTTCACACCAAGTTCTTTTCCTGCCCATCCAAGCACAGTTTCAAAAATCTGTCCAAGGTTCATACGGGAAGGCACACCCAGTGGATTCAAAACAATATCTACAGGAGTTCCATCCGGTAAGAAAGGCATATCTTCTTTGCGAACAATACGCGAAACAATACCTTTATTACCATGGCGTCCGGCCATTTTATCTCCAACTTGTACTTTACGTTTCTTGGCAACATATACTTTTGCAATCTGCACAATTCCCGAAGGCAATTCGTCTCCGATAGTCAGATCGAAACGTTTGCGTTTCAGTTCTGCATCAAGTTCTTTAGATTTGCGGAGATAGTTGACAATGACATCTCTGATGAGCCCGTTTTTCTGTTCATCATTAGTCCAGTTGCTCACCTGTATCGTTTCGTAATCAATGCCGTCGAAAGCTGATTTTGTAAATTTGCTGCCTTTTGCAATTATATCAGAATTCAAATAGTCTTTGACTCCTTGCGATGTTTTGCCTTCGGTCAGCACCAAAAGTTTGTCAACCAATATTGATTTTAGCTTTCCGAGCTTCACTTCATATTCTTCATCCAGTTTTGGAAGCAATGCTTTGCTCGAAAGTTTAGTCTTTCCTTTCTTGGTTGCTTTTGAGAATAGATTTGTTCCGATAACAACACCCTTCAGCGAAGGTGAAGCTTTCAATGAAGCATCTTTCACATCTCCTGCTTTGTCTCCAAAGATTGCCCGAAGAAGTTTTTCTTCAGGTGAAGGATCCGATTCCCCTTTAGGTGTGATCTTACCAATCAGAATATCTCCGGGACCAACACGAGCTCCGATGCGTATAATACCTCTTTCGTCCAAATCTTTTGTGGCGTCTTCACTCACATTAGGAATATCGGAAGTCAGTTCTTCTACACCTCGTTTTGTGTCGCGAACTTCCAGAGAAAACTCTTCTACATGCACAGATGTGAGTATATCTTCGCTGACAATGCGTTCGTTGAGTACGATTGCATCTTCATAGTTATAACCTTTCCAAGGCATGAATGCAACTTTCAGGTTTTTTCCAATTGCTAGTTCTCCTTTTTCAGTCGAATATCCTTCTGTCAGAATCTCACCAAGTTCGACTCTCTGTCCTTTTGCACATGTTGGGCGCAAGTCGATAGTTGTATTTTGGTTAGTCTTTCTGAATTTAGGTATTGCATATGTTTTTACAGCATCGTCGAAGCTTACGAATTCTTCGTCAGATGTTCTGTCATATTTGATTTTGATTGTGCTGGCATCCACATACACCACTTCACCTGCCCCTTCTGCCACAATTTGGGTACGTGAATCACGGATCAATTGACCTTCGATACCTGTTCCAACGATTGGAGCCTCTGTGCGAAGTAATGGAACTGCCTGACGCATCATGTTAGATCCCATCAATGCACGGTTGGCATCATCATGTTCCAAGAATGGAATTAGAGATGCTGCAATAGATGCAATTTGCGTTGGGGAAACGTCCATCAACTCAACTTCTCCGGGAGCAATGACCGGATAGTCTGCGTCTTGGCGAGCTTTTACTCGATTGAGGATAAATACTCCATTTTCGTCCAATGGTGCATTTCCTTGCGCAATTAGTTTGTCTTCTTCTTCCTCGGCAGCGAGATAGGTAACACCACTTTCACTCAAATCTACTTTACCATCTGCAACTTTGCGATATGGTGTTTCTATAAACCCAAGTTCGTTTATTTTTGCATAAACGCAAAGCGAAGAAATCAATCCGATGTTAGGGCCTTCGGGTGTTTCTATAGGGCAAAGGCGTCCGTAGTGTGTATAGTGAACGTCACGTACTTCAAAACCTGCTCTTTCGCGAGAAAGACCTCCTGGTCCGAGTGCCGATAGACGGCGTTTGTGCGTGATCTCGGCCAATGGATTGGTTTGATCCATGAACTGAGACAGTGCATTGGTTCCGAAGAATGTGTTTACGACAGACGATATTGTTTTTGCATTGATCAAATCAATAGGGGTGAACACTTCGTTGTCGCGTACGTTCATCCGTTCGCGAATAATGCGTGCCATACGGTTAAGACCTACTCCAAATTGATTGTAGAGTTGCTCACCAACTGTGCGCACACGTCTATTGCTTAAGTGGTCTATATCATCAACGATAGCCTTAGAGTTGATCAACTCAATCAGGTATTTGATGATTTCAATAATATCTTCTTTTGTGAGCACACGGATGTCTTCACTCGTGTTCAGGTTCAATTTTTTATTTATCCTGTAACGACCAACTCCACCCAGATCATAACGTTTTTCGGAAAAGAAAAGACTGTTGATCACTTCGCGTGCACTGGTGTCGTCTGCCGGCTCTGCGCTGCGAAGTTGACGGTAGATATGTCTTACGGCGTCAATTTCCGAATTGCTGGGGTCTTTCTGCAATGTGTTGTAGATAATTGCAAAATCTGCCAGATTTTGAGTGTCTTTGTGTAATAAAATGGAAGATACTCCAGATTCGATGATTGCGTCGATATGTTCTTTTTCAAGAACCGTTTCACGTTCAATAATAACTTCGTTGCGTTCAATAGATGTGACCTCGCCGGTATCTTCGTCCACAAAGTCTTCCATCCATGTTTTCAAGATTCTGGCTGCAAGTTTACGGCCTTCAACTTTTTTCAGGTTTTGTTTTGTAGCCTTCACTTCTTCTGCAAGATCAAAAATCTCCAAGATGTCCTTGTCGCTTTCAAATCCGATAGCTCTAAGCAGTGTGGTTACGGGTAATTTCTTTTTACGGTCGATATATGCATACATCACATTGTTGATATCTGTTGCAAATTCGATCCATGAACCTTTGAACGGTATGATACGTGCCGAATACAATTTTGTTCCGTTTGCATGCATACTCTGTCCGAAGAACACACCTGGCGAACGGTGTAATTGAGATACGACAACACGCTCCGCTCCATTGATCACAAACGTACCTTTTTCGGTCATGTAAGGAATCAGTCCCAGATATACATCTTGGATGACTGTATCGAAATCTTCATGGTCGGGATCGGTACAATATAGTTTTAACTTTGCTTTTAAAGGAACGCTATATGTCAACCCTCTTTCTATACACTCTTCGATAGTGTAGCGCGGAGGATCTATGAAATAGTCCAAAAATTCCAATACAAAGTTATTCCGAGTGTCTGCTATAGGAAAGTTTTCCGTAAAAACTTTGTAAAGACCTTCGTTTGTTCTTTTTTCGGGAGGGGTGTCAAGTTGTAAAAAATCTCGAAACGACTTCAGTTGCACTTCAAGAAAATCCGGATAGTGTCGAGGATCCTTAATTGAAGCAAAATTTATTCTTTGTTTATTTGTTGTTGAAGACATAAAATCTTGAATTTATTGAACTTATTACTTTGACGCAAAAAGGTTAAGAACCTTCTTCAGCGAAGGTTCCTAACCAGAATTCCTGATTACAGGTGTATATTACTTAAGTTCAATTTCAGCTCCGGCTTCTTCCAATTGTTTTTTCAATGCTTCAGCCTCATCTTTAGTTACGCCTTTCTTCAAATCTGAAGGTGCAGCATCTACGATGTCTTTAGCTTCTTTCAAACCTAATCCTGTTAGTTCTTTTACTGCTTTAACTACTTGAAGTTTGTTAGCTCCTGCTGATTTCAAAACGACATCAAAAGATGTTTTTTCTTCAACAACGTCAGCTGCGACAGCTGGTCCTGCAGCAACAGCAACTGCGGCAGCAGCTGGTTCGATGCCATATTCTGATTTAAGAACTTCGGCAAGTTCGCTAACTTCTTTAACTGTTAAATTTACTAGTGTTTCTGCAATAGCTTTTACGTCTGCCATTTTTGATATGTATTAAAATTGTTATTACTTACTTTGTTTGTTGTTTTATCTTTTTGATAGAGTTTCAAGTACTCCATGGATAGTGTTGCCACCTGATTGAAGAGACGATACCACTTTCTTGATTGGAGATTGCAACAATCCGATAACATCTCCGAGAAGTTCGTTTTTGCTCTTGATATTGACCAATGCATTCAGATTGTTAGCTCCTACATATACACTTTCCTGTACATAAGCAGCTTTCAATGATGGTATACCTTCTTTTTTATATTTGTCAATCAGTTTAGCAGGCGCATTTGCAACATTAGAAAACATGATAGCTGTGTTTCCTTTCAAAGCCGGAGCCAATTCAGAAAAATCACCATCTAGCGATTCCAATGCTTTTTGCAACAATGTGTTTTTTACCACTTGCAACTTAATATCGCTTTTGAAACATTCTTCTCTCAGCTGGTTTGTTTTAGCGGCATTCAATGATGCTATATCAGCAAGGTAGAAGTTGTCGTAAGACTTTATTGTTGTTGCAATTGATTCTATTATTAAGCTTTTTTCTTCCTGTCTCATAATTTAATTGTCATTTTTTTAAATTAGATTTCGTCGACTGATTTAGGGTCGATTTTAATACCCGGACTCATCGTGCTAGAAAGAAAAATACTTTTCACATATGTACCTTTAGCTGATGTCGGTTTCATCTTGATAAGCGTATTGACAAATTCTTTCGCATTATCTTTGATTTGATCGGCAGAAAAAGATACTTTACCAACCGAAGTGTGAACAATACCTGTTTTGTCTACTTTGAAATCGATCTTACCTGATTTTACCTCAGTGACAGCTTTTGCTACATCTACGGTTACAGTACCGCTCTTGGGGTTAGGCATCAAACCTCTTGGTCCGAGAACACGTCCCAAAGCACCAATTTTACCCATGATAGCAGGTTGTGTAATGATCACATCTATATCAGTCCATCCTCCTTTGATTTTTTCTATATATTCATCAAGACCTACATAGTCAGCTCCAGCTTCTTTGGCAGCAGCTTCAGCATCAGGAGAACATAATACAAGAACTCTTACTGTTTTACCAGTTCCGTGAGGCAGAGATACAACACATCTGAACATTTGTTTAGCTTTACGTGGGTCTACACCCAAACGTACGTCTATATCAACAGATGCATCAAATTTGGAAGTCGAAATCTCTTTAACCAAAGCCGAAGCTTCTTTCAGAGAATACGATTTTCCTGCTTCAATTTTGCTGAAAGCTAACTTTTGATTTTTTGTAAGTTTACTCATTTCTCAATTGAAGTTTAATTTATTTAACATCAGGGAATTCCCCTTTTACTGTGATACCCATACTTCTTGCTGTTCCGGCAACCATTTTCATAGCAGAATTTACTGTGAAACAGTTTAGGTCAGCCATTTTATCTTCAGCGATAGCTTGTACCTGATCCCAAGTGATTTCAGCAACTTTTTTACGGTTAGGCTCAGCAGAACCACTCTTTAGCTTTGAGGCTTCGAGTAATTGAATTGCTACAGGAGGATTCTTTACTATGAAATCGAAAGATTTGTCTACATAGTAAGTTATCACAACTGGCAATATTTTGCCTGCTTTGTCTTGAGTTCTGGCATTAAATTGCTTGCAAAAATCCATAATGTTGATCCCTTTAGAACCTAAAGCAGGTCCTACGGGAGGTGATGGATTTGCTGCACCGCCTTTAATTTGTAATTTTAATTGTCCAGCAATTTCTTTAGCCATTTTTGTTTTTGATTTTTTTTAGTTCCTAGTTAATAAAAACATTCGGATAGAGTGCGTAACGATTATAGTTCTTTTTCAACTTGCAAATAGTTCAATTCTAATGGAGTTTTACGTCCAAAGATTTTAACCATTACTTTCAGTTTCTTCTTCTCAGAATTAACTTCTTCAATGATGCCGGAAAAACCGGAGAAGGGACCATTGGTCACTTTCACATTTTCACCGACAAAATATTGAACGTCCATTTCTTCAGGTTGCTCATCCATTTCATCCATTGTACCAAGGATTCTGTTTACTTCAGATTGGCGCAATGGTTGCGGATTAGTTGTGTCAGGCAAAAAACCTGCCACGTAATTAATGTTGCGCAACTCGTGCACAACTTCACCTACCAACGCAGCTTCTATCAGCACATAACCCGGCAAATAAGCTCTTTCTTTGAGAACCTTTTTTCCGTTACGTACGATATAAGTCTTCTCTGTCGGTATAAGCACCTGCGAGATGTACTTTCCTAAATCAGATTTTTTCATTTCCGATTCGAGGTATTCCTTGACTTTGTTTTCCTTGCCACTAACAGAACGTAGAACGTACCATTTTTTTTCAATTTCAGCCATAGTCTTAAATACCGTAGAAAAGTTTAACCAAATACTCAAATGCAGAGTCTACTACCCATACGACAAGTGCCATCATGATGGAAGCTACCATAACTAGCATTGCACTACTGGTCAGTTCTGCACGAGTTGGCCATGAAACTTTATGTACAAGCTCGTTGTAAGAATTTTTTATGTAATTTACTACTTTATTCATTGATCTAAGTAATTTTGCACGGGTTGAGAGACTCGAACTCCCGACACCTGGTTTTGGAGACCAGTGCTCTACCAACTGAGCTAAACCCGTAGATAAAGTCGGTTATATTTCAAACCGACTTTGTATTTCAGAACTGTCTATTAAACTAATATTTCTGTAATCTGACCTGCACCTACTGTACGTCCACCTTCGCGGATAGCGAAACGGAGACCTACGTTGATAGCAACTGGGTAGATCAATTCTACTGTGATGGTCACATTGTCACCAGGCATAACCATATCTGTTCCTTCTGGAAGAGTGATTTCTCCTGTGATGTCCAATGTACGTAGGTAGAATTGAGGACGATATTTGTTGTGGAATGGAGTGTGACGTCCACCTTCTTCTTTTTTCAAGATATAAACCTCAGCTTTGAATGTAGTGTGAGGAGTTATTTTTCCCGGATGGCAAATTACCATACCACGCTTGATATCATCTTTATCTATACCGCGAAGAAGCAAACCAACATTATCACCAGCTTGTCCTTCATCTAGGATTTTACGGAACATTTCAACACCAGTTACAACTGATTTTTTGTTTTCTGATCCTAAACCGATGATCTGAACTTCTTCACTTGTTTTGATAATACCTGTTTCGATACGACCTGTTGCTACTGTACCACGACCTGTGATAGAGAACACGTCTTCAACTGGCATAAGGAATGGTTTATCAACATCACGCGGAGGAAGTGGAATCCAAGTATCCACAGCGTTCATCAATTCCATAACTTGTTCTTCCCATTTTTCGATACCGTTCAATGCACCTAGTGCAGAACCACGGATAACAGGAGTATTGTCGCCGTCAAACTCATAGAAAGAAAGAAGTTCTCTCATTTCCAGTTCAACTAATTCTAGCATTTCTTCGTCGTCAACAATGTCACATTTGTTCATGAAAACAACCAGACGAGGCACGTTTACCTGACGAGCCAAAAGGATGTGCTCACGAGTTTGAGGCATTGGGCCATCAGTTGCAGCAACAACGATGATTGCACCGTCCATTTGAGCCGCACCTGTTACCATGTTTTTCACATAGTCAGCGTGACCCGGACAGTCAACGTGTGCATAGTGACGGTTAGCTGTTTCGTATTCTACGTGAGAAGTGTTGATTGTAATACCGCGTTCTTTTTCTTCAGGAGCGTTGTCGATTTGATCAAATGACTTTACTTCTGAAAGACCTTTTTTTGCCAACACTGTTGTGATAGCAGCAGTAAGAGTAGTCTTACCGTGGTCAACGTGACCGATTGTACCGATATTAACGTGTGGTTTCGACCGGTTAAAATGTTCTTTTGCCATAATAAAAAAGTACTTATTAAATAATGATTTTTTTAATCTGTTTATATCAACACGGACATTTACTGTCTTTTTTTGTGTGAACGAGAAATAGAGCCCATGACGGGACTTGAACCCGTGACCTCTTCCTTACCAAGGAAGTGCTCTACCACTGAGCTACATTGGCTTGGCTAATAAAAAGAGCGGAAGACGGGGCTCAAACCCGCGACCCTCAGCTTGGAAGGCTAATGCTCTATCAACTGAGCTACTTCCGCGTGCTCTTTGTGTGGGCAGTGATGGATTCGAACCACCGTAAGCGTAAGCTAGTTGAGTTACAGTCAACCCCATTTGGCCACTCTGGTAACTGCCCTTTTGCTAAAGTGACGGGTTAACTTCTGTCTTACCCTTTTGAGCCTCTTGTCGGATTCGAACCAACGACCCCGAGATTACAAATCACGTGCTCTGGCCAGCTGAGCTAAAGAGGCTTATGTGAAAAATGTCGCCATCCTTGCACAGAAACGGCGACAAAAATAGACATTATTTTTTTATTCGCAAAAAGTTTCAGAACTTATTTTTACTTAGCTTGTAATTTTTCTTTATACTTTATCAACTGCTTTTCTAAAGCCTCCACGCTGAGATCAATAGCTTCTTCAAATGAATCTGCAGTTTTGTTGGCGAAAAGGTCGCCATTTTTGACATTCAGCTTTATCGCTGCATCTTTATTGTTTGATACTTCAGGTTTTATGACTTTCAAAATGATTTCGGCAGAAATTATTTCGTCCGAATATTTTTCTAGTTTAGTAACCTTTTTTGACGCAAAATCTTTAAGTTTTTCTGTGGCATCGAAATGCACAGATTGAATTCTAATATCCATAATTTACTTTCTTTTATGCTCTCGGATGAGCTTTTTTATAAATCTTCTTTAACTCTTCAAAAGAAGTGTGTGTGTATACTTCTGTCGATGCAAGGCTTGAATGTCCCAATAGTTCTTTTACGGCATTCAATTCGGCTCCGTTGTTTAACATACCGGTTGCAAAGGAATGCCTTAATACATGAGGGCTTGATTTTGCCAGTGTCGGTATCCATTTCAGGGTGGAAACAACGACTCTGTAAACAAGCATCGGATAGAGCTGATCCCCGTCTTTCTTAACAAAAAAGTAGCCGGTTTGTTTTTCAACGTCTCTATTTCTTATCTCGAGATATTCTTTCAACTTACTTTTTGTTTTATTACTGAACGGAATAAGCCGCTGTTTGTTCCGCTTTCCGGTAACGCGTACCACTTCGGCAGAGAAATCTACATCCGTGTCTTTCAGTCCGATGAGTTCGGCTCGACGCATGCCGGTCATGTAGAATAAATCCATCATTGTGCTATTACGGATTCTTTCAAAATCGGACAAATCTGCTTCGTCCAGCACTATATCCATGTCTGCGCTACTTACGAACGAAGGGAGCGAATGTTTGGCTTTGGGGCCATTCACTGTTTTCATTGGATTTGATTCAATTTCTCCAATCCGCAGCAAATAGCGATAAAAAGATTTCAAAGAACTAAGCTTTCTGTTTACACTGCGAGCTGATATGCCTGAATCCATCAATGCAATTATCCACCGGCGAACGATGTCTGCATCTACGGTTTTGAACGTTATATTTTCAAAATTAGCTGTAATGTATTTTTCGAACTGTGTGAGATCTGTAAAATAAGATATCTCCGTAAGTGAAGAGTAATTCTTCTCATAACGGAGATATTTGATATATTTTTCGATCAGTGCCATTACTCCTCAATTTTGTTTCCTCGTAAGTCAGAAAACGAAGTTAGGCATTAATCTTTATAAAAACAAGTGCTTACTCTTCGGTTTGTCTTAGTTTTTGAACGTATACGGCGTGAATTTTTTGTTTTCTGTTCTCTACCGATGGTTTTGTGAACGCCTGACGCCTTCTCAACTCTTTTACAACACCTGTTTTTTCGTATTTTCTTTTAAATTTTTTAAGTGCTTTTTCTATATTTTCGCCTTCTTTAACTGGTACTATTATCATAATGACCTTTATTAAAATTATATATTGTTTATTTTATTCTTTTGTTTTAAAGAGTTTCATTAGAATGAGGTATGGATCCAAATGCAGAAACTCCTATGGAAAACAGCATCCAGACTTACGTCTTTATATTATTTATTTCTAAACAGTTGACATAACCTCCCTTCATTTTCGGATTGCAAAAATAATATTTATTTATTTGACTACAATACTTTTATTGAATAAATTAAATGTTTTGCACGGAAACACATTTTTTTATTTGGAAATGGATTCAGTAGCACGTATGTTTTATTCCTTCAATTATACATAGAAAAGCTGTTTGTTTTCTTGGCTAAAGAATCCTGGAGATAGGGTGTAAGGAATGACTGTTATGTCAATCCGTGATTTTGATTTTGTGTGATTAGCTCCTATTTAAGGAAATATTCACTAACTTCGCAGCCATAAACTTGATATAGATTTAGTAAAAGGATGAAAGATATTAAAAATGTGTTGTTTGATTTCGGTGGAGTTATCATTAGCTTGAACAAACAAAAAGCAATCGACCGTTTCAAAGAGATTGGTGTGGCAAATATAGAGGACTATTTGAACGAATTTCGTCAAGAAGGAATTTTCTTAGCATTGGAAGAGGGTCGCATCACTCTCGAAAAGTTTAATGATGAAGTCCGCAAGCTTGCAGGAAAAGATATTTCCGATGAAGATATTGCTTCCGGCTGGATGGCTTTTCTCGAAGGTATACCCGAATACAAATTTCAATTGCTAAAAGATCTTCGAAAAAAATATAAAGTATATCTTATCAGCAACACAAATCCTGTGATTATGGGATGGGCGGAATCAGATCAGTTTTCCCCTACGGGAGAGCCAATCACAGCTTTTTTTGACAAATGTTATTATTCATATAAAATAGGGTCGGCAAAACCCGAAAAGGCAATATATGAATATGTGATACAAGATTCGGGGATTAATCCATCCGAAACACTTTTTCTTGACGATGGACAGTCAAATATAGACATGGGAAAATTCTTTGGTTTCAAAGTCCGTCTGACCAATCAGGACGAGGATATGAGAGCCATATTTATTTAGATTAACGGAACTTCATCCTATTTTTGTGGAAATAATAGATAAAGATCATCAACCTGAGCATAAACCGTTGATAGCCACTATTGGTTTTTTTGACGGAGTCCATGCCGGACATCGTTTTCTCATTGATCAAGTAAAGAAAATAGCAGAAGAGAAAAATTTGTCCTCTTCCGTGATTACTTTTCCTGTACATCCACGGCAGGTTTTACAGTCGGATTATTGCCCTGCTCTGCTTTGTGGGTATGAAGAGAAATTGAAAAGACTTGCTTCGACCGGCATAGACTATTGTATATCACTCAATTTCACGAAAGAAATTTCTCTTCTGTCGGCTCGCGATTTTATTCACACAATATTAAAAGAAAAATTGAATGTGGATACTCTCGTGATTGGATATGACCATAAATTTGGGCATAACAGAGAGGATGGTTTTGAGGAGTATCGGAAATATGGAGCGGAAGTGGGCATGGATGTTATACTCTCCAAAGAGTTGAGCACGACGGATCATGTGAGTTCGTCACGCATTCGTCGTTTGCTTGGTAATGGTGAAATCAGAAAAGCGTCACAATTGCTAACCTATCGATATACCATATCGGGTAAAATAGTGGAAGGTTTTAAAGTTGGGCGCACAATCGGATTTCCTACAGCTAACATTCAAATTTGGGAAGATTTTAAGGTGATTCCTGCATTCGGTGTTTATGCCGTTTATGTATATATAGACGAAAAAAAATACAGAGGAATGCTTTATATAGGAAAAAGACCAACATTGCAAAATGGAGATCAGATCAGTTTAGAAGTTAATATTTTTGATTTTGATGAAGATATTTACAACAAATCATTGACTGCGGAATTTGTAGAGTTTGTCCGCTTCGATGAAAAATTCCCTGACCTGGATTCTTTAAAAGCACAGATCGCTCAAGACAAAATTGATGTACAACATATTTTACTAAAAGAGAAAAGCACATAAATATTAATTATTATTTATATCTTTACCACACAAACTTATTACACAAACTACATTTTTTTATTTATGAAAAGAACTTTATTTTCATTATGCTTCGCTATTGGAGTGTTGTCACTGTTTGCTCAAACGCTACCTGAAGCTATTACATTCACATCATCAAACAATGTGGGATCGGAAATCGCAATGAGACTAAGAGTAACAACTGAATCAACCCCTGTTGAAATTGATTTTGGCGATGGGGCGATTGTCACGAAACTAGTATCAACGAATACAAGTGGCGATTACATAACAGGATCTTTAGGTGCATCTAAAACGGTTACAATATATGCTGCCAATAGTGCTATTGACCTCTTCCAAAGTATGGGCTATATGATACCAAACACAGGTAATAGTGTAGCTAGTATAGATATAAGCAATTGCCCATCGTTAGTCAGCTTATCACTAGAAGCTAATAATGGCTTTTTAAAAACAATAGACTTACGATATAATCCAAATTTAAAATATCTGAGTTTAAAAGATAATAAGCTAAGTTCTTTGGATGTTTCTAACAATACACAATTGGTAGTGCTAAATGTTGAGTTAAATGACATTTCAACCTTAAATCTCACTAACAATTTAGATCTGACAACGCTGATTTGTGGTAATAATGACTTGGAAGAACTGGATGTTACTGAGAATACACAACTTGTAACGCTTGATTGCAAAGAAAATGTTATGCTCACATCATTAAAAGTTTCGAAACTTTCCAATCCTAATTTAACCCAATTAGTCTGCAAGCTCAACAGCCTAACATTTAGCACTCTGCCCGACTTCACTAGCTTAGGTTCTAATTATATATATGCCTATCAGAATGTGATTAATTTGCCTGCAAGTTATGTCATGGAAAGAATTGTAGATTTAAGCGCTGAGTATAATATAAGGGGAAACATAAGTACATACGTCTGGTATGACTCTGAAACAGAGAATCAACTTACCGAAGGTGTTGATTATACTATTGCGGGTGGTGTAACTAGCTTTTTAAAAGAATTTCCCAACGGAGTGTTTTGCGGATTGGAAAATGCATCATTCCCCGACATGTCAGGGTCTAGCAAGTTATATATCAGAGTAACATCTATAACCGACTCATCAACAACAGGTGTTGAGAATATATCAGCACAAGATGTAAAAATTATTTCAGAGAATAATTCTATCAAAACAATAACACCAGTTGCAATATCCGTAGCAATTTATACCTTGGACGGACGTTTAGTTCAGACATTGCAAAGCAATGAAAGTAGTAAAACATTGTCGACTGGCATTTATATTGTGAAATATGAATTGGGAGGACAGAGTACCACTGCAAAAGTTATTGTAAAATAACGACTTAATATTGAAAGTATTATAATAAAGGCAATAGAGAATCTGTTTTTCTATTGCCTTTATTATAATTAATTGAGTAAGGATAAAGAGCTTGATTGAAATAACTGTTGAATATCAGAATAATTATAACTTACCCTTCAACAACTTTTTTCTTTTTACGTTTACCTTTTTACGTTTACCTTTTACAAACCATAGATAATAACCTGTGAGTGGAAGTGTGGCGCCGATCAAACATGCCAGACAGGTTAATATTCTCGTTGTGAGTCCACCGTATGCGCCGACATGAAGATTGTATGCCCAAAGCATCACCCTGCGGCTTTCGGGTGTGTCTTCATACGGAATAACTTTTTTGATGTTCCCGTTGTTTGCGTCAAATTTGTAACTGTCCATCGCTCTTCGGTGAGGTGCATCGCCCGGCAGAACAGAGGCCGAAGCATCCTGAATGGATATAGTCTGATATCCGGGTTCTTTTTCTCTTATTTGTGCAAAAACATCGTCCCAGTGCAGAATGTTCAGTTCTTCTTTCCTGCCCTTGTTATCACCATCTCGCCTTCGTTCTCCATCGCCTTCTTTTTCCGGCTTGGGAGTTTCGATACCAAGGAGGCTGTTCACGCCGTTTCTGTACCAATCAAAAGACCACATTAGTCCGGTCAAGGCACAAACAAGGAGTAGCAAACAAGCATAAAATCCTAACACGATGTGTGCATCATACCAAAAACGTCGCCATCCCTTTCGCAGATTCAACGTGAAGCGGGATTTCCATTTCTTTTTATCCTTTGGTATCCAGATGAAAATGCCGCTGATGAGTATAATTACGAAAATGAGAGTCGTGATTCCTACCGTATATTTTCCCCAAGTGTGACTTCCATCCATCAACCAGCGATGCAACGACATCATGGTGTAAAAGAAACTCTCTGAATAAATGTAGACACCTGTGACTTCTCCTGTGTAAGGGTTCACAAAAGCTGTGTTGCGACGACCATCCAGATTGAGAGTATAGGTACGATTTGCTTCTGGTGATATCGAAACACCGATAATTTTTTGAGCTTTCAGTTGGCTTTGTGCCATGGGAATCAAATCCTTTAATGGGATCGGACTAGCTGCATTTTCTTTCACAAAATAGCGTTCGGGATAGACACATTCCATGATTTCTTTTTCAAATGCAAGGATAGAGCCTGTAATACAAATAATGAAAATGATTAGTCCTACAGGTATGGACAACCATTTATGAAGTAATTTGAAAAATTTTCTCATCAGTTTCAGTTAATCATATAGGTGAAAAAAATAACCGATATATGTATGATTCACATCAATATATATCGGCTAGTTTATATCAAAGTTAGTTTTAAATATAAATTTAGTTTTATCTAGAATTTATGTTACAAAGATCATGTATAATCGGCAGGTATACAATCGCCATTTATAATGATTTTGCCATTCATGTCTAATTATTTTAGGTGATTAGAACTTGTATGAAACCTGTGCTGCAAAATTACGTGGATCGATCTGATTGATGTATCCGCCACGGAAATAAGAATTGTAACCCAGTTCGTCCAGAATGTTATTAAAGAATACACGGGTTGTAAATCTTCTGTATGTATAACCTAATTGAGCATTCAGGGTTGTATATGCCGGCATATCGAAAGGTTTCACTCCCGGATTGTATGTATGTCCGTCATATTTAGTACTGAACTCATTGACAGGGCGGTCTCCTACATAATAAACGCCAACGCCGATAGATAGACCTCTCAATGCTGTTTTGTTAAGTGTATACTGAGCCCAACCATTTGCAGTGTGCTTTGGTGCATTCATAGGAGCAGATCCGTTCACATACGAAGGACTTTTTTCATATCTTGCATTCAGATACGCATAACCTAGCATGACTTGCAGATTATCGAGGATACGTCCGTTCAATTCCACTTCTATACCATCTCTAATCAAGTCTCCGGCTTTATAATAATATCCGGTAGGATTGGTGGTTCCGGCAATATATTCAGTGTTTGTCAGATTGTTGGTATATATATGGAAGTAAGTGAAGTTGAATCGTAGTCGATTGTTCAGCCAATCGGATTTGATACCGATCTCAAATTGTTCTGTTTTTGAAGCTCCGGCTCTTGTGACGCTATCTGTCAGGATATTTGCAGCACTTCTCAAGCTTGTGCTTGTGGTGTATGATGCGAAGAGATTCAGATCTTTATAAGGAGTGACCATGATACCGAAACTTGGATCCCATGCGTGTTCCACTGTTGGTCCGGCATCATCTTTACTTGTTGTTGATGTAATCGTTGATATGCTGCTATATCGCAAACCTAAGATGGCTTTTAGATACTTGTTGATTGTCATCACTTCCTGAGCCATTAATCCGTAAGTGGTGTATTTGGAAATAGCAGGTAACACAGACTCAAAATTACTGAATGAGATTTCTTTGCGGCTATTATCTATTTTTCCGTTGACAACATCTATTGTGTCAATAGTTTTAGACGCTGAATTTTTTGTTGAAGCATTTGCTATTCTATAGTCAAATCCAAGTTGGAAGGTGTGTTTGATGCTTCCGGTATAAACATCCTGTCCGATCAAGTCCAGTTGGAATGTCGAATTTTTATCGTCACGCAGGCTTCTGCTCAATTTACGATTTCTGCGAGTATCTTCATATCCGGCAATGGTATCCAAAGCTGTAGATGTATTGTCTACTTGATATGATGACCCGAAATAGGCAGCACGTATACTCAAATTATCTGCAATTTTCCGGTTGATGCGTGCAGAATAAGTTGTTACCACTGTGTTATTGTTATCGTTTTTAAATCCTAAAAACTTGTCATGAGGCATATCATACAAAGCGTTGACTCCTTGGTCGGCAAAATTGACGGTACTTGTTACCGGAGTTATGTTTGCATTCATGTAGTCCATCTCAAGATTAATTGTTGTTTTGTCGTCCGGACGCCATTCCAATGAAGGATTGATATAAACTTTATCTAATGATACTACTGGTCTGTAGTTATCAGAGCGTTCGTAAGCACCGTTCAGGCGGAAAGCAACTTTTTTATCTTTATCCAGAACGGATTGCACGTCGAATGTCGGGCGCACTTGTCCCCAACTGCCAACGCGAAGACCTACTTCTCCTGCATTAACGAACTTAGGAGTTTTTGTTACCACATTGATCACACCTCCTGCATTTCCTATGTCTGTGATCACTCCTTGGGTGATGGCAGCCGAACCTTTTATCATCTGGATGCTTTCCACACCTTGCATATCAGTTATTCCTGATGCTGTCTGGAACTGTGAATCTATGCGGACGCCGTTTTTCAGAACTGGAATACCCCTGAATCCGCGAGACGACATACTTTCTTTCACACCACCATAAGAACCGAATAGAGTCACTCCCGGTACATTTCGTACCGCATCGGTGATAGTCAATGCACCAATTTCGGAAATCACTTTGTCGGAAATCACAGAAATACTTTGTATCTGCTCACTCGGACGCAATGGCATACGTGTTATTGCATCCAGCTTCTCTGGCTGCTTGTATCGTTCTCCGAACACTTCCACCTCGTCCAGGTAATTTCCTTTTTCCAGATTGAAGATAAGATGAGTTTCTTCGCCACTGCTAAGTTTTACTTGTTGTGTGGCGGTTCTGTATCCGATGAAACTGATTGTTACTTTCACAGTCCCCGGATTCGTAAGTTTTAGTTTAAATTTGCCTTCATCGTCTGTATATGTTGCGTTGGCTGTGCCTTCAATGTAGGCTGTAGCCCGCTGTAAAGGTTCTCCCTTTTCGTCAAACACTTTTCCTTTTATTATTTGCGCTGTCATAGAGACAGTGCCTAGAAAAAGAACCAGCAATATTATCTGAATTTTTTTTAACATAATTATAATTTAGTTTAAATTAAAAAATAGGCTACAAAGTTCCATATAGATAACATGCACATCAATCACCATAAATGGTTAAAATGACACATTGTTGTAGCAATATCTAGTGATTTGTATATTGCACAAGAATAGATTTTGTATAAAAAACATTTCTTCTAACTTAGAATTGCTATTTTTGTAGCAAACTCTTTTTTTAATGTAAATTTAGGTTATGTATAGAAGAATTTATCTTTTCACCATATGTTCGTTACTTGTCTGCATATCTTGTAAGAATAAGGATGCAGATCGTAAAGAAACTGCTTCGCTCCCTTCGTTGACGGTGGGTGTGATGTCATCTATGGACTATTTGCCTTTGGCTGTGGCCGAACGTGAAGGTTATTTCAAAGCTGAAGGCTTGGATCTAAAAATTCAACCGTTTTTTGCTGCCAATGATCGAGATGCTGCTTTTCAGAGTGGAAATGTGGACGGTGTGGTAATAGATTATACTGGAGCAATACTGCAAAAGGCAGGAGGAGTTGATCTCAAATTGGTTTCAAAATGCGATGCGCCATTCTATATTGTTGCCGGAAAAAATTCGGGAATAAACAGCTTGGCAGAACTTAAAGGTAAGCAAGTTGCCGTATCTCAGAATACGGTTATAGACTACTGTGTGGATATGGCTCTGAAGTCTGTGAATCTGACAAGCGGTGATATTAAAAAGATTGAAATCAATAAAATACCACTTCGTTTCGAGATGCTCGTGAATAATAAAGTGGATGCAACAGGTCTACCTAATCCATTTGCACTGATGGCACAAGCTGAAGGTGGTAAGATACTTGTTGGCAACGATAGCCTTAAATTTTCGATCACAGGCATCATGTTCAAACAAGAAGCCATAGACAAAAAATCAGAAAGTATCAAGAAGATGTATATTGCATATAATAAAGGTGTGGATTATATTAAATCACACACAGTGAATGATATTGCAGACATTCTGAAAAAAGATTTACGTTTTCCTGATGCCATAATAGCGCATACTTCGCTACCGGACTACACTCACGCAAAAGCTCCTTCCGATATTGATATTCAGATGGTGAGTCGGTGGTTGGCTAACAGAGGACTTATCAAAGCCGGATTTGACCAATCGTCTTTGGTGGACAGGCAAATTTTGGGTAACTGAATAATTATTGGCATATGATCTCCATCCAAAATTTGACAGTAAAATATGCACAGCATGTTGTATTAGATAATTTTTCATTGAATCTGGATAGAGGAAAGATTTATGCATTAATAGGCACTTCCGGTTCAGGAAAATCAACCCTGTTGAAAGTTTTATGTGGCATTTTGAAGGAAGATTCAGGAACAATCGTATATGATGATGTTGCATCTGATCTGTCTATCGGTTACGTTCCGCAACTCTATGGTTTGCTCGATTGGAAAACTGTGAAAGATAATATTTATCTGCCTTTGAAATTGAAGCATGCCAAAACAGATGCAAACGAAATAAACACTATCCTGCAATCTTTGGAAATTGCAGACCTGCTCAATCGCTATCCTAAAGAATTGAGTGGCGGACAGCGGCAGAGGGTTGCTCTGGCACGTGCTTTCATTTCGCGTCCCGATTTGTTATTGATGGACGAACCTTTTTCTGCTCTGGATGCTTTCACATCGCAGGCTTCTCAAAAACTGTTCTTGAAGCTTTGGAAAACCTATCAGGTGACAACGCTTTTCATCACGCATAATATACACGAAGCTGCAACGCTTGGTCAGCAAATTCTGATAATGAGTAAAAACTTCGGAAAAATTGTTTCTGTGATGGACAATCCTCTTTTTGGAACGGAACCGGATCCACAGATCAGGTTTCAGTTTATAGCTGAAGTATCACAATCTTTTGATAAAAATAATTTAGAACTGTGAAAAAGAGGACAAAAAACATAAGCAACTATTGTGGTTCTCTCTTGCTGGGATTTGTTTTGTTCAATCTTGTGTGGTGGATGTGTTCGGAAATTTTTCAGTTGAAAGCCTTGCCCAAGCCGATGATTGTGTATTCTGCTTACAGCGATGCTCTGGATAATAGCATTTCAGACCATTTTACAGCCAGCTTGCAACGTATCGTCATTGGACTATGTATTTCATTGATCGTGGCGCTCATTGCAGGTTTGGCGATGGGGCGATATAAGTTGGTGAATAGAATATTCAGCCCATTGGTCTATTTCACATATCCCATACCCAAATTGGCTTTACTGCCGATTGTGATGGTTGTTTTTGGAATTGGCGAGACATCCAAAATCCTGATTATTATTCTCATCATCGTCTTTCAACTTATCATCTCTATACGAGATGCGGTGAAACATATACCGAAAGAAGACTATGATGTTCTCACATCCTTGAATGCTTCCGGATTGCAACAGATGAGGCACATAACATTGCCGGCTATCCTGCCGGAGATGTTTTCTTCGTTGCGCATATCTTCGGGAATAGCCATATCGGCACTCTTCTTTACAGAAACATTCGGTACGGACAAGGGGCTCGGTTTTTATATTACCGATTCATGGATGCGGATAGATTATGTTCAGATGTACTTCGGCATATTCATCTTGTCCATGATGGGTCTTACGATATTTATTTTATTGGATGTGCTGGATACATGGATTTGCAAATGGAAAAGAGTTTAAAATAATTTAGTAGTATAATAATATATAGTAGATAAACCAAATCAAATCATTATGAAACGATTATTTCTTTTGTTAACAATTTCGGGCTTGTGCTCTTTACATATTTATGCACAAAATTCAAACGATGAATTAATTAAGAAATTGGTAGAAAAAAATGTTATTACACAGGCCGAGGCCGATGAATTGAGTAAAAAAGAAGAATCAAAGCCAGCGGTTTCAGCAACACAGAAAGTAAGGGAGGCTTTTAATACGCCCTACATGAGGTTCGGTGGTTATGGACTTGTTTGGAGCAGATATACGCAGTATTCCGATATTCATCACAATACATCTATCCGTGCTGCTTTTATTTCTATGACGGGACAGATAAATAATTTCAAGTATTTTCTTTTGAGTGATTTTGCAACTCCCACAATTCACGAATTCTGGGGTGAATGGTCTCCTTCCAAAACGTTTGCAATACGTGGTGGGCAGATGAAGACAACAAATTCCCTTGAAAATCAGATTTCCCTGTCAGACATAGAAACAATTCTTAATACCAGATCGGTGTCTAGTCTCATTGGTATGAACGATGATGTGCTCAAACAGGGTAGTGGAGTAAACAATGGTGGTAGGGATGTTGGCGTGATGGCCTACGGAAAACTTATTGGTCAGGGCGATCATGATTTGATACAATATGCAGCCGGAATCTATCAGGGTACAGGACTGAATACGAATGAGAATAATAAATACAAAGATTTTTCGGGATCATTGATGCTCAACCCCATCAAAGAATTCCGCATAGGTGGAAGTGTCTATTTCGGGCAAGCAGTGTATAAACCTCTTACGGAAACTGTTGCAGCATCACATGTTCGCAATCGGTGGATGCTGAGCAGTGACTATCAGTCGGAAAAAATTTATGCACGTGCCGAGTGGATACATGGAAATGACGGTGGCATACAAAAAGAAGGACTTTATGGAACTGCGGTATATTATATCCTTCCTAAAAAATTGGGGGTAGTGGGCAAAGTGGATTATTTCAATAACAATAAAGATACTAACAGTGAGGTAATAGACTATACAGCAGGCATTAATTATTATTTCTTCAAAAACTGTGGATTTCAGCTGAACTACGTTTATTCAGATTATTCTATGGTTTGGGGAGCCAGAAATACGAATGCAGTGCAGGCACAAATGAAGGTAGTTTTTTAAATAATTGAGATAAGATGCTTTAAAATTGCACATTTTTTATATTTTTGTGCCAAAATTGAAGCGTAAGAATTATTAATTTAACGATAAAGACCATGAGTCATAATTTATTAAAAGGCAAAAGAGGTATCATTTTCGGGGCATTGAATGAAAGCTCAATAGCGTGGAAAGTGGCAGTTAAAGCTGTTGAAGAAGGCGCAAAAATCACATTGTCCAACACTGCAATGGCATTGAGAATGGGCGAAATAAATGCTCTTTCTGAACAATTAAATGCGCCGATCATTGCGGCGGATGCAACCAATGTGCAAGAGTTGGAAGAAGTGTTTGTGAAATCGCAGGAGTTGTTAGGTGGCAAAATAGATTTTGTGCTTCACTCCATTGGGATGTCGCCAAACGTTCGCAAAGGCAGGGATTACGATAATCTGGATTATGGTTTTTTTGACAAAACACTAGATATTTCGGCAATTTCTTTTCATAAAATGATGCAGGCTGCAAAAAAATTGGATGCTATTTCAGAGGGTGGATCAATCCTTGCACTTACTCATATTGCAGCGCAACGTATTTTTGCGGGATATAATGATATGGCTGATGCTAAGGCTTTGTTGGAGTCTATTGCACGTAGCTTTGGTTACGTTTATGGACGAGACAAAAAAGTGCGTGTGAATACGATCTCTCAATCACCAACATTGACAACTGCCGGATCGGGTATCGGAGGTATGCAGTCGTTTTTGGGTTTTGCAGACAAAATGTCGCCACTTGGAAATGCTAATGCCGAAGAATGTGCAGATTATTGCATTGTGATGTTCTCCGACCTTACGCGTAAAGTCACTATGCAAAACCTATTTCATGATGGAGGCTTTTCTAGTACAGGTCTTACGAATGAAGTTATAGCAGATTTTTTACCAAAGGAATAAATCGAAAGCTAAAAAATATATACATATACATAAAAAAGGACTTCTCTCTGAGAAGTCCTTTTTCGTATTGTAGAATGTTATTTTTAGCTTTCTACTTCTTTATACCATTTGTTGAGTTTTCCGTCCACAAAAACAAAAATCCAATAGTTTTTGTAGCGGTCTTTGTACTCAATCGTTCTGTTGGAAGCATCTTTCTCTTCAACAACAGTGTATTTACTACCCATCAGCGTCACAATCTGGTTTTCGGTCATTCCCAATTGCACTTGTTTCAATTGTGTATTGTATGCTGCTCCACATGCAGTGAGCATCACAGATGCAAACAATACGAATAAAAATTTTCTCATAATTCAATCAATTTATATTTAGTAAACAATAGAAATGAGGGTTAGTTTTCTCCAAAGGTAGAAATTTTCTCACTTAATTCTTCTTTTTTTATGAAATGTATTTTGGTGCAACAGAAAATAATTCTTCGGCAGATGATATTTCAGCTTTAAAGAAAATAAGTTTAACTTTGCATCTTGTAAATTTTAAATACAAGGAAAAAGCATTATGCAGAAACCATCTATTGTAAAGGGAACGAGAGATTTTTCACCGGCAGAAATGGCGAAAAGGAATTATATATTTGATACGATAAAAGAAGTGTATCGGCTCTATGGTTTTCAACAAATTGAGACTCCGGTCATGGAAAATCTGTCTACACTGATGGGGAAGTATGGAGAAGAGGGTGACAAGCTACTCTTCAAAATATTAAACTCTGGAGACTTTTTGTCTGACTTCGCAGATTCGGAATTGCTCGAAAAGAATTCGGCACGTTTTGCAGCTAAAGCTTGTGAAAAAGGTTTGCGCTATGATCTGACAGTTCCTTTTGCACGTTACGTTGTGATGCATCGCAATGAGATCACTTTTCCATTCAAGCGTTATCAGATACAGCCTGTATGGAGAGCCGATCGTCCACAGAAAGGTCGTTATCGTGAGTTTTTCCAATGTGACGCCGATATTGTTGGTTCAGATTCCTTGCTAAACGAAATAGAGCTGATACAAATCATAGATGAGGTTTTTTCTCGTTTTGGTATCAGAGTTTCTGTCAAATTGAACAATAGAAAAATTCTTGCAGGCATTGCCGAGATTATAAATGAGTCTGAAAAAATAACTGATATTACGGTTGCCATAGACAAATTAGACAAGATCGGTCTGGAGAAAGTGAATGAAGAAATGCTCTCGAAAGGAATTTCTGAGACTGCGATAAGTAAACTGCAGCCGATAATTTTGCTTGAAGGTTCAAATAGTGATAAACTACATCAATTGGAAGAGATTCTCGCGGACTCTGAAATCGGGACAAAAGGTATTCAGGAACTTACTTATATTGTGAGTCTTTGCGCACAGATGAATTTGAGATCAGAGCTTGATATAGATCTGACCTTGGCTAGAGGTCTGAATTATTATACAGGGGCAATCATCGAGGTGAAAGCTTTGGATGTAGAGATCGGTAGTATAACCGGTGGTGGAAGATACGATAATCTGACTGGTATCTTTGGTCTGGACAATGTTTCCGGTGTGGGCATATCGTTTGGTGCAGATCGTATCTTTGATGTGTTGAATCAATTGGATTTGTATCCCAAAGAGTCTGTTGCGTCCACTGAAATCCTGTTTACTAATTTAGGTGAAGTAGAATTGAACTACATTTTGCCTCTTGTCGCAGATCTGCGTAAAAAAGGACATTCGGTTGAAATCTATCCTGATTCTGCAAAGTTGAAGAAACAATTGTCATATGCGGATTCGAAACAAATAAGATATGTAGTCATTGTCGGCGAAGATGAAATACAGGCAGAAGAACTGACTGTAAAAAATATGGTCAGCGGGGAACAACAAAAAATTACATGCCGGGAACTAATGGCTGACTCTCAATCTCGTTTTTTTTGTTGATTTCTTCAAGCAACTTTTGACCCAATTCATCAGCTACCAATAATCCGGTTTCGCCTTTATTTTTGATAGAATCTATTCTTGGTATTTCCAAAATTGTTTCAGGTTGAATATCCAGAATGTTACCAATCTTATCTTTGTTGGCTTCAAGTATAAATGGCCAATAGCGTTCATTGCCATAGTAATGTTTGGCAATATTCTTGATCATGGTTGGTTGGCCGATCATCAAAATAGCCTGTAACTTTAAAGAGTCGGGACATTCCAGTTCCATAAACTGAGGCCTTGCTGCGGTTTCCATCTCCAGATGAGAGTCTTGCTGCGGATTAGTTATGATGCCATAAGTAGATTTGATAAAAAAATAGAATAGAGCAACTCCTATTACAAAAAGAATAATGCGAATGTTTCTCTTTCTTTTTTTCCTTTTTGCTTTAGCTTCTAAACTTGTTGGTCTTGATTTTGATTTGCTCATTAATGTAATAACCTTGTTTTATTGAGATTCGTAAATAATGGTTGTTCTAAAGAAAAATTGATCACCGTTGTTTCAATATTTTTGCAGATAAGTCCTTTGCTTTTTGCAAACTCAACTTATTGGCATCGTTTATGAGTTCGGCACTCATTTTAGGAATCTTTAGGATAGTCCCTTTTTTGATGTTCAAAGGATCGTTGATGACGTCCTTATTAGCCTCGAATATATAACCCCAGAATATTTCATTTCCATAGTATTGTGAAGAAATTCTGAGTATGTTTATATCGGATGTAGTTTCTATGACAGATGCATAGTGGGCAGTGTCGTTATTTACCGTTTCTTTATATAAAAGAGCCTTATCGCTCATCTTATTTGGGGGAGACTGCTGCGCGTTTCCCGAAACGAAGAAGAAATAAAAGACGACTGCGAATATGATGACGAGAATAGTTACAATCGAAATATTTTTTAAACTACGCTTTCGGTGTCCATCCAGATTGGCTATTTCATCACTGTCTGCATCCTGTTCATTTTCGCTCGGATCAACTTCTGTTTCAATCTGTGTCGATTGTCGCCAAACTGCTTCATCGGCAGTTCTCACCGACAATTTTTTGTCTTCATCAGAGTTTAAGGTGTTTTCCTGTGTTTTAACCGGAATGTCTGCTTTTTCACTATCCTTTGCAATCGAAAAATCTGCTAAATATAAGATTTTGTCTGTTGACGAAGCTCCTCCTTTGATAATTTTGAAAATTCCTAAGCCTTTGACTTTGATAGCATTTTTTTTCAATAATGAGATTTCTATCTCACTGTGAAAAGTTTCGATGAATTTTTCCACAAGAGATTGCTCTATTTGGGTTTGCTTTGCAACGATAGATGCTAATTCAGACAGATTTATCTTATTGTTCATTTTCTATACTGTATTCGCTCCAACAATCTTTCGCAAGGTTTAAAGTTTGTAAATGAAGTATTGGTGGTTTTTCTTCTAATAAAATTTCCAAAATCTTCGATCTCTACTTCTTCCTGATTTTCAAGGCAATTGTTTATGGCTTTGGTTGTGGAAGCCAGCAACAATTCGACCTCATCCTGCGACAACAAAACATTATTATGTTGCAGATGGTCAAAGATATTTTTTACAATTTCTTCGTTTGCCATGGTCTTCTCTTTTTTTAACGGCTAGAAAGAAAATCCAGTTCTTTTTCAACAAATGCAATATCTTCGCTTTCGAGACGTGCAATAAGCGTTTCTATTGTATCGATTGTCGGGCTTAAATAGTTCACATAATATTCATCATAGGTTTCATCCATCAAACCTTCGCGGTCGTGAAGATTTTGGATTGTTACCTTATAATTCATTGTTGCGTTCGATAATTCTTCTTTGAAAAGTTCCAACTGAACTTTCAATTTGGTCAACAGTTCTTTCTGGAAAGAATAGGATGTTTTGTTTGCCATTTTATTTGTGTCGTTTTTATAAATTAATAACTACTAATTATTTTCTGCAAAAATAATAAAAAAAACTGCATTACAGATGAGCGGTTTTTCGCTAAGAAAATGCAATTGTTCTTTTTATCTCCTTGAATCTAAACGTTGTGATAAGGAATTGTTTTTGACTCACATAACTCGATAACCGAGCTTTTGATATTTCTCAGGTCGGAATATTTTATGGAAGACAAATCAATATTATAAATCTTTTTCTCTGTCGTTATTTGTAAATAACCCAAGCCAATACCCATCTCTTTTATATCGATCCAAGGAATGGATGGGATATCGTTCTGGCCTGACAGATTAGACTTTATTGCTTCTGGATCAATCTCAATTAATGGTTTGTGTTTCCAAAAAGTGAAATATAAAAATAGCATCATGGCTAGAATTGTGGATATAAAGCTTGCGTAAAACAGAAAACCATATGTGCCACTTATCACAGAGGTGATTGTCAGGTATAGTCCTAAAATAAGATACACAACTGAAGTGAGCACTATAAAATAGCGCAACCCTGAAGCGTAAGTATATTCTATTTTTATAGAACTCATGGGAAATGTTATTTTTTTTAGATAAAAAAACACTACAAAGTTAAAATATTTTGCTGATATATGAATGTCTAAGGGTGAAAAATATTTACAGAGATTCATTTAGAGGTAGGTTCTTGAATAAAAAAAGAAATAAAAGATGCAATATTTGTAGTTATCACAAAAAAAATTCATTATTTTGCATGCCTTTATTTATCATTTTACTTTTTATAACGTAACATCATTATCCGATATGAACGAGAATCTTGACTCTGAGTTGCACGACGACACAATTGGTACTTCAAACGAAAATACAGAAGTGACACAGCCAGAAGTGCAACCTGAACACGCTGAGGAACCTCAACCGGTTATACCAACTACAAAAGAAGAAATAATCGAAGCCGTAGAAAAACTGGAGGAGCAATCAACTGCACCTGCCAGAACAGAGATCGATGCCTTGAAGCAGGCTTTCTATAAGATTAAATCGGCGGAGAGCAGTGCCCACAGAGAAAAATTCTTGGCAAATCGTGGTGATGAAAATGATTATGTAGCAGAGCAAGATCCATTAGAAGAAAAATTCAAAGATTTGTTGAGCAAGATTAAAGAAAAGAGAGCTAAAGCGGTTGAAGACGAAGAAAAACTGAAACAACAGAACCTTGCTAAGAAGACCCAGATAATAGAATCTATCAAGAATTTGACTGAAAGTTCGGAAGACTTCAATAAATTATATAAAGAATTCAAAGATCTGCAACAGCAATGGAATGACATAAAGCTCATTCCGGCAAGTGAAGCTAATAATCTTTGGAAATCATATCAAATTTATACTGAAAAATTCTATGATCTGATCAAGATCAATAATGAATTTCGGGATTATGATTTCAAGAAAAACCTTGAACTTAAAACTCAGCTTAGCGAGTCGGTAGAAAAATTGATAGAAGAACCGGACATTATTTCAGCATTCTATCAACTCCAGAACTTTCATCAACAATGGCGTGAAATCGGTCCTGTAGACAGAGAACATCGCGAAGAAATCTGGACACGTTTCAAAAATGCGTCTACGGAGATCAATAAAAAATATCAGGCTCATTTTGAAGGTCTAAAAGATCAAGAAGAATCCAATCTGGTTGAAAAGACTGCAATCTGTGATGCCCTCAAAGCAATAGATTATACAGCCCTCAATTCATTTAAAGATTGGGATGAGAAGAGCAAAGAGGTGATTGAGTTGCAGGCAAAATGGAAAACCATTGGTTTTGTTCCACGCAAAGTCAACACTCAGATCTTTGAAGAATTCAGGGCTTTGTGTGATACTTTCTTTGAAAAGAAGGCCGAGTTTTTCAAAACATTGAAAGAAGGATTGGATGCTAATCTGGAGAAGAAAAATATATTACTCGAAAAAGCGAAGGCATTAACAGACAGTACAGATTGGGCTAAAACAACAGACGAACTCATTTCTATTCAGAAAGAATGGAAAACGATTGGAGCTGTTCCCCGAAAATATTCTGATGTCATCTGGAAAGAATTTGTGTCGGCATGCGATCATTTCTTTGAACAAAAGAAACTAGCTAATTCTTCTCAGAAAGAGGAAGAATTGGTAAATCTGGCCAATAAAAAAACTGTTATAGAAAAAATAAATGCAATAGATGTGGAGGCTGATTCTCAAAAAGCGACTGATGAGCTTCACTCATATATAGAAGAATGGCGTCAGATCGGTTTTGTGCCTTTCCGAGAAAAAGACCGAATATATAAAGAATATCAGACAGCATTGGATGCACAGTTCGAGAAGCTGAAAATCGGCAAATCGGAACGCCGGATGCAAAATTATAAGTCGAGCCTAGAAAATATCTCTAATTCAGATAAACCCCAGAATCGGCTCTATAAAGAACGTGAAAAGCTATTGCACCAATTCAACAGAATCAAATCAGAACTTCAAACCTACGAAAACAATATGGGCTTCTTGTCTGTATCGAAAGGTAGTGGAAGCTTACTGAAAGAGATGAATAACAAAATAGAAGACCTGAAAACCGAACTAGACTTCACATCTAAGAAAATTGAGGAAGTTGAACAAAGCATCAATGATCAACATTAATTCTTATCTTCAGGTAAGTAATTTTATCAACATAAAATAATGGCAACAGCATATCATAATTTGTCGGCTTATGATCCGACAAGTGTTCCTAGTGGCAAATTGGCAAAAATTGCAATTGTTGTTTCGGAATGGAACAGTAATATAACGAATGCACTTCTGGAAGGGGCTCACAAAACTCTCCTGAAACACGGTGTGGAAGTAGAAAATATTTTAGTCGATTATGTTCCCGGCAGTTTTGAATTGGTATATGGGGCAAAACATCTGGCCGAATTGAAAAAATATGATGCGATTATTGTTTTGGGTTGTGTCGTGAGAGGAGATACTCCTCATTTTGATTATGTTTGTGGCGGAGTCACACAAGGTATATCCGAACTAAATGTGAAATATGATATTCCGTTCATATTCGGATTGTTAACTACCGACAATATGCAGCAGTCATTGGACCGGGCTGGTGGTGTATTGGGCAATAAAGGAGATGAAGCTGCAATAACAGCATTAAAAATGATAGGATTTTCTTTGCGAAACAAATAATATTACTATCTTTGCATCGCTTTTGAAAAGGCATGGGCAGTTACCAGAGTGGCCAAATGGGGTTGACTGTAACTCAACTAGCTTACGCGTACGGTGGTTCGAATCCAACACTGCCCACACAAAATATGCGGAAGGAGCTCAGTTGATAGAGCATTAGCCTTCCAAGCTGAGGGTCGCGGGTTTGAGCCCCGTCTTCCGCTCTCAAGAGAAGCGACTACATTGTAGTCGCTTTTTTTATCAATCTTTTTTTAGAATAACAACAATGTCTGGTGGAGTTCAGAATCTGACCGAAGGAAAAATTTTATCTGGCTTGCTCAAATTGGCTTTACCTCTGATGGGTACAAGTTTTGTGCAGATGGCTTACAATCTGATGGCTATGATGTGGGTTGGTCGGCTTGGAGTGAGAAGCGAAGCTGCAATCGGAGCTATAGGGATGCTCTTGTGGATGACTTCTTCAATAGCCATCTTGACAATGGTTGGCGTGGAGGTGTCTGTCGGGCAATCTATTGGTGCAAAGAAAATGGAACGTGCCAGAATCTTCGCATCGCATTCTACGACGGTTGCAATAGTAATCGGACTCATCTGGGCAATGGTGTTGTTTGTCGGAGGATATACCATTCTTTCATTTTTTAAATTACCCGCAGATATAACGCACGAAGCATCTGTCTATTTGAAGATTTTGACCATTTGCCTCCCTTTTCAGTTCGTCTCATACAACTTTGCGGGAATCTATAACGGAGCGGGAAGAAGTTCTGTTCCATTTAAAATAAATACATTTGGATTGGTTTTGAATATGATACTGGATCCGATACTTATGTTTCTACTCGATCTTGGATTCTATGGCGCTGCTGTCGGAACAGTCATTTCCCAGTTGCTTGTTTTTACGGCTTTCACTTATCGTTTGAAGTCGAAACAATCTATTCTCGGACGTTTTTCTTTTTTTATCAAACCCAAAAGTATATATCTGAAACGTATATTTTTCCTCGGAACACCTGTTTCCATTATGAATTCGCTTTATTCTTTCATCAACATAAATCTGGCACGGGTAACATCCATCTATGGCGGACATATAGGACTGCTCACCCAGACTACGGGTGGGCAGATAGAAGGCGTTACGTGGACCACATCGCAAGGTTTTTCTACAGCTTTGAGTGCTTATATGGCACAGAATTTTGCAGCAAACAAGCCGGAACGTGGCAAAAAGGCTTATCTCTATGCACTGAAAATTATGCTTGTTTGGGGTAGCATCATCAGTTTGTTGTTTATATTTCTAGGCAGTCAGATATTTGGACTGATCATTCCAGATGAAGCCGCAATGGATTCGGGCGCACAATATTTGTTTATCGTTGGACTTGTTCAGATATTCATGATGCTTGAACTTACGACTCAGGGAATGTTTAACGGAATTGGGCGTACCATAGAACCGGCGGTCATAAGTATCACGTTTAATGCCTTGCGCATACCTCTGGCCTATTTTTTAGCTTCGCAATATGGTGTTGTCGGAGTTTGGTGGGCAATCGCAATTTCTACAGTCTGCAAGGGCACAATTTTGCCTTTATGGTTTTTGTGGGTCTATAATAAGGAAACCCGAAAAAAGGCAAAGAGTTAAATGATATACTGTGTTTCTCCGGACAAAGACAAATCATACTTAGAGGCTTCTTCATAAACAACAATCGGTATTCCTTTCATCATTTTAGTTTTATTGATTTTATTTTGTCGTATATTTGCGACTGTAAAAAATAATAAGTAAGTCAAAAATTGATATTTGATATTAAAATGAAATATTATAGCACCAACAAACAGACAAGCGAAATATCGTTACAGGAAGCAGTGGTAAAAGGGTTGGCTTCGGACAAAGGACTGTTCATGCCTGAACGCATTAAACAACTGCCACAATCTTTTTTTGACAAGTTAGACACATTAAGTTTTCAGGAAATCGCTTATACGGTTGCCGATGCTTTTTTCGGCGAAGACATAGAGCCGGATGTTTTGAAGCAAATAGTCTATGATACACTTAATTTTGATACACCGCTTGTGCATGTCAATGACAACATATACAGTTTGGAGCTTTTTCATGGGCCAACATTGGCTTTCAAAGATGTGGGTGCACGGTTTATGGCTCGCTTGTTGGGCTATTTCATAAAAAAACAAGGACAAAAGGATGTGAAAGTGCTTGTTGCGACATCAGGAGATACCGGAAGTGCTGTTGCAAACGGCTTTTTAGGTGTTGATGGCATACATGTTTATGTATTATACCCAAAGGGGAAAGTGAGCAAGATTCAAGAATGTCAATTTACCACTCTGGGACAGAATATCACATCGCTCGAAATTGACGGAACTTTCGATGATTGTCAGGCGTTAGTGAAAACTGCTTTCATGGACGAAGATCTAAATCGTAAATTGAACCTGACTTCTGCCAATTCTATCAATGTGGCACGTTTTCTACCACAAGCTTTCTATTATTTCTATGCTTATGCTCAACTGAAACGTATAGGGAAAGCGAATGAAGTGGTCTTCTGTGTGCCAAGCGGGAACTTCGGAAATATTACAGCCGGACTCATCGCCAAGCAGATGGGACTGCCCGTGAAGCGTTTTATTGCTTCCAATAACAGCAACAATATATTTTTTGAATACTTGCAAAGTGGCAAATACAATCCCCGTCCGTCAGTGCAAACCATTGCTAATGCAATGGATGTGGGCGACCCGAGTAATTTTGTACGTGTGCTGGATCTGTATCGTCACTCACTTGAGGCAATCAAAGGAGATATCTCTGGTAAATGGTATAGCGACAAAAAAATAGCTGAAACAGTCAAAGATACATACAAAAAGACGGGTTATTTATTGGATCCGCATGGAGCATGTGCATATGCCGCCTTGGCAGATGATTTGCAAAAAGGTGAAACCGGCGTGTTTCTGGAAACAGCGCATCCAGCCAAATTTGCCGAAACAGTGGAGGGTATTATCGGAAAATCGTTAGATATACCATCTCCTCTGCGGAAGTTTATGGAAGGAAAGAAAATCAGTATCGAATTGAGCAAGAAATATGATGACTTCCGAAATCAGTTGCTAAGGTCGTCCCTAGATAACTGATATATTGCAAATAACCTGATCTATTTGTTGCGTATATATTCAATAAATTCTGCTTTTGATAGAGTCTCTTTCCCAAAAAAGACTTATATTTGTCCGTATCTCGGTTTTAGAATAACTAAATGGATAACTCGAAAATAAAAGAGCAAGTAAAAGACGAATTTGTTGAATATCTGACTCTTCACAAACATCGGAAAACACCTGAACGGTTTGCTATTCTGGATCATATCTACTCTACTAAAGGGCATTTTGATATGGATTCTTTATATAACGCAATGCATGACAGTCTTTTTCGAGTTAGTCGTGCAACACTATACAATACAATAGAATTATTGCTGGATTGTGGATTGGTTGTGAAACACCAATTCGGTGCCAACGTGTCGAAATATGAACGTGCATACGGAAACGAAAACCACGATCATCTGATTTGCATTAGCTGTGGTGATGTAAAAGAATACAAAAATGAAAATCTTTTCACATTGGCGCAACAAAAGAAATTACATAAATTCAAAGTGAGCTATTATAGCATGTACATCTATGGCTTTTGCAATAAGTGTATGAAGTCGAAAGATGCCAGAGATAAAAAAAATAAATCGGAAAATATAGAAACCAAAAAAAATATAGCTAAAAAGAAATGAAAGCAGATGTTCTGTTAGGATTGCAATGGGGAGATGAAGGTAAAGGGAAGATCGTCGATGTGTTGACACCCAGGTATGAAATTGTTGCACGCTTTCAGGGTGGACCAAATGCAGGCCACACTCTCGAATTTGAAGGTGAGAAATATGTACTCAGGTCTGTTCCTTCCGGCATTTTTCAGGGAGACAAAATCAATGTTATCGGCAATGGAGTGGTGCTAGACCCTGCTTTGTTCAAGAAAGAAATAGATGCTTTGGAAGTTTCAGGGCACAAGTTGAGAGACCGTCTGCTGATTTCTAAAAAAGCTCATCTGATCTTACCTACCCATCGTTTGCTTGATGTGTGTTATGAAACCGTCAAAGGCGATTTAAAGATTGGCACCACAGGTAAGGGTATTGGTCCCGCTTATACTGAGAAAGTTAGCCGGAACGGTCTTCGGGTTGGCGATCTGCTTCACAACTTTGAGGAAAAATATAAAGCCACGAAAGAACGCCATCTTGCTATTCTGAAACAAAATGAATTTGATGTGAGCAGTTTGCCTGCGATAGAAGAAGAATGGTTTGCCGGAGTGGAAAAACTGAAAGAATTTGCATTTATAGACAGCGAACATTATATAAATAACGCACTGAAGTCTGAAAAACATATTCTTGCGGAAGGTGCACAAGGAACGATGCTCGATATTGATTTCGGGTCATATCCTTTTGTCACATCATCCAACACTGTTTCTGCCGGAGCTTGTACCGGATTGGGCATTGCACCGGATAAGATAGGAGAAGTATTTGGAATATTCAAGGCTTATTGCACACGTGTTGGCAGTGGGCCGTTTCCTACAGAATTGAATGATGAAACGGGTGATCAGCTTCGCAATCTTGGTTTTGAATTCGGTTCGGTGACAGGTCGTCCCCGTCGCTGTGGTTGGATAGACCTTGTAGCACTTCGCTATGCGATTATGGTGAATGGAGTCACTCAACTGATCATGATGAAAAGTGATGTTATGGACACTTTTGAAACAATAAAAGCTTGTGTTGCATATCGTATCGGTGATACTGAAACCGAAGATTTTCCTTTCGAAATAGCAGATAACCTCGAACCAATTTATGCCGAAATTCTGGGTTGGCAAACAGATATGACAAAAATGCAGTCTGAAGAAGAGTTTCCGGAAGAATTCAACAATTATTTGTCTTTTCTGGAACAGGAACTTGATGTTCCAATTCGCATCGTATCCGTTGGACCCGATAGAGATCAAACTATTGAAAGAGTCTATTTTAGCTAGAAAAGCCTTTCGATGGCTTAATGATTTTTATATATTTCTCAATTAATTAAACATCATATCTTCATAACTTTGTGGCATATTGTTTGTTATACTAAAGTATATGAATTTTAAATTATGATTGAAGTATGAGTATTTATTGGTTATTAATGATCGTGATTTTCATTGCAAGCTGGGGAGTTTCCGCTATGCTGCAAAGTAAATTCAAAAAATATTCGAAGATTCCACTTGATAATGGAATGACAGGGCGTGATGTTGCCGAGAAGATGCTCTATGATAATGGTATCTACGACGTAAAAATCACTCATGTTGAAGGTACGTTGTCGGATCATTATAATCCGGCAAATAAAACAGTGAATCTGAGTGATTCTGTATATCACAGCAACAGTGTAGCTGCCGCTGCGGTTGCCGCACATGAATGTGGTCATGCGGTGCAGCATGCTACAGCCTATGCTCCGTTGACAATGCGGTCAAAATTAGTGCCGGTTGTCAGCTTTTCGTCTCAATGGGTGATGTGGGTGTTGCTTGCCGGAATCGTTATGATTCAGGTAACTCATTCGACCACCGTTTTGTGGATTGGTATTGTGTTGTTTGGGATGACAACATTGTTCAGTTTTATAACTCTTCCGGTAGAAATTAATGCAAGCCAAAGAGCTTTGGCTTGGCTCAACACAGCCGGAATTACCAGTCAATATAATTATCCGATGGCAAAAGATGCCTTGAAATGGGCGGCCTATACTTATGTGATTGCCGCAATCGGATCTTTAGCAACATTAGTGTATTATATAATCATTGCATTGAGCGGGAACAGGCGTTGAACGGAATAATAAGTATAAAGAGGAGGATAATTTTTAAAAAGATTATCCTTTTTTTATTTTCATTCGTCGGGAAAATATGATTGCTTTGTCGATTTAGTGTAAAGGGTGCAGCAATGTATTGTATATCTTTGTGTGAGGAAATTAATAATATAAAAGGATTTTTATGAACTCAGATGTAGATTATAATTATAAAAACCGGGGAGGCTGTTCAAATGCAATGCCCGGCTTGGTGTTGGTGTTGATCGGGATAATATTTTTACTTTTCAACCTGAATGTCTTACCTGCGGGATTGAAGCCGATTTTCTTTTCGTGGCAAATGCTGGTTGTTGGTGTTGGGTTATTAATATTTTCGGGACGCAACTATATAGGAGGCTGCATTGTGATGCTTGTAGGATTATTTTTCCTACTTCCGGAACTGCAGGCAGCATATCCTGACGTTTTTGCCAGATTTCCTGAAATGTCAATGGCTAATTCATGGCCTGTTGTGTTAATCGTAGTCGGAATAATAATTGTTTTCAAGAGTATTTTTCCTGAAAATCGCTCTCGTTGTTGGAAAAGTAAGCAGCGTTGGATTAAAAAAAAACATAGGAGGGGTTTGGATGAAAGAAATAATCCCGGAAATATGATAGATGTGAACACTATGTTCAACAGTACAAAACATATAATCTTAAGTCAGTCATTTGAGGGCGGAGAAGTCAATGTTATGTTCGGTGAAGCTATAATCGATTTTCGGAAAGCTGTTTTGTCGGCCAACGATGTAATGGTCGAAGCAAATGTGATGTTCGGTAGCATTGTGATCAATATTCCTCCTGATTGGAATGTAACGTTTGATACTCAATGCTTGTTTGGAGCAGGTTTGGATAAACGTTTCAGTCAGCCTGAGCTTAATGTAGAAAAATATAATTTGATTATTCGTGGCAAATGCCTGTTTGGAAGTATTGAACTGATAAATTGATGGTATGATGTGGAAAATAGCCAATCATCCGGTATTTGCAAATAAAATATTCAGTTATCTGTATGCTTTCTTTTGGCTGATGATGGGCGCAACGTTTGTGCTTGTTACAAAACCATTACTCCAGATTTCGCAGGAGAGCATAGCAATTGACAGTTTCTTGTCAGCATCGCTGTATGCTGTATCTGTTTTTTTTCTATATTATGTTGTCAGGTACGCATTGTTTTCGGGAAATAATCTGACGCAGCAGATGATAAACTATCTGGCTCTGCTGCTTGCATTCCTCTTATGCACGGTTGGACTGAATATGTTTTTGCTGCAATTCATTCTGTTACCTTCAGAATTGTCTTCATTGGGTGCAACGATTCCTGCCCGCATTCTCTTTGCGATACTTATCTACTGCCTTTTTATAGCTTTGTATTTCTTGCTCATAAGAAATCAAAAGAATGAAAATGTGTTGAATGACGATGTGGTTGTGGAGCCGGAAGTTGAGGCAGACAACATTGCTATTGAACCTGAAAAAGAATTGCTGGAACGGATAGCTGTCAGGCTTGGGCAGAAGATACAGGTTATCCCCATCGAGGAAATTATTTATTTTCAGGCTGAAAAAGATTATGTTATGATCTACACATCCAATGGAAAATACCTGAAAGAGCAGACTATGAAATCTTTGGAAGAGCAACTGCCCGACAATAAATTTGTGCGTGTGCATCGTTCCAATATAATCAATGTCGATTGTATTTTGCGTATAGAATTGTATGAAAAACAAAGTCAGGTATTGATCCTGACCAACGGACATCAGATCAAAACAAGCCAGAACGGTTATAAACTTTTAAAATCAGTGCTGAATCTATAATTTTATTGAACGCGAGCAAACTAGTGATAAAATACTCTTTCTTTTTCGATTATATTTGTGTTCTCTTTTACAAAATTTAAATAAACAAAATGAAATACCTTTTCTTCATTATAGCTTTACTGCTTTTCTTTTCAGCAAATTTTTATGTATTCTACCGTGCGTGGAACTCAATGCCGCCAAATCAGATTGCGCGGATTGTGCTTATAGCGTTGGCTGTGATTGTTAATCTCTCACTCATATTGACGTTTGTTGTCGGCGAATATTTGCCGGTGGGGATGACTTCCGTTTTGTATAAGATTGGCACATCATGGATCTTTATTCTCATCTATTTCATAATATTCAATCTGGTCAAAGACCTCATAAGCCTATTGGTGCATCTGACGAGCTTCATTCCAAATGACGCCGTTTCGCGCTACACAAAGGAGAATTGGCTGGGCTTCGGTTTTATGGTCGGGTTCATCGGCTTGCTCATGTTTTGCGGATACCTCAAATATAGGTGGAAGGTACGTGTGGAACAACCTGTTTTTATCGAGAAAACAATTAAAAAATCGGGGACTGTTGCCGATTCACTTTTTGTTTCCGATTCGTTGCGCATTGTTGCTATCAGTGATTTGCATTTGGGATATAATATTTCTGAAAAAGAATTTTTAGGGTGGATCGATCTGATAAATGAAGAAAAACCTGACTTGGTGATGATTGCAGGTGATATTATAGACAATAGCGCACGTCCGCTCAATGCAGGCAAGTATGCCCAATATTTCAAAAAAATACAATCGACATACGGCATTTATGCTTGCCTTGGCAATCACGAATACATCAGTGGAATAAACGAGAGTCTGGCTTTTTATGAAAAAGCCGGAATACATTTGTTGAGGGATTCTGCTGTAGAGATAGATAGTTGCTTCTATATCATTGGACGGGACGACAAAACAAATCTGAAACGTAAGCCTCTATCCGGTTTGATGCAAGGAATAGACAAATCTAAACCTATTATCCTACTCGATCATCAACCCTACAATCTGGAAGAAGCAGAACAAAATGGTGTCGACCTTCAGTTTTCCGGTCACACGCATAGAGGTCAGGTATGGCCGATCTCACTGATTACGGATGCTATTTATGAAGATTCGTATGGATTCTTGCAAAAAGGAAATACCAATGTCTATGTCAGTTCAGGTATTGGTCTGTGGGGTGGAAAATTCAGAATCGGGACACAATCCGAATACATTGTGATAGATATTAAGAAAAAATGAAAGTGTTTCTGAATGCCATAATTGTGCATACACTTCTCAATTTGTATGTCTTTTGGCGTGGGTGGATGATTCTACCTCCAAAGAGAACTTACAAAGTGCCGTTTGCATTGTTGTTTGCCTTGGAACTGCTTGTCTATCTGCTGGGATTTATTTTTGCCGAAACATTGCCTCACGACTTACTCCATTATATTATGTTGGTGGGAACTTCCTGGATGGTTTTCATCTTGTACATGACCATGTTGCTGATAGTTTCCGATTTGGTGTGGATTGTGAGTCTTTGGATCAAGAAAATCGCTGAAATATTCGATGTCAATTCTCATAAAGTTAGGCGTGGCTACTATTGTGTGTCGGTCTGCATTGTGATTGTCGCAATGATAATTGGCAGCTACAATTTCTGGCATCCGCAAATAACGGAACGAAATGTTGTTGTTCAAAAAACGGCGTCCAGTGTGAAAAATTTACGAATAGCGATGGTCTCCGACATACATTTGGGATATCTGATAGATCGTAACATACTGCACATGTATGTGGATAAAATATTGGAACAAAAACCGGATGTTATATTCCTTGTGGGCGATATTATAGATTATGATTTGCCCTATTTGCAAGAACAACGGATGGATCTTGAACTCAGACGACTCTCAGCACCTTATGGTGTTTATGCGAGCACGGGCAATCATGAATACCGACTCAACGGAGAAGAAAAAATAAAATGGCTGAGCAATGAAGCCGGTCTCACCGTGTTGCGCGATTCGGCTCTCTTGGTAGCCAATTCTTTCTATGTTGTTGGGCGTGAAGACGATAAAGCACCTCATAAAAAGAAATTGTCAGATATATTGAGCAAGGTAGATAAATCTTTTCCGGTGCTGGTGATGAACCATGAGCCACACTTTTTGGAAGAGGAAGTTGACAATAAAGTTGACGTGGCTTTTTATGGGCACACGCATGACGGACAATTATTTCCCGCAAATCTGCTCGTTAAAACCATGTATGAATTGTCTCATGGATATAAAAAGAAAGGCGACACACACATTTTTGTATCATCAGGTTTAGGACTGTCCGGACCTCAATACAGGATAGGTACAATTTCTGAAATAATGGTTGTGAATGTCACCATTCAAAAATGATTATCATTGGGTCACCAGAACGTCGAAATCATCTTTTGAAGTCAATTCTCTCGTGTCTTCTCCAAATTTAAAAATTCGCGCACTACGGTTTCCGATCAGTTGCAGTTTTCTGTTTTCGTAGTGGAGGATGGTTGATTCCCGCAATCCGACAACATAGGTGTCTTTGTTTTCGGTGATAAATTCAATGATGCGGTCTTCACGCGTTTCACCTCCGTGATTGCTGGGACTGACATCCAGATAGTGCGGATTGATCTGGAAAGGAATCAGATTGATTGTATCAAAACCTTTCGGGTCTATGATGGGCATATCATTGGTCGTGCGAAGGGTAGGGCAGGCAACGTTTGAGCCAGCACTCCAACCCACGTAAGGGATTCCGGTTTCCACTCTCTCTTTTATCAAAAGTAACAGTCCGTTGTCACGAAGCATTCTCACAAGTTTCCATGTGTTGCCTCCGCCTACTATTATTGCACTGGCTTCACGGATTGCCTGTTGAGGATCTTCAAATCGATGTATTCCTTTAACAGTGATGCCCACCTCTTGCAAACTTTCGTTCACTCTGGCTTCATATTCGTCATAACTGAATCTTATGGCGGCATATGGTATGAAGACTATATTTTGTTTTTCTTCGCCTAAAAAGTTTTTTATCTCTTGCTTTGGATAACCAAGATAGGATTCTCCGGGATTTGTTGAGTTGCTTAAAAGTAATAATTTCATAGATAAATAATTAAATTTCATGCATTCAGTGTCGTAACACTTTAGATTGTTGATATGCCGTTTTTTATTGCATAATTGACACAATGTGTCGTATTATTGCAAATAAAGGTATAATTTTTTTAAAGATAAATTACAATATTAAATTTTATTCTATCTTTGCTACCATCTAATCAAACTTTAATAACACAGCGATTATGAAAAAAAGATTTATGTCAGTTGCAATGATAGCAGCTCTATCAGGAAGTATTTTATTTTCCTCATGTATTGGTTCTTTTGGACTATTCAACAAAGTTTTGGCTTGGAATCAGTCTCTTGATGGAAACAAATTTGTGAACGAAGTAGTATTCCTTGCGCTAAACATCGTTCCGGTTTATGGAGTTGCAATGTTTGCAGACTATGTTGTTTTGAATTCTATAGAATTCTGGACAGGTGATAACCCTATCGAAGCAGGTGTGGTAAAACAAGTCAAAGGTGAAAACGGAACTTATACCGTTGAAACATTGAAAGATGGTTACCATATTGAAAATGAAAAAGGCGATGACATAAACTTGATTTATGACAAAGCAACCAACACTTGGAATGCAGTTGCACAGGGACAAACAACCAAACTTCTGAAAATAGAAGATAAAGACAATGCTATTGTTTATCTTCCTAACGGAGTAGAACAAAGAGTAGAGCTTTCACAGGCAGGAACATTGGCTTTGCGTCAGGCAGTTCAAGATAATTTCTTAGCAGCCAGATAATCAAGGTTCTTTTCTAAAATAGAAAAGGGAAGGTTATCAGTGGGTTTCACTGATAACCTTCTTTTTTGTATATTTGCTAAGCAAAAGTAATAATACAGCAAGATTATGGTGAAACATATTGTTTTTTGGAAACTTAAAGATCAGGCTCATGGCAATGATGCTGCAAAAAATGCACTGATGATAAAGGAAAAATTAGAAGCGTTGAGCGGTAAGATCGATGGACTGATAAAGATTGAGGTCGGCATCAATTTTCTGGATTCTCAGGCAAATTATGATGTTGCGCTTTATACTGAACTGGAATCGAAAGAAACATTGGATTCCTATCAAAACCATCCGTTGCATCAGGCCGAACTTCCATTTATCCGTGAAGCGGTGTCTAGCCGAATCGCAGTCGATTATGAACTCTGAGATAACATTGGAAGATACCATAAAGGATATTCGTAAACGTTGCAGAATGTCGATGAACGGTGTGGCATCGTCCAGCATGAGAAACAAAGGATTGGGATATAAGCTGAATTTTGGAGTTTCATTGCAGAAAATAAGAGAAATTGCAACCCGCTATCAGCCTGATGCCGGATTGGCAGAAAAACTATGGTCTGAAGATGTGAGGGAATTGAAAATCCTTGCTACGATGCTTTATCCTATCTCTGAAATGAATCGAGAGTCTGCCTGCAATTGGATGACGCGTATTCCAAATCAGGAGATAAGGGAGCAAATCTGTATCAATTTATTTCAAAAATTATCCTTTGCAGATGATCTGGTTGCAGATTGGGGAAATCGGGATAATCCTGATTTCAGGACAACAGCCTATTGGCTTGCGACCAGAATTTTGATGATGGGAGAGGATAAAAGGAGCGACACTGCACAGTTCCCATTTCTATATGCAGATATACTGAGCGAATACCTATCTCTGAAAAATGCGAGTATCTCTTTATTGAAACGTATGGGGCGGTGTTCCACCCGGCAAGCCGGAGATATACTACTTCAGCTGGCGAACCTCAAAGATTCCGATAATCTGTCGGAAAAAGCAGTGTACGATGATATTTATTTTGAATTTGATTTCTACGGCATTCTCTAAGATGCTATGAACATAATTATATATTTTTTTAAGTGATTTCAATAGAAGGTCTGACAGTAGAATTTGGTGGTAGAGCCTTATTTGACAATATATCGTTTGTTATAAACAAAAAGGATAGGATAGCCTTGGTCGGTAAGAACGGAGCCGGAAAAACGACTATGCTCAAAACGTTGGCCGGCATTCAGCAGCCTACCAGAGGTAATATTTCTTATCCCAAAGAGCTCACAATAGGTTATTTGCCGCAACAGATGCGTTTGGTGGATGGTAACACCGTGTTGGAAGAAGCCTCCTTGGCGTTCGATCATATCAGTCAGATCGAAAAAGAATTGGAACAGGTGAATGTGGCATTGGCAGAACGCACCGACTATGAATCGGATGAATATCATAAACTTATAGATAAGTCAGCATATCTGAACGAACAGTTTTTGATGTCGGGCGGTGGAAATTTCTTGGCAGAAGTCGAAAAAACATTGATTGGACTAGGATTTAAACGCTCCGATTTCAACAGGGCAACCAATGAGTTTAGTGGTGGTTGGCGTATGCGCATAGAACTTGCAAAATTATTGCTTCGCAGACCGGATGTTCTATTACTCGACGAGCCGACCAATCACCTTGATATTGAGTCAATTCAATGGCTCGAGACATTTTTGGCGACAAAAGCAAATACTGTGGTTTTAGTGTCACACGACAGGGCTTTTCTGGATGCCGTGACAACGCGTACTATCGAAATTGTGTTGGGGCAAACACATGATTACAAAGTTCACTATTCCAAATATGTGGAATTGCGAAAAGAACGCCGCGAACAACAGATGCGCGCATACGAAAATCAACAAAAGCAAATTCAGGATACGGAAGATTTTATTGAGCGATTCAGATACAAGGCGACAAAAGCCGTGCAGGTGCAGTCACGTATCAAGCAATTGGAAAAAATAGAGCGTATCGAAGTTGATGAAGAAGATAATTCCTCGTTACGTTTGAAATTTCCACCTGCACCGCGTTCCGGATCTTATCCTGTGATAGCCGAAAATCTGGAAAAAAGCTATGGCGATCATCTCATCTTTTCGAATGTCAATTTCACGATCAATCGTGGCGATAAAGTTGCATTTGTGGGAAAAAACGGTGAGGGAAAATCGACTTTAGTCAAATGTATAATGGGCGAAACAGATTTCAAAGGCAAACTGGAACTGGGACACAATGTTCAGATTGGATATTTTGCGCAAAATCAGGCTTCTTTACTCGACGAAAACCGGACTGTGTTTGAGACTATTGATTATGTTGCGGTAGGAGATATCCGCACCAAAATAAGGGATATTCTGGGAGCATTCATGTTTGGAGGAGATGCTTCCGATAAGAAAGTGAAAGTGTTGTCGGGAGGAGAACGCAGCCGCTTGGCTATGATCCGCCTATTGCTTGAACCAGTTAATCTACTCATTTTGGATGAGCCGACCAATCACTTGGATATGCAATCGAAAGATGTGCTGAAGGAAGCCATAAAAGAATTTACCGGGACGGTAATCGTTGTTTCGCATGACCGTGAATTTCTGGATGGTTTGGTAGATAAGGTATATGAATTTGGAAATCAGCGTGTAAAAGAACATCTGGGCGGAATTTATGAGTTTCTGCAACAGAAAAAAATGGAAACACTTCGCGAACTTGAAGCTCAGCCTCAAACGGTGAAGAGTGATGATCGAAAAACGCTTGCAACAACTGCTGTTGGAGGAGTAGATAATAAACTGTCTTACGAGGAGCGAAAAGAGCGCGGTAAGCTGATTAAACGATACGAAAAACAAATTCTGGATGCCGAACAAAGAATAGAGCAGATGGAAGAACATAAATCTTCTCTCGAAAGTTTATTGACAACACCGGAAGGTGCGGCAGATGCTTCAATTTTTGAAGAACATGCCAGACTCGTCAAAAATATCGAAAATGAAATGTCTATCTGGGAGAATCTGATCTCGGAACTGGAACTCGCCAAAAATGGTAATTAAACACGCAGCTACTTGTGTTCTATTGATTTGACACGAGGAATGATCAGTTCATCTTCTATGTAGGTATGAACCCCAAGCTCTTCCTGGCACATATAGAGTTCGATGAGGATGTTTGTCATCAGTTTCTGATCTTTCAGTCCTGAGATATATTTCATCAGGATTTGTTTCAGGTCCTGCATTTTTTCTTCAATGTCATTGTGCCTTTCTTCAAATATGTTGATCGAATAGCCTGTTGTGCTTTTGGCATCAATTAGAGTTCTGATGTAAGGAAAAGCAACTTCGTCTTCATATTTCATATGCTCGCTGACCTCGTTCAGATAATTGTCGAAGAAATCCAGCACGAGTTGTTTCATACTTGTCTCATCTTTTGTGAAAATAAGTTCCAGTTTGCGTCTGATATTGGGAAGCCTTTCCTTTAAAAAATAGGAGTGCGAATTGTTCAGATAGTATAAAAAAGGTGATAATGGCAACTTAGAAAAGATTTCGTGCACATTTGAGTTTGGTTTCAGCTTTCTCGCATGGATGTTGGCCAGAAAGATGAAGCAATCCGGATCGAATCCGGCTTCTTTACAAATGATATCTACACTTTTTTCGCCAAAGCCAAGCCTTATTTTCAATTTATTTAAAAGCAAAAGCAACTTGTAGTCCGAATCGATCAGATCAGACATCTTCATTTGCTTATTGAATACGATGGTTATGTTGCTCATAAAATAAATATTAGTAGGTTATATCTTTGATATCTACAAGTTTGTTTATGATAGCATAGATAGTCAATCCGGAAACGCTGTGTATTTCTAGCTTGCGTGCAATGTTCCGCCTATGTGTGATCACGGTGTGTATAGATATGTTATGGTGGTCAGCTATTTCTTTGTTACTCATTCCTTTAACGATGCTTGTGAGTATTTCTTTTTCCCTGTCACTCAAATCGTCTTGCTCCGATTCTGTTCTATTCTCTTTATACAGCGTATTTGTTATTATTTCTTCTATCTTCGATTCCGAGTCATTTATCTGTATCACAGCATCGTATGATCTGTAGAACCGTTCATCAATCATATTGTAAACTAATGCGATCACCGATGTTTTTTTGTCGAGCTTCAGTTGTTGTTTAATGTCTTGCTTTGAACCATGTCCCAATAGCATCGGGTTGATGATGACAGCATCCGGTTTTAGTATATTGAGCTGATAATTCATGTCCTCAAGCTCTTTTATTTCTATCACCTTTGATATGTTTGTCAGCTGAGATAGAACATAGAGCAACCCTTTGCGGATGATATACGATGTTTCTGCAATTGCCAATACTTTCTTCGAATTAGGCATGTTCTTTATTTAAATAGCTTATCTAGAATCATTCTTTATAAGGTTGTAAAGGTCGTTATAAAAAAATTAATAGACAAGATAACAGCTAAATAAAATGTTTTTCGTATATCCAGCTGATGGTGGTTAGCGTTCTGCACATTTGTTTTGTTTTATTTCTGAAAGTAGCCTGCGAAATAGTATCTTTGTAGAGTTATAAAATGGGTATGATTTTAGAGAGACTGTCTATACTGAATTATAGAAATATTGAGCAAGCAGAGCTAAGTTTTTCTCCGAAACTGAATTGTTTTTTAGGTAATAATGGAATGGGAAAAACAAATCTGCTGGATGCGATATATTATCTTTCGTTTTGTAAAAGCCATACAAATCCCATTGATTCCCAGAATATTCGTCACGATGCCGATTTTGCGTTGATGCAAGGTTGGTATGTTCAGGACGATAAAAGGGATGAATACCTGTGCAGCCTGAAGCGCAGACAGAAGAAAATTTTCAGAAAGAATAAGAAGGAATATGAAAAGTTGTCGGATCACATCGGTTCGCTACCTTTGGTGCTGATCTCACCTTCAGATTCTGAGATTATACTTGGTGGAAGTGAAGAGCGCCGCAAATTGATGGATGTGGTTATCTCACAATTTGATAAAGAATACCTCCAACGACTCATAAAATATAACAATGCACTCTCGCAGCGCAATGCCTTGCTTCGTAGCGATAACCTTGCAGATCCGATGTTGTTCCAGTTGTGGGAAGAGCAGTTAGTGCAGGAAGGAAATCATATTTTTGAGAAAAGAAAATCTTATATAGAGCAATTGAAACCGCTATTTCAACATTTTTATGACTTAATATGCCAATCGAACGAAGAGGTGTCTTTGGAATACAGTTCACAACTTGCTGAAAATGATTTCAGCCTCATGCTAGATACAAAAAGAGAGAAAGACAAAATTATCGGATACACTTCGGTAGGAATCCATCGCGACGATCTCGATATGTATCTTGGCAATCATTTGATGCGAAAAGTGGGTTCGCAAGGACAGAATAAGACCTATGTGATTGCACTCAAACTGGC
>JBKECE010000125.1:0-1736 GCA_047974325.1 Dysgonomonas sp. | reverse complement strand
ATCAAAGATGAGACATTGTATATGGAAGCAGATCTTATTGATTTTAGGTTTGCCGACTCAATCTATGTTAGCACAAGTGTGCAGGGAGATAGTCTTGTTTATGTTGTAGTTAAGGGTAATACAGATCTTACACGCTTAACCCCTCTCAGCACAACGATTTCGCCTAATGCAACTATCGAACCTTCTATTGATTCGGCCCAAAACTTCAAAAAAGATGTCGTTTATAAAATAACATCCGAAGATGGATCGAGAGTTACAAATTATAAGGTAAGAGTTATCTATCCACCAAGTACATTGAAATTTGATTTTGAAGATTGGGTGCCGACATCGGCATGGAAATATCCATCCTATCAAGATCCGAACTATCCGATGTGGGATTTGGCAAATATGGGGGCTGCTTTTCTTTATGGAAGTAATAAAGACTATATATATCCAACACGGGATACGACCGATGCTTATTCGGGTAATAAAGCGGCACTGTTGGAGACACTAAAAGGGTCGGATAAAATTGTTTTTGGAATGAAGGCCTATATTTTGCCCGGAAATCTTTTTACAGGCAAATTTGGCTTAGGTCTAAGCCTTATCAAATTTGGAAGTATTATTAATATTGAGGAGACCGGAAAACCAATAGAAATGAGTGGCTATTACAAATATAAGCCGGGAGATGTGTTCTCTATTGACGGAAAACCAATAGAAGGACAGCGCACAGATAAATGTGACATCTATGCTATTTTATATCGAGTGACAAAAGGGAAAGTCGGCGAGTCTGAATCGTTGAATGGGACAAACATCAAGTCTGACGATGATAGGGTTATTGCAAGAGCAGTTGTTTCGGATGAAGACAAAACACCGACTGATATATACAAACCGTTTAATGCAAAATTTAAATATGTGAAATCAGTCGATCCGGAGATGTATGATTATAAGATTGCTATCATCTTTTCTTCGAGCGAAGACGGAGATCGGTTTGAAGGCGCAATAGGCAGTAAATTGACTATTGATGAAGTGGAAGTGAAATTAGATGATTATAGAAAGCAATAAATGGTATGAAAATAATTAATAAGTATATGATATTAATGCTTGCTATTTTTACAGCAGGCAGTGTTTCTGCACAGACCGAAAAACAATTGGAGCACCGTTTTGTTGCGGGGTTTAATCTCGGAGCAACAGCTCCACTGTCAATGCCATCTGAAGTGAGGTCTATCAATGGCTACCACGCACTTTTGACCCCACAAATAGGATATGAATTGAGGTATAAAGTGAAAGGTACTGACTGGAAGATCGGTTCGGGTGCCTATTTCGAAGTTAAAGGAATGGTTGTGAGAGACAGAGTGAAATATATGTATACTAGTGTCGTTTTGGATGAGGATAATGCCACCCGCTTCTCGGGATATTTTGTGGGGAAGAATAAAACAAAAGTTCAAATTAGTTATCTTACTCTTCCTGTGTATGTAATACGAGAAATTAATGATAAATGGAGTGTAAGAGCTGGAGGATATCTTTCATATGCCCACTCGAAGAAGTTCAGCGGTACAGTGTCAGATGGTTATATCTTGCCTGAAAATGAAGAAACAGGGGAACTAGGAAAAAAAGAAGAAATTTCGAGTGCAAGTTTTGATTTTGGAAGCGACATTAAAAATTGGGATTTTGGAGCGTCAGCGGGAGCTGAGATGAAAATAAATCGTAAATTATCGGCTTTTGGAAGTCTGAATTGGAGTTTCACTCCCATCTTCCCT
>JBKECE010000105.1:0-4480 GCA_047974325.1 Dysgonomonas sp. | reverse complement strand
TTCAAAGCCTTTATCCCAGCAATCGCTGTAATAGCTGTGCTGCCCTTTCACCACAATATTCGGATTGGTGACCACCTCGTGCAATAACTGCACTTTCGACCAATGTTTGTTTTCCATTGTTAACCTCTAAATTCGCTTTTAAGTCATTGAAAATTTTGATTGTTGGGCGAGTTTAGTCAGTGGATGCGAGGCTGTTTAAGGAGGGGGAGCAGTTTCATGGTGGCTTCGGTGTTTGGGTTTAGTGAGGGGGATGATAGCACACAGTTTGTTTTGGGTTGAATTGTGTGAAGGTTGTTTGGGGGAGCGGTATGTCGCGCTTCGAGTTCAGCGATTAAGGTAACTTGGTTTAAAGCGCACCAGATACTCTTTGCTAGCACAAAGAGTATCCAGAAAGTGCCTTTTACTTCGCGGTCGCTGGCCGGGACGGTTTTAAGCGTCCCGACGCCGAAAACCTAAAAATTCATCCATGAATTTTTCTCCTGATCATAGATGAGAAGAGAGAAAAAATACGCGTTGGCTTTATAAGTTTTCAATTATCTTTTTACGTTCGTATTCTAACAAATTTGGCATAGAAAATAGTTTCAGCCGCTTTATTTCATCAAGAACAGCATCTTGATTAATATTGTCTGGTATTTTACTTTGAATCTTATCGATAGCAGAACGAGGAACACCACATTCAGACAATATCGCTAAGTTGTCTTGGATAAAATCATTCTCTATCGAACTTGCATAATACAAATAGTTACCGGGTCTCTTACCTTCTTCAAGACATACAAACTTCTGTATTTCATGCACAACAATCAACCATTTTGGAATTTTATATTGAAACCAATGCCTAAGAACTTGGAAACTATCACGAATAGCATCATCAACAATTTCTGTTCTTTCTTTTCCTTCATTCTCTTTTAATCCCAACTTATAAGACAATGTACTTTTTACCAAATCATTTATATTCTTATTCCAACCGTAATCAAATGTAATTTTAACCAATCTAGATTTGGTCATAGGTCTAAATGATTCATCTGGTTTACATAAATATTCCCAAGCAAGGCCAAGGCAATATTCAAGTTGAGCATATGTAGGTGTTGACTCCCAGAATATTAAATTATAGTTTCTGTTAATATCGCATCTGATTCTGTTGAGTAAACTACTCTGACCTTTTATATAAATAGAATTATTCGAGAACAAAGATCTTTCTTCAGGAGGCAAAGACTTTATATACTCATACTGAGATGAATCTTTGTCTACGACATCGTCATCTTTAACATTGATTAAAATTTCATCTGATATCGGATTTTGTTCATAAAAAGGGATATCCACATAAACTCTATCTTTCTTGGGTACTTCATTAAAATTATAAACATGGCCAACATAATGCTCCATCATTCTACCAGCCCTACCTTTTATATTAGAATAATCAAAGTAGTCTACGTTGATATTTTTTCCTTTTTTACTATCATAGTAAATAACATTCTTAGCACTAGTATTTACACCTTCAATAATAGTGGCCGTGCAAAACAAGTGCTTTATTTTTCCAAGATTGAAATACTCAATAATTGTTGACGTTATGTGTTTCTGTAGAGCTCCATCATGGATTCCAATACCTCGTTTCAACGACGTAATCAAACTCCATTCCCGTGATACGTTTTCTTCTATCCATTCGATAATATCAATGTCATTATTATTTTCTTTTACGCCTTTATCCACCAGGTATTTGCAATATTCCTTAGATAAGTATCTTGCTCTATATGGTGAAGAACAATATATTAACGAGTGTTCATCTTTTTTATCCCAAAGAAGATCAAACAAAACCTTCTCTTTATATTTTTTCTTACTCCCTCTATCCCCAAATTTCCCTAAGTGCTCTTCATATATATTTTTTTCTTCACAAGCAACCAGACTATATTCTGTTTTATAAAACATTGCATTGTACTTTTCTTCAAAACCTTGAGAAATACCATCTATATTTGGTCCAAGAAGGTAAAACTTGGGGTTAAATTTATTGAGCAAATAGTTAAATGCATTGTTTAGAGTATCAGATCTTTCGTCATCTCTCTTAGAACTAATTTTATAGAACTCGTCGATAATTAAAAAATCGACATTTTCAAACATTGAATATTCATTCACGCGCTCAGCAGTAAAGAGAAATATATTTTTTTTGTTTTTATCTGGTTCCTGAGACGTTCTTAGTATCAATTTATACCATTCTGTATATTTTCTTAGCTTTCTTCTTGTTTCGTCTAACAAAGCTAATGTTGGTTGTATAATAACGATATTTCCATAAACGTTTGAAGCTATAATGTCTTCTATAAGTAAACTTTTCCCAAAACTAGTAGGAGCACTGACTATTAAATTTTTATCTAAACGCAATAAATCAGATAGATATTTCTGTTCATCATGAAACACCTTACCTGATACTTTTTTTGAACCATTATTTTTATACCTGATCTTGCCTCCAGTTGAGGAAATATTTAATTTCTCTTTTTCTAAGTATGGATAAAAACCCACAGACTCAAGCATATCAGCTAACATTTCATTTAGTTCTTCATTAAATTTGTATCTGTATTGCAATATGTATATTAGAATTTTTATAGACTCATTTTCATTATCTAAAGTTAATCGAGTGCATTTGCTATACAAATTAAATGTTTCATCAAAAGAAAATTTTTCTTTGTTTTTTATAACTTCAATTATATTATCCATCATTAATCCCCAATACTTTGAATTAATGACAATTTATTATGAAGCTTTTTTACCAACTCCACTTTACATTTAACAGGAAATAATATAAGAACGATGTTTATTTTTGATTTAAATGGGTGATCGTTTCTTTCATCAAAGTATGATTTTAGTTTATTTACTTCTTCCGCATACTCATCTACGAATTCTTTTATCTCTTCATCATTGAATTTCGTGAATAAATCACTACTATAAGTACACAACAAAGGAACATATATTTCTTTAAGTTTATCTTTTAACTTAGTCGTGCTAGATAACGCTCTCTTCCACGCTTTTACTTCCATACTCTCTTCAAAATGCATAACTTTCTTAGATATTAGGGAGAACTCTGCGTTTAAATAATCTAATTTTATATGTTCTTTAATATCTTTTATCAGCTCTATGAGACCTTTTTTAGGATCTAAATATAACTTTGATTCTCCCAACCACAATGACTCAGTTTCTGGTTGTATATGAACACTATCAAATCCATGAACAGCATGTCCCATAGAGTCTTTAAAATAAATTTTGGATAACAATGGTATTGTATTAAAATTATCCCTCAACAACAGGTGTAATATAAGCTCCCCGAACTCCCCTCGGCGCAAATATTTATCTGCAATATCATCATTAATATGACCTCCATTTAGGTAGATATCTTTTACCTTCTGGAATTCATCAATTTTATAGATAGCATTTGCAGCATCTATAATTTTATCTAATGTTTGAGTATTATCAGTATTTTTACCTTCATGATATCCAAATGAAAACTCATGTATAACACTTAGAACTCTATGTACAAACTCTTTCCAACGATACTGACTAGTTCCATCATCACTTAGATCAAAGCCCACTAAATATGCTCTAAAGGTACTTTCTGATATTTTTTCTTCTATGACGCAACGAGATCCAAATGGTCCATTTTCCATCTTATTTCACACCTTCATAGACATCATAAACCAAATCAGATAACTGTATGAAAAAACAGTGTATATTATATGGTTCACATCTAAAATTTGATCGTAAGTACAGACTCAAGTATTAGCCTTATCAAATCAAGGTATATCGAATAGTGAACTTTCAAACATGTGAGTTTTTTCACGCAAACGATAACAAAGTCTAGTAACAGATAAAAAATATTTAAACATTCCACATCTCATTTTTATATCCTCTTTAGTTATTAAAAAGTAACCTATTTACTCGTTTATTCCAGAACGGGGAAGCCAAAACGTAGACAAGTACTTTCTGGCGACTCTTTGTGCCAGCAAAGAGTCACTGGCGCATGACATCAATGCTCAATAGAACACACCGAACTTGAAATGCGACACACCAGAAAACAAAGATAAAAAAGCCAGCACTATGCTGGCCTTCTCATTAAAGAATCAATGGATTACGGTTGCTGCTTGGTCGGCGCTAATGCAATCTCACGAATGCACACATTCTGCGGTTGCTGATACGCAAACACCACGGATCTTGCAACGTCATCGGCGTCGAGCACGCCGCCCATCTCTTGTTTCCACGCATCGTAACCGCTTTTGATCGCATCGAGGTGATGTTTGCTAGCGCCTTTACTAGATAAGCATTTGAGGTGTTATTTGAGATATTGCGAAGCCCCTCTCTGAGTGGTCAAAATTACTCATTCACTGCCGTATTTTTATTGTTATTTGTCATTAGATTACAGTGTAAGGTTGCACTATAGTTTTTTTGTTTAAGTATTGATGAGTAGCATGCGATGTTATTACAAGGTTCGAATCTCAATATG
>JBKECE010000076.1:0-1540 GCA_047974325.1 Dysgonomonas sp. | reverse complement strand
AACTCAATACTCAACTCATAGCAACACCAAGCCGCAGATCAATCCTATCGCATGGAGTCACTCCCTGCTGGCTCGGCTTGAAGAGCCAGAGCTACTAGGCACCTACCTGTAAACATTACAGCCAGCAGACAATATCAGTCCGAAATCCTAGGCTCATTATCTCAGAGAACTCGAGGGCTCAAATAATGAACGCGAATATCCTTGCCTCGCTCGATATAGTCGATCTCATGTGGAAGGAAATAGATGCCTTAGCATGTCGCGGCTATTACGAAGAGGCCTATCGGTACTGCCGCATCGTCACTGCAGAGCTGAACATGCTCCACGAGGCTAGGCTAGGCATCTGTTGTATTCTCGAAAACAGAACCGATACCAGCATTAGCCTGCAAGCATTACAATCCTTGGTGATGCGAAACATCGAACCCGTCAAAGCAAATGGCAAGCTGTTGTACCTGGAAAGTTTACGGACCATCATGCAGGCGACACTGCAGGTATTGTATCGCAATATCGATATGTCTGAACTTCAGACCATCATAACCGAATGGTGTATGGCTCATTGCAACAAATTCAAACCAAACATGACTGATTTTATAACTCTGGAGAACATAGATTTGATCTGTTCTCCCTTTGCCCCTCTAGATCTGCATTGAATCCGAAATCAACATCCAAAGCATCATACGCAAAGATACAGACATACTCGGTGTCAATTTATTTAACAGACACGATAGAATGACTACCTATCAGTTCGCCCAACTCCAATCTGACACAACTCATTTTGCAACCCCCGTAGACGTTCTATTTTTTTTAGCGCGTCCTCGGCAGACATCGAACCGGATTTGTATTTTCCAATTAATTCATCTGTGCATAAATCTAGTTGCTCGACAAAGTTACTAACCCTGTAGTCTACAATTCTCTTTTTTCTTAAAAAAACACGATTCAATCTATTAAGATGTAACTTCGCCACCATATAGTCTACGGGGCTATCAACAAGCAAACTGATTATCTGCCCATCATTATCGACAGAAATAAATCTTGAAACATCAACAGCAAACCTATCTATATAGCCTTTTCTGTCAATATATGTATAACTGTCTATTTTTTCACAGCAACCATGCCAGTCACTGGACTTCAAAACATTACACTTCTGACATGACAAGTACAAATTATACGGATGGATATTCAATATCCCATTAAACTTATTAGTAAATATCTTTACTGGCCTAAAATGATCCAAAGAAAATTTATCACCACCGCACTCTCGTTCAGTTGCATCACAGTATACACATCTTTTTAAACAATCAGCGGAAACGAGATCATAATTTAATTTATAATCAGCATAAAAATCACCATTGCGATTATAGTAATGTTCTATAGGATGACGACGTAAGTGTGGATAAAAAAGATTATTTTTCATCTTTAATCTCTTGTAATTTTCTTTCTAATTCATCGAGTTTATTACTTTGTAATGCCAAAAAATCTAAATCATTTTGAGAAATGCTTGCCTCTTCAATAAAAACTTTAGCTCTAATGACATTTAACGCCG
>JBKECE010000068.1:0-2693 GCA_047974325.1 Dysgonomonas sp. | reverse complement strand
TTCAGGTGGTGCCGAGGCAGGTATTGCCGCAGGAATATCCTGAGTTAAATCAATGGTGATTTGCAATGCATCATCATCACTTGCTGGCAAAAATTCAATTTTTAATGGATTAATTTTGACATGGCTATTTAGCGTAGTCAGATCTAAACGCCCCTGATCGAATTGTCCTTGAGAAATTTTCTTAAACCGTGGTTTAAAATCGTTTAGGTCTTTGGGTTGCAGTACATCAAGCAGCGGTAGACCAATAATATCGTCCTCAGAATTCAAACCAAACAAGTTGAGGTATTCTTCATTGGCTTGAATATGAATCCCTTCCTGAATGATTGCTACGGCTTTATTACTCTCCGCAACCAAGGCTTGGGCTTGTGTTTGCACATTTTCAAGCTCTTGCATTAAATGCTGCTGCCCTTGATTGAGTCTGCTAAACGAGAGCGCACGCAATAAACTCAAATAGAATCGTTCTGGGTAGTCTAAATTGGCAACATCATAAACCCCTTTACGAATGTAATTCGCATATTGGCTAGCTTCATAATCATCAGGTTTGAGCAGAATGAGGGGTAATTCGGGCTGCTTAGAAAGACGGATTAAACTCAACGCTTGTTCATATTTGAGATCATAGGCACGACCAAAGATCACCAGATCCCAATTTAAATGCAGCTGTTTTTCAAATGTTTGTAAGTCATCAAGTAAAAAGGCATGTACCTGATGCTCATTTGCGGTAAGGAGATCATTAATTTTATTAAAACGAATTTGGTTGTCATCGATAATGAGTAAACGAGTTTCCGTACGTTTTAATTTTTTGGACAATAATGGATTTCTCATTTCAATGCTTCCCATAAATCATGATTTTTAATTTCATTGCCTTGTTTCTGAATAAAATGTTCAACAAGGTGTTGCTGTTGATCATTTAACAATTCAAAGTCAAACCGCATAAAGCTTTGTGTAATAAGATGTGCTTTTAACAGATAGACTTTGATTTCGTCTTGCCCCAAGCGTAAAAGGATCGTTTGTTTTTCTCGAAATAGATGTGATCCGGGTAACATGAGTGTGATTGAAACTTCATTCAATTCGCTGGTACGAACCAGTAATGCAGGATAGTAATTTCCGACATTACGGTCATTTTTCACATACACCGCACAGGGAAAAAGCTCCTGAGCGAGCATTTCTAAACCAAGTTCTAAGCTCTTTTCTGCGGATTGTTTAATCCACCGTACCACACCACCGCGCCATTCACTTTGTGCATTTTCTTGCACTAAAATAAATTCACCTGTTTTGAGATTTTTCGGAGTATTGCCCGACCATTTAATACGGTAACCATTGACACTAATATCGAGAACTTCGGCTGGGTAAATTTGTTTGGCTTCGCGATCCAGTGTTTTGACATTATTTGACGCTGCTACATTACTACCACTCATTGAGCTGAAAATATTACTTTCCGATTGAAAGCTATAATTGCCTTCTAATTCTAAAGTTTCAGTAAAATTTTGCCCTTTGGATAAATAAAAATGTGCCACATTTAAGCCAAAGCAAATATGCAATTGTGCTGAGTATTCATAGCGCTCATGGCGTCGTTCAGCATTGCTGGTGAGCAAACTATGAATATGAAAATGAAGGGCAGGGGTCAGAAATACTTTTTCATTACGCGATAAATATTCGCCATGCTTTCCCTGTGCTTCGGTCAAATGATCCAGTAGATTTTGCGTTGAAATATAAATATTGGGTTTAAAACTACTGTTTTGGTGTGCGTTAAATACAGGTGGATGATCCAGTGCTGTATCGACTACATAACGAGAAAGGGTATTTTCTTTTGGTGACACCTGAATGAGTTTTGCCCAGTCATAACTACACAAAAATAAGCCTTGAATTTCTGAAGGACGAATTTGGTGTGGATTAAGAATATCGAGCAAAATAATTTGTGCATAGACCTGACTGATGGTATGCAGTTGATGTTGGGTACCCTGTAACTGATTAATATTGGTTTGGTTAAAATGATGCTCGATTGCATTTTCCATCAGTTGATGGATCACTAACCATTGACCTGAAATTGGATTGGCATAGAGTACTTGTTGCTGATATAGCAATTGAGCCAATTGCTGTAAAGCGTAATAACTTGCCAAAATGCGAGCTGTTTGCAGGTTTTTCTTTTGATTAAACGCAAAAATAGAGAACTTCTGCTGACTGAGCAGGTGATCACACCGTTTAGCAATATCAATATAGGTTTTGGCAAAGCAACTACGAAGTAACATTGCCAGTTCAATAATGTGATCATTACGATCTGTGGTAATGAGCCCCTGATTAAAGAAATGCTTTTCTAAACTGGTTAAGACATTTTCAATGGTGGGATGAATTGCATGAATTAAATCAAAACGTAAAGTTTCACTGCATTGTAGTTCTGAAATTTCAAGCAAGGCATTAAATAATGCTCTGGAAGAATCGCCCAATTGTAAAATAGACAAGTTGGACACCCAATTTTGAATGTCCGTCACTGTACTTTGACAAAAACTCAATTTATCCAACTTCAACTCAGTTGGTGTTTGAAACATTTCTGAGGTGCTCATATTCATAATTGTTATTTAACTCAAAAAGTTGAAACTCCAAAAAGCGGTGTTTTGTTCTTTTCGCCCGCTATTTCCCTGACCAGTTTAGGAACTAGGTATCCCGGGAGGTTGGCTAATACCTCGGTATAGATTGTA
>JBKECE010000036.1:0-8409 GCA_047974325.1 Dysgonomonas sp. | reverse complement strand
TGTTAAGCAGTTTGATTGACGATTGGCGGAGTCAATGGAACAATTCGCATATGCCGTTTGCCATTATACAAAACAATTATTTCCAGTTTGCAGGGGAAACCGACACACTCGGAAGGGCGCTCATCATGGAAGAACAATTCAAAACCGTAAAATCGACCGATAACACTGTTGTTGTCTGCACATCTGATATTTATGACGAAGCCTATGTCCATCAGTCGCAGAAAAATATTATCGGAACACGGGCTGCACAACTCATTCTGAAAAAATCTTATGGGCTATCTGATCTTCCGGTAGAAGCTCCTACTGTGAGTGACATAGAATATAAAGACTCTAAAGCCCTAGTTTTCTTCGAGAATGCAGAATATGGTCTATATCCGTCACATCTACCGATAACAGGATTTGAAATTGCGGGAGAAGATCGGGTTTTTCATAAAGCGGATGCGATTGTTAAGATACAAAGCAATGAATTGGATAGTCTACCAACTAAACTGTCTGATTATAAATGGTTTTTCGACTTACACAATTATTACCCAAAAAGCTATGTCGAAGTTTCATCTCCTTTGGTTAAAAATCCAAAAGCAATTAGATATGGATTCAAAAATCTTATAAGAACGAACTTATCAAATACATTCGGCATTCCGGCTTATCCGTTCAGATCAGATGATTGGATAGAAAGAAAAAGATTATATTAAGAAAACAACTAAATTTCTATATATCAACAAATTATACATTTTAAAAAATAAGAGCCTCTTTTTGAGGCTCTTAATGTATAGAATAGTCATAAAAAGTCAACTTTTTTAACTTTTAAGAAAATCGTCGATGTGTTTTGCTGTTTTTCGACCCGAAGCAATGCTGGTTACGACCAATGACTGTCCACTGACACAATCTCCGGTGGCAAAAACCTTAGATACACTGGTCAGTCTATTATTATCAGTTTTCACATTTTTGCGGATATCATCCACTTCAACATCAAGCTCTTTGAGCAAACCATCTTGTATGGGATGGACAAATCCAAGAGCGAGAAAAGCATAGTCGATCGGCAAAAATTCAGGTTTACCAATTTCCTTCATGTTCATCCTGCCTGTTGTTTCATCTTTCTCCCAAGTTACTTCAACAAGCTCAACCCCTGTGAGAATACCATTTTCACCAATAAAGCGCTTTGTATTCAATGACCAACGGCGATCACATCCTTCCAGATGAGAAGAACTTGTCTTTAATACACCGGGGAACGGCGTAGGCCATACATTTTTCAAATCTTCCAGTTTCGGTGGTTCCGGCATGATCTCTATCTGTAATATATTAGCTGCTTGTTGACGATTTGCAGTTCCAATACAATCGGAACCTGTGTCGCCCCCACCAATCACTAATACATTCTTTCCTTTAGTATTAATGATCTGATCAGCCGATAACTCATCCTTTGCAACCTGTTTGTTTTCCATTGTCAGAAAGTCCATTGCAAAATGCACTCCTTTCAAATTTCGACCTTCGACAGGAAGGTCTCTTGGCACTTGCGATCCAATTGATAAACAAATAGCATCATACTCCTTAAGCAGGTTTTTGCCTTTGATATCTTTTCCAATCTCTGTATTTGTCACAAACTTCACGCCTTCGGCTTCCATCAGTTCGATACGGCGATCAATTATATTTTTATTTAGCTTAAAATCAGGGATGCCAAAGCGCAATAACCCTCCCACCCTGCTGTTTTTCTCATACACCGTTACATCATGCCCTTTTTTATTGAGCTGATTAGCGACAGCCAAACCAGAAGGTCCTGAACCTATGACAGCAACTTTCTTTCCTGATCTGTAAGACGAGATATAAGGCTTTATATAACCTTCCTGAAAAGCATGTTCAAGAGCCGATGCTTCATTTTCCCGAATTGTGACTGGAGCTCTATGCAAAGATAATACACACGTTTTTTCGCATGGAGCAGGACAAATCCGTCCTGTAAATTCCGGAAAATCATTCGTCTGCATCAGCACTTCTGCTGCCAGTTTCCAATTTCCGTGATAAATATAATCTTGCCATTCAGGCATTTTGTTCCCTAACGGGCAACCCCATTGGCAGAAAGGTATTCCGCAATCCATGCAACGCGATGCCTGTTGCTGGCGGTCTTCGGAATTCAAGGTCTGTTCTACTTCACCAAAGTCTAAGATACGTTCCTGACGAGGACGGTATCCTGCTTCTTTTCTTTTTACTGTTAAAAATGCTTTCGGATTTCCCATTGTTCCTCGTAATTAATAATCAAATTCTACATTCGCTATTTTTTTCTTCAAAGCCTCCATTTTTTCTTCTTCCAATACACGTTTGTATTCGATAGGCATCACCTTGATGAATCTGGTAATTTCTTCTGTCCAGTTATCCAAAATCCGTTTTGCCAGAGGGCTGTTTGTATAATCATAGTGGTTACTTATGAGTTGCCTCAATTCGCGATTGTCTGCACTGTCCTCGATGAGCGACAACTCTACCATCTCCATATTGCAAAAGAAATCGAAGTCGCCATCAATATTGTAGACATAAGCTATACCGCCGCTCATACCAGCGGCAAAATTGCGTCCGGTTGTACCCAGAACTACAGTGCGACCACCTGTCATATATTCACAACAATGGTCTCCTGCACCTTCTACAACTGCGATTGCACCACTATTGCGCACACAGAAACGTTCTCCAACCTGACCATTGATATATACCTCACCGGAAGTTGCTCCATATAAGATTGTGTTTCCGGCTATAATATTTTCTTCGGGTTTGAATGTAGAAGTAGAAGATGGCACAATGATTATTTTCCCTCCTGACAACCCTTTTCCAACATAGTCATTAGCATCGCCTTCAAGCCTGAATGTGACACCATGTGACAGGAATGCGCCGAAACTCTGTCCTGCTGAACCTTTAAAGGTAGATTGGATTGTATCGGCAGGCAATCCTGCATTTCCATACCGTTTGGCAATCTCACCCGAAAGCATTGCTCCAACAGCACGATTCGTATTTTTGATAGGACGTGATAACTCTACCGACATCGATCTCTCAATTGCCGGACGGCAAGTCCTGATCAGTTCATTGTCCATCACTTCATCCAACTTATGGTCTTGCAATTTGATGTGTCTAACAGCATTGTCTTTAGCTGATTCGGGATGATATATTATTCTTGACAAATCTATTTTACTCCATTTAGGATTGGAATCGTCTTTCACGAATTTCAACAGATCGGAACGTCCGATAACCTGATCTAACGACGTAAAACCAAGAGCAGCCAGATGTTCACGGACTTCTTCGGCAAGAAAATTAAAATAGTTGATCAAATATTCACTCCTGCCTACAAATTTTTTTCGCAATTCTTCATTTTGAGTAGCAACACCAACCGGACAGGTATTAATATGACATTTACGCATCATGATGCAACCAAGTACAATCAAAGCACTGGTTGCAAATCCGAATTCTTCCGCTCCAAGCATAGCCGCAACAATGATGTCGTGTCCTGTTTTCAACTGACCGTCTGTTTGCAGACGAATCTGTCCGCGCAGATTGTTTATGACAAGAGTTTGTTGCACTTCGGCCAAACCTATTTCTACAGGCAATCCGGCATGTTTGATGGAACTTTGAGGGCTTGCACCTGTTCCTCCTTCACAACCGCTGATCAGTATCAAATCGGCTTTGGCTTTAGCCACACCGGCAGCAATAGTTCCAACTCCGCTTTCAGAAACAAGTTTGACACTCACTATTGCATTTGGATTCACATTTTTAAGATCGAATATCAATTGAGCCAGATCTTCAATCGAATAAATATCGTGATGCGGCGGTGGTGAAATTAGTGATATTCCGGGAATTGAATGCCGTGTTTGCGCTATTATTTTATCGACTTTGAATCCGGGCAACTGACCACCTTCTCCGGGTTTAGCTCCTTGGGCGATCTTGATCTGGATTTCATCGGCATTCACCAAATATTCTGTGGTGACTCCAAAACGTCCCGAAGCGACTTGCTTGATTGCTGAACGGGCTTTGGTTGCAAACCGTTCTGCCAATTCTCCACCTTCTCCGGTATTGCTCTTTCCTCCGATAGCATTCATGGCTATGGCCATTGCTTCATGCGCTTCACGACTTATTGAACCGAACGACATCGCACCTGTCACAAAACGCTTTGTGATTTCGGAAACAGGCTCTACGTTGCTTAGATCAGTTGGTTGCTGCGTATCAAAGTCTAAGAAATCGCGTAAAAATATCTTTTGAGACTTCTTGTCAATTGATTCTGTATATTCACGAAATTTCTTATAACTGCCCAGACGGGTAGCCAATTGAAGTTTAGTGATTGTTTCGGGATTCCATGCATGCTCTTCGCCGTTGCGTCTCCATGAATAAATTCCTTTATTTTCGAGAGTCGGATCTACAAACTCTTCATTGAACGCAACATTATGAGGTTCGATGGTCGATGCAGCAATGTCCGAAAGGTCTATACCTTCAATTTTTGAAGTTGTTCCTTTAAAGTATTTATTTATAATATTTGAACTAATTCCTACTGCTTCAAACATTTGTGCCCCAAGATAACTTTTGAGCGTTGAGATACCCATTTTGGACAGAGTTTTCAACAACCCTTTGTCAATGGCTTTTATATAATGCTTTTCGGCAGTGAGAAAGTCGAGCTGAATATTTCCTGTTTTAACCAGATCTTCCAATACGGCGAATGCAAGGTATGGATTCACGGCATTTGCTCCATATCCGAACAGTAAGGCAAAATGCATCACTTCGCGTGGTTCAGCAGATTCCACAACAATGTCTATCTGCATTCTTTTGCGTCTGTGAATTAGGTAATGATGAACGGCTGACACAGCCAGCAATGACGGAATGGCCACATGATCGGCATCAACACCTCTATCGCTGATAATAATGTAGTTACTTCCCTTGTCAACAGCATTTTCCGCAGCATGACACAATTTTTCTATTGCATTTTCCAATCCGGAAGTCCCATCTTTAGGGTCAAAGAGCATAGATATGATTTCAGCCTTAAACCCTTTATATTCCAAATGCTCTAGTAGGTCGAGTTCTCGGTTTGTGAGAATCGGATGCGAAAGGCCGACCATTTTGCAATGTTCCGGTATTGGCTGGAGGATGTTTTTATGTATAGAACCGATATATCCGGAAAGAGACATCACCAATTCTTCACGAATGGGATCAATCGGCGGATTGGTGACCTGTGCAAACAATTGTCTGAAATAGGCAAACAAACGGTAGTGGTTTGACGACAGAAATGCAATAGGCGCATCGTTTCCCATAGAGCCTATTGGTTCTTTACCATCAATGGCCATCGGCGTGATGATTTTTTCGATATCTTCCTTGTAATAGCCAAATGTCTTGAGCAGTTTGCTATAATTATCTACTGTATATTTAATGTTTCGTCCCGATGAAATATCATCCAACGAAATGCGGTTCATTTTTAACCAATCGCGATAAGGATATGCCTTGGCTAGGTTTTCTTTTAGTTCGGCATCATACTGGATTTTTCCCTCTTCGGTATCCACCATCAACATTTTACCGGGTTTGAGCCGACCGCGTTCTTTTATCTCGGAAGGTTCAAAAGGCAACACACCTGTTTCTGAGGCTACAACCAATATATCATTGTTCGTGATCAGGTAACGAGCTGGTCGCAATCCATTACGGTCTAGCAATCCACCGGCGTAGCGTCCATCAGAAAACAATATCGTTGCAGGTCCATCCCAAGGTTCCATCTGAATGCTGTGATATTCATAGAAAGCCTTCAGATCGCGTGAAATGGGATTTTTAAAGTTCCACGATTCCGGTACCATCATCGCCAAAGCGTGTGGTAAAGATTTTCCTGACATTACCAGAAATTCCAAAACATTGTCAAACGATGCACTATCGCTCATACTGAACTGAACAATAGGCCATATTTCATTCATGTCGCCTAATGCATCAGACTTCACAACACTTTCACGGGCTTCCATCCAAAGTCTGTTGCCTCGGTTTGTATTTATTTCACCATTGTGTCCGACCAAACGGAAAGGTTGTGCCAAATCCCATGTCGGGAATGTATTGGTGCTGAAACGCGAATGCACCAGAGCAATTCCACTTGTGAAATTGGGATTGAGCAGATCGGGAAAGTAATGTCTCAACTGTAATGATGTGAGCATTCCTTTATATATGATCCGCTTAGTGGATAAACTCACAATATATGAATTGCGTTTATCTTTAAGCGTAGAGTTAAGTACGGATTTTTCAATTTTTTTACGGAGAAGATAGAGTTTTAGTTCAAGTTGGTCTTGAGTCCAACTCTCATCGCCTGTAACAAATATTTGCTTGATCTGAGGCTCACTCTGTCTTGATATTTCGCCCAGAATATCACTATCTACGGGAACATCTCTGACAGCAAGGAGATGCAACCCTTCTTTTTCTGCAAAATCGGTGAGAGAAACCATATAAATTTCGGCTTCCGATTGGTCTTGAGGTAAAAAGACCAAGCCTGTTCCATACTTCCCTTTTTCGGGAACGGGAATACCTTGAAGAAGAATAAACTCGTGAGGTATTTGCAACATAATACCTGCACCATCACCTGTTTTATTGTCCGCGCTCTCGGCTCCCCGATGGGTCATGTTTTCCAACACTTGCAGCCCGTTTTCAACAATTGCATGCGATTTAGCACCCTTCAGATGAAGCACTAAACCAACACCACATGCATCATGTTCAAATCCGGAGTCATACAAGCCACGCTGCTCTGCTAATAATTGATCTTGCATATTCTTTTAGTTGATATAAAAAGTAAGTAATTTCTTCTTAAATTAGACAAAATGTAACCTTAAGTGCAAATATATAGTTTTTTTTCTAAAATCAATATATTACGTACCAAGATAATGCATAAATATACATTTTTACCGTATATTTATAAAATAAATCTTATTTTGTCTAATTCAGGTTCTTTTCAAAAATTCTAAGGCCTTGTTCAGATCTTCTGGAGTATCTATTCCCTGTGTTTCAATCGTGGTATATCCTATTTTTATTCTGAATCCATTTTCAATCCACCGGAGTTGTTCGAGTGATTCGGCAATTTCGAGCGAAGATTGAGGCAGTTTCGTTATCAAAGCCAACACATCCGCGCGATATGCATACATCCCAATATGTTTATAGAATGTATATTTATCCATCCATGAAAGATGATGCGCATCCCGGATATAAGGAACAATGGAACGGCTGAAATAAATAGCTTCATCATTTTTATTAATAACTACTTTTGGCGAATTGGGATTAAATAAAGCCTCAAAACCATCTTCTTTGCGGAATGCTTTGACCAATGTAGCAATTTCCGTATTTTCATTTTTGAAGCAATCTTTGAGTGTTTCTATTTGTTCGGGCTTAATAAAGGGTTCGTCCCCCTGGATATTGATAATCACATCGAAATCTTTTCCAAGTTTGAGAAAAGCCTCTTCGCATCTGTCTGTTCCGCTACGGTGCGCGGACGATGTCAGCACAGCTTTTCCGCCAAAAGCCTCTACTGCAGTCAAGATACATTCGTCATCCGTTGCCACCCAAACTTCATCCAATGCTTTGCAGGCTTGTTCATAAACACGCTGTATCATGGATTTGCCATCCATGTCGGCCAATGGCTTTCCGGGGAAACGTGTCGAAGCATAACGAGCCGGAATGATTCCTATAAATTTCATTTGTTGTTTTCTTTATTCGTTGTCACAATATCAGAATCTTTTAATTTTACCGGATCCGATTTCTTTTTTAATTTCATATTCAAGAATTCAACAAGAAGAGAGAATGCGATGGCAAAATAGATATATCCTTTAGGTATTTCTCCTACTTCCGATCCGAAAATGGTCAGATGCGACAAATGTGCAGCTTCGGTCAGCAACATCACCCCGATAAGGATAAGGAATGATAACCCTAGCATCTGAACAGTGGGATGTGTATTTACAAAATTGCTGACAGGTGTTGCAAAAAACATCATCACCAAAATAGACAGCACCACAGCTGTAATCATTATAGCCATTCCCCCAGGATAACCAAACTCATTGAAACTCACCATGCCGACAGCTGTGAGCACACTATCGATAGAAAAGACAATATCCAAAGCCACAATCTGTGCAACAACAGAAGCCATGGAATTTTTTGGCTTACCGCTGATGTGCAATTCTTCTTCACATTCCAGCTTGTGATGAATCTCGGAAACACTCTTGTACAGTAAAAATAATCCTCCGGCAAAAATAATCACGCTTTGTCCCGAAATTCCTCCATCTATCCAATCGCTGTCGAACGTATAAAATGGTTCGGACAGTTTCATTAAAAAAGAAATACAAAACAGAAGACCAATCCGGCAAATCATAGCTAATGCCAAACCTATTGTCCGTGCTTTTGGTTGCTGTTTTTCCGGCAATCGTGACGACATGATGGAAAGGAATA
>JBKECE010000017.1:0-25313 GCA_047974325.1 Dysgonomonas sp. | reverse complement strand
TGAAGAAACGGTAATGATTCCTATTTTATTAATGATGAATGGATGAAAAACGCTGATTCACACGGTTGGCTCTCATTGTGATATCGATCTGAAGCCGTAACAGTATAGTACATTCCCATATTGCAATCCTCTACTTTCAGATAGATTTCATTTTGTCTCAATCCCGTGGACACGATAAGTTGTGGATTGTTCAGATCGAATGAATCTGTAAAAGATGTATAGACGGTATATGTCAGATCTTCATCCTTTTTTGAAGGTTGCCAGCGAATGCAGGTGAGTCCAGCCTCTGTTTTAAAGACCTCAAGATCTATTGGAGGTGTCGGTGATTGGTTATCTAGCCATGTCAGAGGTGGCAATTTTGCAGGATATTGGAAATAATCAAGCTTAAGCGATGACAAAATGCCTTTGGTATCGTCCAAAATATTAGAGGTTCGATAAAATGCAATGCCATTGGAGTGGTGATTGCGAGCAAAATCAACTTGGTTTAAAACATCGTTTACCGACCAGTCTTTTTCCGTTGGGGACATAAGGTATGCCCCTAAACCCGGAATCACCAAACGGTTGCTTCTGAAATGCAGCCAATCTTCCAGATACGGATAAAACAAATTATCTTTGTAATACATCATGGGAAAAATGGCGTCGTGAATTCCTTTTTCCAACCAATATCCGGCATCTTGGAACACATCTTCATAAGCAGTCCAACCGTCGTTGGGCTTTTCGGATAAAGGTCTATAGCGACCAATCGGACTGCTACTCACTTGCACCCAATTCTTTTGTTTTTTTACCGATTCGTATATATCAGACACAAGTTTCGTAATATTTCCTCTTCTCCAGTCAGCAAGAGGTATGTTCTCACTATATTTTTTGTAAGTATCTTTATCGGGAAAGGTTCTATCGTTTTCTGGATAACGTATATAATCGAAATGTATGCCGTCTATGTCATAATTTTCAACTATCTCGTCTACTAGTGATAATATATATTTTCGGGCTTCAGGATTTCCCGGATCGAGATACCACTCACCTCGATAGAGTTTGCATAAGTTGCGGTGTTTGTAGACTACGGATGTTCTGCCTTGTGCGGTTACTTGTTTTGTAGATCCTACCGGAAAGGTTACAAACCAAGCATGGCATTCTAAGCCTCTCTTGTGGCACTCTTGGACAACAAATGCCAATGGGTCAAAGTCGCTTCGGCTCATATTCTTCATGAAAGGACTTTGTTGTTCTATTCTTGATTTGTAAAATACATCGCCTCTGATGCGTGTTTGAAAGAGCACGGTATTAAAATTGGCAGCAGCTAATTGATCCAATATTTTGATAAGTTCTTGTTTCTGATTCTCCTCCGGTTTGTTCAACATTGGCCAATCTAATCCCCAGTTTGTAGTTAACCATACCGCCCGAACTTCAACGCTATTTCCAAAAGATTTTTGGCTGTAGCATGATATTGCTGTTAGTAAAAATAATAATATAAATGGAAAATATTTCTTATACATTCAAAATCGGATTAGAACGATCAGAATACAAATTTATATGAAAGTTTTTTAATAATCAGATCGTTGCCGCAATTAGTCATGGTTATGTCTGCAATAGGAAAAAATATCTTGTTTTTTTTTGCCGGAAAGGAAATCATTTTTACATTTGCAGTCGATAAAGTCGGGGAATACTCTGAGTGGGATCAGAGTCAATAATGACAATCAGGCTAAATGTGCAAGTTTTGCGAAAGTAGCTCAGGTGGTAGAGCACGACCTTGCCAAGGTCGGGGTCGCGGGTTCGAGTCCCGTCTTTCGCTCAAGGTTTGCTCGGATGGTGGAATGGTAGACACGCAAGACTTAAAATCTTGTGACCATTAGGTTGTGCGGGTTCAAGTCCCGCTCCGAGTACAGAAAGGGAAGAGTTCTAAAAAACTCTTCCCTTTTTTGTTTTTATCCGTTTCTAACTCTATGCTTTCATTGAACGGTAGGGTTCGGAATTTTCCATCCTCAAAAATTAATTTTTCTGTAAAGTACGAACCGAGTGGCTTAACTTTGGTTTCAAAGGTTGACTTCTGATAATAAAATATCAAGATTTGATAATGAACTTATGCCAAAAGATAGGTATTTATCTAAGTCTCCATCTTCGTTATTATACTTGGTTCGTTCTTCCTTTAAAGAAAACTACTCCATTTCTTCATCTTTTTATAATTTTTGAGAAATATGCATTACCCGACACAGTTTGTATTTTTATAAAATATATACCTGAAGCTATTGCCGGAGACAGATCAGTGTTATTACCTAAACTTGCTCGTTTCCAAACAAGTTTTCCGTTGAGATCCAATATCTCTAATGATCGAATAGGTTCATTTTCAGGGAAACTTAAATTAAACGAGGTTGAAAAAGGATTAGGATATATGTTTATTTTATTTATTCCGTCCGTATCTTCTATTCCAAGATGTAAACTCCACATAGATGGTAATTGATTAATGAAATTTACATTTAATGCCGAGTTGTATATTCTTACCTCATCAATAGTTCCTTTGAAAGTGTAATCGCTCGTACTTTGATCTTTTCTAGCAACAGTAATGCTTTTGCTAGAAGACGGAACTGTGCCTGTCAGAGATTTGAAGGAAACCAAAACACCGTTTCTGTACAACTCTAGAGAATATCCCGTAAAAACCCCTGTATAATGTCTGAATTCACCAACCTCTAAATCTTGAGGATCATCAACATCTACTGTAGCGGATGTTGTTTTCATTGTCCAGCGAACCTTCTTTTCTGGAGTTACAGACATTTTGTATCTTTCTTCCCAACTGCCATGTGAAATTAAAAATTGCTCACTATTAGATAGTGCATCGGGCTTTACCCATAGCGAAACAGCGAGTTTATCTCCAAAATTCAAGGCAGCATCATTTGGAGTATAAGTATATTGGCTGCTTGCGCTAAACTTATAAGCATTATTTTCTATACCTCTTGCATCTGGACTTAGTGTTGCCCCAACCAAAATGGCATCGTATGCGTTTTGAGCTTCATTTTTAGTATTTCCAGTAAACGGATAATATACAACAGGTGTATAATTTGAAGAATTATCATTCAAGTCTTTAACTAATATTTCTTTAGTCTTGCTAGCTGTTCCTAACACGTTAGATACGGTCAATGTTACACTATATACTCCTTCTTGAGTAGGCAAAGTCCAGATTGGTGAAAATGATGCAGTATTTTCTAGAGAACCTCCTGTTACGCTCCATGTTATAGAAACATTACCGGTATTTAGGGAAGCCTGAACATTTATGCTCGTTCCTTTATTCACAAGATTTTCTCTTTCCAGAGTTATATCGTTGATTATCGGTTCCAACAGTTCGTCACCTGCAACTTTAATATCTATTTTGTGAGAAGTTACGGTCTCCGATCCATTTGTAGCCTGACATGTTATTGTATACAAACCACTTTCGTTTGGTACATTCCAAGCCAAATTAGCAGCATTTGCACCATCAATTACAACACCGTTAACATACCATTTGTAAGAAACACTCACTGTATTATTCTCTACCAAGCAGTTTAGATTTACAACATCGGCAGTCATAACCTGAGACTTATCTGCCGAAAAAGATTTTATTCTGAACGATGATGAGTAGTTATATCCCTTGTGGTAATCTATAACGCCACCTCCAGCAACTTTCAATATACGACCTTCTGTTTGCGTAGTACTTCCTGCAGGATAAATAACCAACAATTTAACATCCTGTGACGGAATAGAAAATGATGTATTTCCACTAACATTGCTCAAAATAACAGACTCAGAAATAGCGTCGTATATGTTATAATTGCCTGTTGGCAAAGAAAGAGAAACCGTTTCGGTGTTGTTATTAGGATTAAAATATAAATAATTAGAATAAGCATTTTCTCCTCTAAAATCGGTTTTATTCAAATCGATCTGTAAAATGCCTTCAACATTTGTTTTTTCGATGATAGAAGCCATATAGCCAACACTAGATCCACTGTATAGGGATAAATCGGTAGATGCCCATCCGCCTCTTACAGCATCTCCCATTGCAAAAGGAGTTTTGCCATTCCAAATTTCTTTCATAGACTCGAACGGAATACAAGATTGTGGATCGTTAGCCACAGACCACGCACGACTTTCGCCTTGTTGTTTGTCAGAAGACAGAGCATCGACATAAAACAAACGGCTGGCATTTGCCAGATTCAGCATCCATTTACCAATTGCTTTAGCATAACGCTTATCATATTTGACAACGGGCGCAAGTGCAGCGGCATGCTGAAAACCATTCATGCTGAAAGCATAATCATTTCCTCTGTCATTAGCTTCTCCAATCAAACCCGAAACATCATAACCACCCCATTGTCCAACAATACAACCCCATCCGCGTAGAGTGCCTTGACCACCCGAAAAAGCCCAGTTCATAAACTTTTCAACATCGTACGCTGTCCCCTCTTCTGCATTCATGCGAGCAGCAGCAGCAATACCATATGGTAACTGTATTTCATATGATGGATTTGTTGTCCAGTTTTGTAAGAAACTTAATGCAAGCTCTGCTCCTTGCAAATATTTTTTATCCCCACTTTTCACGTATGCCTGATAAAGAATCCATGCAATAGACCCAGCCGATTCAGGTTCGGGCACACTTGTTGAGTTAGGTAAACCTGTCAACAGATTGAAGGCACGATAATTCATATTGGGAGCTTGCCATGGAAAGAGAGTTCCACCTAATTTATTCACTACTTCTAATTGCCTGTCGGCGATAGTAATCAATTGAGAATCAAAATCAGTATCAGCTGCAGGATATAATGCACTCAACTGATAAAAAAACACATTAGGCATGATTTCATACCACCAGTCGTGTCCCGTGTTTGCCGAATAGTTATTCAAATATACATTCTGTCCGTTTTTAAGATTAAAAAAATCTTTAATCTTAGTCACCCAGTTTGTACTCAAGTGATTGGTTTTGTCAACTCCCACAAGTGTAGCGCCTACAACGGCAGGCATAATATTGATGGCTTCGGCTGTTGTTGCACTGTTTTGTCCTACGTAGGTAGACATACGGATATTTCTGATATCGGCATAGTTTGTACCATTGGCCGAACTTATTGTAGCTAGAGGAAGGTAGGTTCCGGTTTTGTTAACATCGAATACGAAGTTATCGTAGTTTCTTGTAAGTTGTTTCCAGTCTCGCATAACATAAGGCGAGGGCTTGTTGGGCATCTGATCTATCCGCTGGATAGAAATTTGTTGCGCAGCCATACCGGAAAAGGTAGCCAAGAGCAGAATTAAAGTGAAAATCTTCTTCATTTGTCTTGAATATTTAGGAGAATTAAATAAAAAAAAGGTTGTCAACCAGCAATTACGGCATAGCTGACAACCTTTTCCTAATAGAAAGGACGATTATTATTTTTCGTCTTTGTATAATTTAGCAACCTGTCCGGCATCTAATGCAATGTTGTATACTTTGAAGTTATCCAAAGCTCCTGATAAACAATCCCAACCTGTTGGGCTATTCCAAGATTGCCAGCCTGTCCATACAGCATTAGCTTCTTCGTAAGTTGTTGAAGCTCCTATCAACAAAGGTAGTTGTTTACCTATCGTTGATTGGTAAGCAGCAGCCATTGAGCCTGTCAAGTTTGGTTTTTCAGTATCTGTCCATGTTTTTGTTAAAGCACCATTTACATAGAAAAACATTTTCTTAGCAGACAAATCATAAACTACCACCAAGTGTACCCATTGTCCTACTTGTGCCGACTGATCCATTTCGTTATCAGCATCAACACCCCCGGCAGAAGTTTTTATTGTCATAAAAGGTTTACTTTGCTCTTGTAGTTGGAATTTCCAATTTTCCCAATAATTCACAGACATGATGTAGTTTCCGGCTTTCACTTCATCTAGTTTTACCCATGTTGCGATACTCAATTTATTAGAAAGAAAATCAGATGCAACATAGTTGCTTATTTCTAAGTGAGATCCGTTAGCAAATTTAATTGCTTTACCTCCTTTTACACCATCAACATAGGTTGGTTTTGCTGTATTTGTTCCAAAAATTTCAGACGGACCAGCCATTAGTTTTGCTGTTAGCGTACGGGTTCCTGTTGTTGCTAATTCATTAGCATCTGCTGAGTCAAAATCAAGACCGATAAGCAATGCTTCTTCCGGTATAGCACCATAGGCTTTACTATCAAATAGTTTTCTGGCTTGTTCCAACTGATTGGTCAGGTTTGTTACTTGGAGTTCGGTCAAATCACTACTTGCTGCTGTTTTTATAGTGGCAACCGTCGATTTGAAAGTAGCTATTGCATCCGCAGGATAATCGGCATCGGTTGCCGAATTTACAAAAGCTTCGTTTGTTGCTATCAATGCTAATAGAGCTGTTTTGTCGGCAGGTGCGACAGTATCATCATCGCTGTCGCCACAAGAAGTGAAACTCAACGAAAATAAACTTGCCAAAAACATTACGGCAAAAAAGTTTTTAAATAAATTTTTCATGTTACAATTTGAATTTTAAATTGGTTAATTAAGATAATTATTCTTTAGTTTATTGCATTATTCGAATCTTTTTCTGCCTGTGGAATAGGGAAATAGAATCGGGGTTCTTGCCAGGTAAATTTACTGCCCAGTGCAGCTTCGGCAACATCTTTGCCCCAACGCATGAGGTCAAAGAATCGGTGAAATTCAAATCCGAGTTCGCGGCGGCGTTCTTTTTGTATAGCAACTCGCATCGTATTCTGATCTGATGTATTGATATTTGCCAGTTTGGCTCTGTTGCGCACTTTATTAATTTCAATTTGAGCCAAAGATGTTTTATTGTTTTCGTTCAGTGCCTCAGCTTTCATCAAGAGAATATCTGCATAGCGGATATAAATGTATGGTAGGTTTCCGTCAGACTTCCGGCCTTGTTCTACCTCACTGAATGGTTGCTGATGTTTTCTTACCAAATAGCCGGTTGAAGACCACGATGCTGAGAATGTGCTGCCATTCATCCATGGTTTGCCATCTCGTCCTATCGAAGCATCTAAACGTGGATCATCTGCATTATCCGTTGTTTTTTCGTCAAAACAGTCTACATAGCTCTGAGTAGGCGCATCAAAATAATAGCCACTTTCTTGCTGAGGAGCCAGCCAAACATTGAGCACATTGCCCAAACCCGGATTTTGATTGCTTAAATGACGTATGGCAAAAATTACTTCAGCATTGTCTTCCGCACCCATTTTAAACAAATCGGCGTAGTTGTCTGCCAACGAATACACACCCAAGCTTTCTAAACTATCAATAGCTGAAAGACAATCATCGTATTTTTTTTGATACAAATATGCTTTGGCAAGCATACCCCATGCCGCACCTTTTGTTACACGTCCGGCATCGGCTCCTGTATAAGACTTGTCAAGGCCTGTAACAGCCTCTTTCAGGTCTTTTTCTATCAGTGCATATACTACAGAAACATCACTTAGCGGTACGTGCAGATTGGATGGTTTGTCTATCGGTTCTTCACGCAAAGGTATGCGTCCCCAAATGTTAGTCAATTTAAAATAGCTGTATGCTCTGATAAATTTTGCTTCGGCAAGAATGCGTTTTTTCAGAGTTTCGTCCATACTGATGCCAGGTACGTATTTCAACACTTCGTTGGCACGATTTACGGCTTCATAAGTGTGTTGCCAGTATTCCGAAATCATACCGTTGCTAGAGTTTGCCGAAAAATCGTCAATGGCCGAAATTTCTGATCCATCGCCATCGCTGCCACCTTTCACGGCATCGTCTGATGCAACATCACCAAACACCCAAAGGCGGTTTTGCGCACTGGTAAAGCTCAGAGCATTATAAGCTCCATTGATGCTCTTTAGGGCATCGCCTTCGGTTTTGTAAAATGTATCGTTATTATAACCGTCTTCTAAGTCGTGTGTCAGAAAATCGTCACATGATGAAAAAGCGATCAGTCCCGACAACATGGCTATATATAAAAACTTATGTTTCATAATCCGCGTGTTTTTTTAATAGTTTTAAAATGTTATATTCAATCCGAATGTATAACTCTTTGCTAATGGATATGTTCCCCAATCTATACCGCCCGATCTGTCACCTTCTGATGACGAGTTGGTGCTTGTTGTCATTTCCGGATCAATGCCCGGATAAGATGTGATGGTAAACAAATTGGTTGCAGAAGCATAAACTCTTAGATTGCTAATACCTAATTTTGCAATTTTTCCTTTTGGAACAGTATATCCAATTTGCAAATTTTTCAGACGCATATATGACGCATCTTCCAAAAATCGGGTAGAGGCTCTTACGTTGTTCGATTTTGCACTCCATGATGCTCTTGGTTGGGTATTTGAAGTTCCTTCTCCTTGCCAGCGTTCGTCAAAATAACGTTGTGTGACACCAAACCCACGGTAAAATCCTTCTATGTCATGAAATAATTGTACATAGTTTTTGTGGCCAAATGCTCCTTGAAAAAAGCATGATATATCAAATTCTTTCCAATAACCTGATAGATTGAGACCTGTTGTGAATTTAGGGATAGATGTACCTACAAATGTGCGGTCATAAGAATCAATCACACCATCCGGAGTTCCGTTGGGACCACTAATATCTTTATATTTCACATCGCCCGGTTTCACGGCATCGCCTTGATAGGCTGATGTGAGTATTTCGAGTTCGTTTTGGAAAATACCATCCATTTCGTATAAGTAGAACGAACCGATAGAATGTCCTTCTGCTACCATTTTAGCATAAATACCATTATCTACACGTCCACCGGGCATTGGTGCTGAAATTTTGGTAACCTCATTTTTCAAGAAACCACCATTCCACGTAATATTAAAACCCTTGTCTTTAAAGTCTTTTTTATAATAAACCTCGATATCAATACCGGTATTTAACATATCGCCATCATTCACGCTCAATCCATTCGCATATCCTACCGATAGAGGTAAGGCAACTTCCAATAGCATTTTATTGGTTTCTTTGCGATAATTGTCAACACTGAATCCTAGAGAATTTTAAAAGAATTCCATATCTAAGCCTACGTTAAACTGTTTAGAGGTTTCCCATGTCAGATCTTCGTTTCCTAATTTAGATACAGCATATCCATCATTAGATTCACCTCCTAATGGATAATTATAGTTTGGTCTGATTATCTTATAACGTGCATTGGCATCTATACCCTCATTACCCATAGTTCCGTAACCGGCTCTGAGTTTTAATACATCGAATACATTTAAATTTCTTACAAATTCTTCTGAATCGATATTCCATCCGCCATACACTGAAAAGAAATTACCCCAGCGATTATCTTTAGTAAACTTAGATGATCCATCATGACGAATAAGTGCCGAAGCAAAATATTTTTGATTGTAATTGTAGTTTACAGATCCAAAGAAAGACATGATGGATTCTTTTTTCTTGTAGACAGTGTACACATCTCCAACGCCAACTGACGTATTGGTTGTGTTGCCGGAAAGGCCTTTGTATACAGCTTCTGTTCCTAACAATGCATTGAAGTTATGCACTTCGTCTAATGTTTTATTGTAGTTTAACACAGAGTTGAATGTCCATTCCAATCTTGAATAGTCTTCCAGACTAATATTTTCAGGATTATTGATGCGGTCTGCTGTTCCCCATGTGAGATTTTGTTGCTTATAAGACCCATCGGTATAGATTAAACCATAAACCGTTTTCCAGTTAAGGTTTTTCATCAATTCTACGTTCACATTGGCGCTACCGTTAAAAATATTATCCGTACGTTTTCTGTTTGTATTATTGATAATACCTAATGGCGGGTATCCGTCTCCGAAGAATGTATCGTAAACAGAATTGCCGAAATATTCGCTGGGTTTATCCACAAATTGTCCCAGAGCATCGTAGATAGGAACAGCCGGATTGCGGAAGAAAGCATATCTGATAACGCTACCACCCTCGCTGCTTCCATATCCGTCGCCCGAACTGGGAATATATGTACTTACATTGCGTGCCCCCAACAAATTAAGTCCAACAGTAACCTTAGATATAGGTTGATAGGTCAAATTAGTACGCACGTTTCCTTTTTGGTTTCCACTGTTCTTTATAATACCATCCTGATCGTAGAATGTTCCGGAAAACAGATACCTGAATTTTTCCGATCCGCCGGCCACAGATATTTCATGTGTTTGTATCAATGCCGTTTGAAAGATAGACGCAAGATGATCTGTATTTGACAGATTTTCTAAATAACTACCATTCAGATAGGGGCGTGTAGTGGGATCGTCGGCCGCTCTGGCTTCGTTATACAGAGTGATATAATCTTGTGTATTCACCATTTTGGGTAAACTGGGATGTGTTTGAAACCCTATTTGTGCATTATAACTCACTTTTATCTTACCCCTCTGTCCCGATTTTGTAGTTACAATAACGACTCCGTTGGTAGCTCTGGCTCCATAAATAGATGCGGACGCATCTTTCAGTACCGAGATATTTTCTATATCGTTGGGCGATATGGCATCAAGTCCGTTTTCTGATGCGATACCGTCTATTATATATAAAGGTTCGTTGCTGGAATTGATAGACCCTACACCGCGTACTCTGATAGACACTCCCGATCCGGGAGCACCATTTACAGATGATACATTCACACCCGACATACGTCCCTGCAAGGCTTCCACAGCACTACCGGTAGGCACTTTTACCAGTTCCTTATCGCCTACTTTACCTACGGCTCCCAGCACATCACGTTTTTTCATAGCTTGGTAACCCACCACTATGAGTTCTTCCATCACATTGTTCTGAGACATCTTTATATCGTATTGTCCCGAAGCTTTTATAGCTATTTCTTGTGTTGTATATCCCAGATACGAAACCGTAATGGCGTTACCTTTAATTTCCAGGTTATACTGTCCATCAATGTTGCTTACCACACCATTCTGAGAATCTTTTTCTCTGATGAATGCTCCGATCAATGTTTCCCCGTTGGAAGCATCAGAGATGGTTCCGTGTATTACCTTTGTGTCCTGTGCGGACACAATACTGGTAGAGAGGAATATAAAGCAAATAATTAATATATATTTGTTCATAGTTTATAATGAGATTAATTGTTATTTATATGCTATAGTATATTTTCCGTCAGCGATAATTTTCTTTCCGTCAACGGTCAGTTTCGTACCACTAGGCAAAACCACAATAATACGTGCGTCATCGGCCGGCATTTCTATTTTAGCCTTGTCAGATACATTTTTCGCTATATATTGTTTACTAACAATATCAAACAGATCAACAGTCTCAGTTGTTGCAAACGAAATTGTTTTTATCTCTTTATGTGGATTGTAATACAAATAAGTGGGATATGGTCGTTCTGCATAAAAATCAGTAACGTTACAGTTCAATTGTAAAATACCTTCTACATCTGTGGTGCGTACCATTGCTCCAAGAATGCCGATAGGTGAAGAACTATATATGCTAAACATACTTTCTGTTGGGTTTCCTTTTATCCACTTTGGTCCATCGCCCAACGCAACAGGCGATATTCCTTTGAGTTCGGGCTTTTCATATGCGTCAACTTTTCTCAGTCCCTCGTACGATATATTATTGTTAGTCAAATTTTTAAGTTCTGGAGCCCATTGGTGTGCATCATCTATTTCTGACGGATAAAATAAACGGCAGGCATTTGTATTATTAAGCATCCATTTACCTATAGCACGGGCATATTGTGGTTCATATTTTACCATTGGTACAAAAGGCCAGGCCAGCTTTATACTATTCATGAGGAAAGCAAATCCGCCACCATCTATAATACTACCTTGCAAACCGCTAACATCATATTCGCCCCATTTTCCAACTATCACGCCCCATCCGTTGCGCCCGTTAGGATTATTGCAACCATTAAAAGTCCAATCTAAGAGTTTGGCAATATCGTAGTTTGTACCCTCTGTTGCGTTCAAATAAGCTGCTGAATATGCACCCAGAGGAAGTAAGATTTCATAAAAACGGCTCTCTTTCTGTGACAATAAAGCTTCAGTCGAACTTTTTGCATGTTGTAAATAACGAGGATCTCCAAACTTACGGTATGCACATAGCAACACATAAGCATGTCCGCCGGCAGCATCTTGTTGCAATGGAATATGATTTATTTTTCCTTGCATTTGTGCATAATCGAAATAAGAATAGTCATAATTACCATTCAGCACAGAGTCTGCTTTTACAAATTGTTCGGCCACTGTCCTCTGAATTTTCTCACTACCTTCAACTCCCGGAAAAACATCAGAAACAGCATAGAATAAAGCATTAGGAAACACGTCATACCACCAATCTCGGCCATAACCTCCTCCAAGCATACCTACCGTTGGGGTAGTGTTGTTCATTACTATGTTCCAGTTATTGTCTGTGTTGAAATAGTTCTGAATCATTTTTACATAGTTATATCCATCCTGATTGGTTTTGTCAATTCCAACTAAGCCTGCACCCAACAGCGCCGCTAGAGAATTGAGACTTTCATGAAACTCTCCGTTATTTACATCTTTTCCCTGACGGATGTCTTTCACAGCTGTGTATAATCCAAATGTGACTTGATCTATGTTGCGTCGGGCACTGTCGAGCCAGATTACAGGTCCTGTTTTGTCATTCCCTTTCCAGTTAAAGAGATACGAATCTAGTTGTTTTGTTTTCCCTTCCCAATCCAATATTTTATATGGAGCGGGCAAGTTTGGCATAGAGTCTACTCTAGATATTGCTATTTGTTCGACTTTTTCACCAAAATTCTCAGTTTTTTCACTTTTACAGGATAGCAATAAGGACAAACTTGATAAAACTACTATTATAGTTGAATTAGTTATCTTCATTATTATTGTCAATTTTAGAGTTCTTAATTATGTTTTTTGCCAATGGATAAGATAGCAGTTGGAGCACAGCTACAATTACCAGAGCATATTTCAGAGCAAAGTCTTGCGAAACCTTGTATGCCAACAGAATGAAAAGAATCAGACCGAAAGCACGACCAAAGAATAAACCTACCTCATGACTTAAAATATAAGCATATTTATTTCTTTTTTCTATCTGAGCAACTTTGTCGATGGCTCCCATCATAACAGGAAAATATGCCAAGTCGAACAGAGGTTGGAAGATAACTTTACAAAGAACAAAAATAATGACTCCTGTAGCTGAAAACATAGTAGCGTTGGCTAATGTTCCCACGAAGAATATCAACATCCCCACAGTGAATATTACTATACGATGTTTGGGTTTTGATACTCGCCCCAGAACGTATACCAATACAGCTGTAAGAGCGCCGCTTATGCCCTGTATTAGTCCTAAATCACCTTCATCTCCTACAAATTTCATAACAAGAATAGCGGGAGCTGTAACCAAAAAGCCTTGTACCATCCCTTTCAATGATGACATTACAAGCATTTTGTTCCAAAGCACATTGAATCGGAAAAATATAAAGTTCTTTTCTTGAGGGTTCTCAAATTTACCTCTCCACAGAATAAAACAAATAAATGCAGTAAATATTACCACCACAAAAGTCATCAGTTTATATGCCTCGTTGATATTGATTAAGACACCAAATATCTCTCTACCATCAATCTGGCTCAAAAATGCACCTATGAGAAGAGGCACTGTAATTCCTGCAATGGAAAAGAAGAACGATTCCAAACCAAAAAAGTAATTCCGATTATTATCCGTAGTAGTATTCAATGTCAGCAGATAACGGTTTGTCCAGAAAAAACCAGCCGCCGCACCCATTACAAACCCTGCAATACCTAGTTCGGCATAGCCTAGTGATTTGAGAGACATCATTGCAAACATTGAAATTCCGCTTACAAGAATCCCGCCCGCATACAATATCTTAACGTTGATGTAACGTAGTAGCAACCCGTTAATGTATGACGTGAAAACAATGCCCACATACATCATCAATTGATAATAAGCCACCATAACCGGAGAGCTTGTATTACGCATAATGTATGCCCCAACAAATATTTCTACAATGGGTAATACAAATGCGTAGAGCATATTGGTTTGTAGCAGCACACGCATATTTTTGTCCTGCTGCTTAAAAAACAGATATTCTTTCTTTAAACTATTCATTTTAGGCTGTTCAATATTTCTTTAATTGAAAATTCTGCTCCGCAAATTACTTCATCGCTTGCGCCATAATACATTTTTATAGTATCACCTTCTACTAAATTTCCGTTAGTGAACACTACATTGCCAAAAAATCCGGTTTGCTCATAACTTGCGTTAGGCTCCATTATAGGTTCTTTGCTACGCGCCAAGACTTTCGATGGATCATTTAGATCGAGCAATAATGCCCCCAAACAATAACGGTGGTTGTAGTCTGCTCCGTGATAGATCTCTAACCATCCTTCTTCTGTATAGATTGGGGCTGCTCCTGCTCCTACGCGTGCGCAATCCCACATTTCGGCACGTGTGGTTGCTATACATTTATGGTTTCCCCAATGCAAACGGTCTGGCGACTCTGCCAACCAGATGTAATTTCCACCCAACTCAGGACTACTAGGACGATGAAGAGCAAAATATTTATCCCCAATTTTTTGTTCAAATAATGCACAATCTTTATTATGAGGAGGAAAAATCATTCCATGACGGGTATAGTTTTTCCAATCGTTGGTATGAATTAGGCCAACACCAACAGCTACAGAAGATACTTCTGTGAATGTCAGGTAAAAACCATCATCTGTTGTTGCCACACGACAGTCTTCTATACCAAAAGCCTCTAAGTCACCTTGTCCGAAAATGGGCGGATAGTCGCTTTCTTCTTTAAAGTCAACACCGTTTTCGCTAGACACTAAACGCAAATATGACATAGTGGTAAGATAATTTTTTCCTTTATAACCTATAACTCGAGGGTCGGATGCATCAAGATTAGGGTCATCTTTATCAAAAGACAAAACTTCAATTTCTCCATTTGGGTTATAAACAGGAAAACTAATTATACCCTCTTTCTGTGTTGGTCGTTCTGCGACACGCAACAACAACCAAGTTTTATTATTATACTTAAATACTCCGGGATTCAACAAACAGGTTATCTCCATACCATTTATACCGGGTGCTAAATCTGAAGGTTTTAATATCGGATTTTGACTAAATCTTTTTGCGATGTCCATAGGGTTCTCTAATTTTATTTTTCTATTTTGCTTTAATTCTTTATCATTGCAAATAATTCTTCTTTTTCTTTGCATGTAAACAAAGTTATTTTCCAGACACATTGTCGAGGTATACTATATTTTTAAAAGAGTATACATGTGTTGTATAGCATAAAACGGCAAGCAGTAATTGGATTGAGAAGTGTTATTTAAAGTTTTGTAAAACAATAAGATATAGATGAAAGACGAAAAAGTATACTATCTAATAATTTTTTATATTTTTTCTTTGCTGTATAGTAATGGAATAAAAGCAAAGGAAATAGTGGTGCAATTATCGAGCCTAAACGGATTGTCAAACAATTCGGTGAATTGTATTATGGAGGATAGCAACAAACAATTATGGATTGGAACTTGGGACGGACTGAATGCATATACTGGGCGTGATGTCATTTCTTTTAGATACAATAAGAATGATAGCAAGTCTATCAGTAATAATGTTATCCGCCAGATTTTAGAACAGGATAAAGACCGACTGTGGATTTCTACAGATTATGGAATCAACATGTGGGACAAAAAAATACAGGGATTCAGAAAGTATTTTTTTGAAGCAGAACATATTCCTAAACAGGAAAAATCTTTTCAGATTGCTATCACTAATCAAAAACGGGTGATTGCCTATGTGAAAGGAGAGGGGTTCTATTATTTTGACGAGAAGATAAAATCTTTTAAAACCTTTGAGAAGAGCAATGTACAGGGATTTGATTGTAATATAACAAATATGGTTGTCAACAATGATAACTATTTATACATGCTTTGTGAAGATGGTAGTGTGATGTATACTAAAATTGTGGTAAAAGACAATGCATTACAGATGCAGTATATTAACAGGTATCCGCTGCCTTTCAAAACGGAATATCTTTTTTATAGTGATGGTAAACTTATTGTGTCGGGTAAAGGCTATATGACCATAATAGAAGAGAGTTCTTCTAAAAGCATATTATCTGACAGTGACATGACCCCCAACAATGTATCAGTAAAAGGTAACATGCTCTATTATACAGTTCCGAAGAAAGGCTGTTTTGCTTATAATATGGTAGATAAATCACATAGTCGAATAGAAGGGTTACCTCAAAATATACTATATTTTTCACTTTATGCCGGTAGTCAGGATATATTATGGATAGGAACTGACGGACAAGGTGTGTATCAGTATTATAATTATGAACATCCGTTCAAGAGTGTAAAAACTAACTATGCAGTACGCTGCTTTATCGAAAATAAAGCCGGTGATATTCTTTTCGGAACAAAAGGGGAGGGGATTGGTTTGCTGGATAAAAGTACAGGTTTGTCCAGGCAATTTCTTTCAGAAAAGAATGGTTTAATTTCCAACTCTGTCTATTCGCTACAAAAAAATAAAATTGGTGACATATTTATTGGAACAGAGGGCGAAGGACTGAATATATATATGCAATCGAACAATCAAATCAAAAGGCTGAAAATCCAGAATGGAAACATTTCGTTCAGATCTGTTTATTGTTTGTTTTTCACCAACAATGATTCAGTCTTATGGGTAGGAACGTCCGGACATGGACTGATCAAGTTGCATATAGAGAAACAAAATGGTGAGTATGTAGTCAAAAACTTTAAACAATTTAGGGCAGCATCACAAAAAGGCAGTTTGAATAATGATATTATATTTTCTATCACACAAGGTCGCACAAGCAATGAATTGCTCATAGGCACACGGGGTGGCGGCGTTAGCCGTCTCAATTTAACAACCAATAGCTTTGAACTTATAAAAAACGCCTATCACATAGATCTGAGCAATAATGATATATTATGTATGTTAAACAACGGCAACAATCTGTATATAGGCACAAGTTCAGGGCTCAACTATTTACAACAAACAACATCGGGAAACATCGGCTATAAATTGTATACAGAAACAGAAGGTCTTCTAAACAGCACTATTCATGGAATACTGACAGATAAGAATAATGATGTGTGGATTAGCACCAATAATGGAATAAGTCACATACAAACCAATAATGTTGTCAATTATACTCACAAAGATGGGCTGCAAAGCAACGAGTTTTCGGATGGTGCTTTTTATTCAGACAGTAGAGGCATCATGTATTTTGGTGGAGTTAACGGATTTAACTATTTTGTCCCAACCGAAATTTATTTTCGCGATTATAAGCCTTCTCTTCACTTGAGTGGTCTGAAAATATATAATACTCCGCAAAATATCAGAGAATTGATAACCGAAAATGTGCTTCGTCTACCCTACAACGATAGGTTCGTTACCCTTAGTTTTATAGCTTCTGATTATATAAACAATGAAAATTGTGAATATGCTTATCGCTTATTAAATTTCTCTGACGAATGGATATTTAACGGAGATAATCCTAACATCGTTTTCACAAAACTTCCCCCCGGAAAATATACACTTGAAGTAAAATGCACTAATGGAGACAAAATATGGAGTGATGATATATACAGTCTGGAAATTGATGTTGCCAATCCGTGGTGGCTTTCCTCTTATGCCATAATAACTTATATAATACTAGCTATTATTATCTTCTACGTCGTGCGCTCTATAGTATTGAACCGTATCAGACTGAACAGACAGATTATGCTAGAACACATAGAAAAACAACATCAGCAAAAAATACATGAAAGTCGTCTGAATTTTTTCACGAATGTTGCACATGAGTTTTTCACACCGCTCACTCTCATATATGGCCCGGCTCAACACTTGCTTGATTACGTAAAACTTGATAAATATACGGAGCGATATATACACCAGATAAAAAATAATGCGGAACGTATGCAAAAACTCATACAAGAGTTGATGGAATTTCGCAAAGCCGAAAGTGGACATGTTAACCTACACCCCGAATACATAGATGTTAAATTGCTACTTGGTTATATATCTGATAACTATAGTGACATAAAAGAAGAAAATCATATAGATTTTATAATAGAATATGGACAAACTGTAGAAAATTTGTATAGTGACCGTATATCACTCGAAAAGATACTCTTTAACCTGATATCTAACGCTTTTAAATATACTCCAAAAGGTGGATATATAAAATTAAAAATTGAGCAAGATGAGCAAAATAGCTTCTTAATGTCGATCCAAAACTCAGGAAAAGGATTATCCGAAACTCAACTGAGCGAATTATTTAATCGTTTCAAAATATTTGAGACTTCCCAGCTTCAAAATACAACAAGCACAGGGGTAGGTCTTAGCCTTACCAAAAGTTTGACCGAATTGCTGAAAGGGAACATAACCGCATCGAGTGTTTTAGGTGAATATGTTAGGTTTGATGTATCTATTCCGTCTTTAGAAACAGACGAAAAGCATGAAGATCAATTTTTTAACGAGAAAAATGAATCTGAAAATATTGAAAACTCATTCTCTAGACCAAAGAAGAGCAATATAAATATACTGATTGTAGAAGATGAATACAATATCCGGTCTTTCCTGAAAGAAATTATAGAACCTTTTTATAACATATATGAAGCGGAGAATGGTAAAGATGCACGCGAAAAAATAAAACAGAACACTCCGGATATTATTATATGCGATATAATGATGCCCGAAATGGATGGAATCAGCTTTACTTCAATCCTAAAAGCTGACCCTATGCTAGCACATATTCCGATTATTGGAGTGTCTGCCAAAAACTCGATCGAAGACCAGACCCTTGCTTATAAGCATGGTATAGATCTCTTTATATCTAAGCCTTTCCATCCCAAACACATTCTGGCGACAATAGAAAACACATTGGTGCGAATAGATAAATTGAAATCTTATTTCGAATCTTCTATCTCTTCAACAACTGTTAAGGATGGAATTACAATGTATCAGGAAGATGAAAAACTGCTTGTAGATATTATTCTCTATGTAGAAAAAAATATTACAAATGACAATCTCACGCCAATGAATATTGCCGATGCATTTGATATAAGTAAAGCGACTCTTTACAAAAAACTGAAAGAATTGGCAGATTCGTCTCCGAGCGAGTTTGTCAGAGCAATACGTTTAAAGCATGCGGCAAAACTTTTGATCACAACTAATCTGACAGTGATGGAGATAATGTTTCAGTCCGGATTTTCTAACAAGTCATATTTCTACAGAGAGTTTGCCAAAATGTTCAATCTTTCGCCCAAAGGATATAGAGAGAAAGAGAGAAAGAAAAGGTAGATCTTCTATTCGCACGCTTATTATAAAAAATATTTCATTATAAAGAGCCTGCTTAAATTTTGTTCAACAATAATTTTAGGATTGTCTGTAATATCGATGTCCCATTTTTACAAATAAAAAAAAGATGGCTCCGAAAGCATTTTTACCTTTAGACTGTATTACAACTCTTATTTTACCATCATCTTGAGGAAACCCCCAAGAGCCATCTGATTCAAAAGATGAAGGATCTTCATTTGATCTTTTATCTTCCTGCTAAGCTTTATCTCAGCTTTGGTTAAATGCTTTTCAATAAATTGTCTTTTACGCCTCTTTACTTCTGCTGCCTGCCTATCAGTTCCTTTTGTTATGTTACCATCTCAATCAACTCTTTCGCCTTCCTACGATCAATAAACTGATTAAAATCGGGTGTTTCCCTTTGATCATAAATAATAATCTCGTTATTGCTATAAGTTATAATCGTTGAGGTTATTATATTATTATCAGGACTAAAATCGAAGTGGATAGAGTAATTTTTTAATTTTTTGCTTCCTTCAATCTCTTTCAAGAACTACAATGTAATAAAAATAAAGAACTTTTTTAAAGATAATATTTGTGTGTATGAGATAGATTAGTAATTTATCCTATAAATTACAGAACTGTCTGCATTTCAATTTTGTTCTGTTTTTGTTATATTGACAATACTTACAATATATTGGACACTGCCTATAAAAAAGATCTGCTCTGAAACTCAGAACAGATCTTTAAAATTATACCAAGAAAGATACACCTATTTTACAAATACTTTTGTTGTGAAACTTCCATTTTTCACAGTTGCAGATACTAAATATACCCCTTGTTGCAATGGGATGGTGGTGTTGCCTGTTGTTATTTGTTTCTTCGCAACTTTCATACCTGCGATAGTATATATCGATATGGTTGCAGTTTCGGAAGATTCAATATTTATGGTAGAGACGGAACCCCATATTTTGAGTGGAGAAAATTCGTTTTCATTGATGCTGGTTGCTTCTTTGAGTACTATATCTGCTAATGAGCGGGGTTCGATAGTGGGATCGTTTGTCCAAAGAGATACACCTGTAACATTTAATTCTTTTGTGGATTCAGGACGTGAAGTTCCTACAATATCAGTTCCACTTAATATTGACATCTTGATTGTGTTTGCAGATGCATCCTCAAAAGCAAAACCAGAAGCTCCGGCAACATAACTTGTCGGTGATGCGCTTGTGAATTTCACATCTTCAATTTTGATCAGTTTTGCGTCATAAGAATCAGCCGAGGCGATCCATGCGGCCGGAGTCACCACTTGTGGTGTTACCTCATTGTTTTCCGAAACAAATTCAAATATATCTTCTAGTGGTTTGAAACGCAAACTTTGTGAAGATGGGTAATCTAATGAACCTACAATATTTTTTACCTTATCGCCAACTTTCAGAGCTTTTAGGTTTGTATATTGGCTTCCGACAAATAACACAATGCCAGCATTGCCATCCTGGATGGTGTATAAGTTACTTAATCCGGATGGACGCACAGATGTAACAACAGCTTCCCCAGTCAACCTATATCTGGTATTTCCAAGCTCTCCACCTCTTATTACAGCACGTAGGCCGGAAATTGCTGTCACTGAGGTATTCGCCAAAGCATTCCATGCAATACTTATAACAAGAGGATCTGATGCACCATAAGAAAGAGATATTGTTTCCGTTTTTTTACCTTCGGCAATTGGATTCAAGGTGATCTCAAAATCATAACCTTCTGCTGTTTCGATTGCCGATTGGGCGATTGTTGTCGCAGCAGATATCTCTGATGTATTTGAAGATGTAACAGCGATATCGCTTACAAGTCCTTCGCCTTTTACATTGAATGTTAGTTTGTAAACGCTACCGATATAACTTGAAGAATTATTGATACTCATTGTTGATACATTCAGTATAGGTGTTGTATTGGTAGGAAGCGGAGTCAGATCAAATAGCGAAGCCCACGTAGTTGTTACTTTTAATTGACCTAGTATGCCAAGTGGAGTTTTACCTGCCGTACCTTGTCTCAATTGAATAGAACCCGGTAATCTGTCGGTACTACTTGTCTCGTCAAAAGATATGGCTGTCGGAGTCGGTTCCTTGTCCGATATAACAGGATCAACGAACAGTGATACCTTATCATTCTTTTCACCCTCTACAATTTCATACTTGAAAATCAGTAAATGTGGAGTATTTAGAGCATATTCCTTCACGTTCCATATGGCTGCCGTTGCGGCTCCTGCACGTGAAACACCAAACTGCATACCGTTATCTGATTTTCTCACATAGACACGTCCGGCAGCAGTGGTTGCACCACTTGGAGTGACGGCTAAGAAATATTCTCCATCTGCATGCTGTACTTGCGAGAAATTTATGATACATCCCACATATACACTGCCTGATGTTTGATCTCCAAAAGCATAGGTCACGTCTTGTCCTGCATCTCCTAATATCACGGACTTGCCAACCGGGGTTGTCACATAATTTGTATAAGACATAACTTCCGTACCTACCTGAATGGGGGTAGTTGCGACGCTTCCCACCTGTGCCCAGTTTCCGTTGCCTGCCAGATTTCCTGCAGGATAATTAAACGACTCATTTAACAGCACTTGGGCATTTAGTGCAGTTGTCGCAGCAAATAGTAATGCTACTGCGATAGCTGAAAGTAAATTTTTCCTCATAATCTTTCTTTTTGACAAAATAAACAACTTAAAAAGATAAGCGAGAAATGCGTTCTGTTGCATTCCCCGCTTATTTTATATTATTTTTTTATTAGTTTTGAAACGTTTTTATTTATACCATCCGATAGTATCACAATATAAACACCCGGAGATAATTCAGAAACATTGCATCTGACCGATACATCTGCAATCCTTTTTACAATCTTACCTGATACATCCAGAATCTCAGCAGTCGTATTCGTTTTATTATAACGATCTGGTAATTGTACCGTGAATGCATCTGAAACCGGATTTGGAACAATCAAGAAGCCCTCGGAATCTATTGTTCCAATACCAGATGTATTTTTAGCCAATATGCGAATATTATCTAATAATAGTATTAATCCTTGATCTGTAGTATGACGGAATGCAACATAAAAAGGCTTGCCGATATATTCACTACAATTGATCACTTGATGTGATAGTGTTGATGGAATATTAGTATACACCGCTTTGGATTGGAATGAGGCTGGAACATCGGATTCGGAAACAAGTACTTCATAACTTTCTGTGTTGCCCGCAAATGATGCTGCTACCCATTTGAGATACAGTTCTTCGGCTTGAGTTGCCGCAACTGGGAATATCAACCACCTGTCAGCCTTACCTGCAGGATTGAAATAGGAACATGAATATGCGGTCATACGGCCCAAAATGGGATCAATTGGTTGCAATAATTGAGCAGCCAGAAAGCGCTCCGAATTTACCGGCCAAGAGCTTCCCCAAGCAGTAGATGGCAGAGCTGTTGATATTTTACAATTGTCTAATGTGACACGTTGAATACTGGATGGCCATGTGCTGGTAATATCTTCAAAATTCCATTCTTGCACAGTCGGATAAGGATTTACCCAAATATTCGCATCAAATGTGTTCTTGGTCTTTGTGATATCTTCTGCACAGTCAGCTTTGATTTCCAGTGAGGTTAAACCATCTTCGTCTGCTGTAAATTGCTGATTAAACGTGTGTAGGACAGAATCGCCGACAGCGAGTATATCTATTGTTTCCTGCACAGGACTTTTCCCTGAAAGTTGATAAGTTATCTGGATATTGGATGCATCTTTTGCACCTGTATTTTTCACCCATGCTGAAACCGGATAAGTTTCGCCTTTGGTTAATTCATAATTAGGAGATACTTTTTTGACTACTATTTTAGGTGTGACTTCCTTTGTTTTTGCTGCGACTTCTACATCGTCAATGATCAACCAATATCCCGGCTGACTGTCATAATGTACAAATGCGAATTTCAATTTTTGTCCCACAAAATTTGACAGAGGCAATTCTCTATAATTATAACCGGTATTTCCATAACTTGTTTTCACCCTTTCATCTAACAATACTTCAGTGAAACTGCTTGCCGGGTAATTTCCGATGGCATCTGTCGAAACAAGCACTTTATAATGTTCATTATCATATTGCTCACTAACGCTCCGAACCCAATAAGACAACAAAGCATCAAAGTTTGTGCTGGAATATGTTGTTAAATCTATTTCAGGTGAAATTAACCAATTGTTAGGGTTATAAGGCACAGCCACACCATTTGAATATTTGCCGCTTTCAGAAACGATGAATCGATCTCCGGTATGGGATAAATGAAACCCATTACTGTTTTTAACAATCTTCCAGTTATTTGAATCTCCATCCATATCAATAGTTGACCAGCCTGCAGATCCATACTCAAAACTCTCCGAAAGTAATACATCTCTGCCATCTCTGTTAGAGGTTGTTACTTCTGAGATTAAACGGGTCTTTGTTGTTATCCCAGCATAATCACCTCCATATACTATTGCTAATTCATCTCTGTTTTCTGAGATTGAATTGGGTTGAAACATTATTTCTATATCAATAAATTCACCTTCGTTGAGTGTTGTTCCTGCTATGAATCCCGGAGCTGAATAAATTGATTTGGAAAAATTTAATCCCGAGATTACCATTTGTCCTCCATATGAATTCAAAACTCTCACTGTTTGCTTATATGTTGGCCAATTTCCATTTTGATCTTTATTTAAATTTATGGTTCCATAATAGAGATTTTCATTCACATCAGGAATTGCAACAGACAGAGCCTTATAAGCATCCGCTAAACCAGCTCCGATTTTGCCTGTATAGGAAGGATTCTCGGTCGATATGTCATTGGCTGTGGCGGATATTCTATGTTTCAGCATTTCGGGTGTGAATTTTTCATTTCCATACTTTGACAAGACCAAGGCGGCAATGCCTGATATGTGCGGACAAGCCATAGATGTTCCTACCATGTAGGCATAACCACTTCTCGGCACCGTACTATATATCTGACCAAAAGCACCGCTTGCGGTGTTTGATGCACCACCGGGAGCCGCTATGTCTGTCCATTTTCCATAATTTGAATAATTAGCTAGTTTTTTATCTATATCGGTAGCCACGACGGTGTACACTTTTTCATAACAAGCCGGAAAATAAAATTTGTCCATGGCTAGGTTACCTGCCGCAAAAACAGCCAAACCTCCTGTCATCGGAGTGTTGGGTCTTGGGTTTCCATTTGCATCTTTACCTGCAAACTCGATGAAGTAATCAATTGCATCTTGCATCAATTGGTCTTTAATGTTCGGATTGAGAAAACTCCAGCTACATTGGGCAATAACAGCTCCGTTGTCCGCCGCGTAAACAAATGCTGCAGGCACGTTTCCACCATCGGTGTCGTCATCGCCATAGATCCGACAAGCCATCAAACGAACTCCATCGTTAGCTGTTTTGCCTCCAGCTACACCCGCTACGCCAATGCCGTTGTTAGCTTTTGCTGCAACAATTCCGGCCACATGAGTTGCATGGCTTTCGGCAGGTATGACGGTTTGACCTGTTGCAAAATCAGTTCCGTATGTGTCGTCTACATAACCATTGCCATCGTCGTCAATACCCGGTTTACCATTCAATTCTGCTTCATTAATCCACATATTGTCTTTCAGGTCGGGATGGCTCACATCCACCCCTCCGTCAATGATGGCAACCACAACATTCGGTGTTCCCATTGTTATGTTCCATGCATTGAAGAGATTTATGTCAGACCCGACACTGCCGGTTGGTATTCCACCATCGACCCAATTGAATCCATCGTGATGCAGATTCCATTGACGATTGATATAAGTGTCGTTTACAGGAAAGGAACCGTCCTCCACAGATGTAGGCTTCAACACGGCAACACCTTCTACTGCCAATATTCCATTCACGGATTTAAATTTATCAAGTGCCTCGAAAATGTTAATAGTAGAATCTACTTTGATCTCAAACCATAAATCGAGACCAGAGGCTTTGTGACGTGTGTCATATTTTAAGTTATAGGGAATAACAC
>JBKECE010000291.1:0-42558 GCA_047974325.1 Dysgonomonas sp. | reverse complement strand
GCATTTCAGTATTTAGAGAAAGCACATATCAATCCCGCTGATGCTCCCGAGTCGGTGAAGTCGGAGCTTGCCAAGATTAATAAACGGCAAGATGATATTATTCGATTCATCCGACACTACGAAGAAGAGAAACTAAATCCGATGATACGAACAAGTCATGCGATTACTGTTCGATTTGAAAAGGTAGTAACAGAATTGTGCGAATTGGTATCTTCGGAAATAGGTAGTTCACGGGAATTACAAGATAACGTTCTGAAAAGAATAAGTGAAGCTTTCAACCAACATGCCGGAGTGATTAACAACCAAGCCAAACAAATAAGTTCTTTATCCCAGACACAGCAAAGAGAGAGTAAGAAATTTCTGCAACTGATTTCCCTTTATTCGGAGTTGGCAACCTGCGGAGTAATGGACGGCAAGCGAAAAGAGAACCTAAGAGTAGAGATAAACAACCTGATAAACGAGAAATAAGAATGAACATAGACTTCCCGCCACCGTCCAAAGGCACATACAACAATGCCGGCAGTAGCCGAAAGTTATGTAATTATCTCGAACATGAAGATTTGGAGCGCATGGAGCAGGGAATCTATACCGAAGGATTTTTCAACCTGACAAACGATAATATCTATAAATCACAGGTTATAAAAGACATTGATAGTAATATCGGCCAGGTATTAAAAACAGATGCTAAGTTTTACGCTATTCATGTAAGTCCATCGGAGAAAGAACTCAAAGCTATGGGTAACACTGAACAGGAACAAACCAAAGCTATGAAACGGTATATCAGGGAAGTCGTTATTCCCGAGTACGCCAAAAACTTCAATAAGGAGCTATCGGCAGAAGATATAAAGTTTTATGGGAAGATACATTTCAGTCGGGACAGATCGAACAATGAACTGAATATGCATTGCCATTTGATTGTAAGCCGGAAAGACCAATCTAACAAAAAGAAGCTATCTCCCCTAACTAACCACAAGAACACTAAGAAAGGGACAGTTAAGGGTGGTTTTGACAGGAAAAACCTGTTCCAGCAAGCAGAGCAGGGAATTGACAAGTTATTTGGATACCAACGCCAGCTAACTGAATCTTTTGAATACTACAATACCATGAAGAACGGCAGTATCTCCGAGCAACTCAACATGCAGGAACGCCAGATTTTCGATGAAAGAAAAAATGCAGATATACAGGAAGAGCCAACTGAAAACAAGGTGGCAACCTTTCCAATATTCAATCTGTAAATCAGGAAAATAAGAAAGAAGATAAACAATCTTTCAATCTTCCGGATTTGGGCTTATCCTCTGCATTAGGTTTACTTACTCCTGATACCAACAAAGAGGAAGAACAAATTCCGATGAAAAAGAAAATACAGAAGAAGCCGAAGCGAGGATTCAGGCAATCATAAACCACAGATATATGAACGAGTACAAAGAAATACGAAAAGAGATAGATAGCTACCTGATGAAGCGATTTAAGTACCGTCTTTCACTTGTATATCTCACGAATGACAATGTAATAGTTACCCGAAGAAACAGCCATGTAGATTTATATCTGCGTATCCGAAAGGTAAAAAGTTTATTCCCACATGATTGCCTTATTATAGCCCGAATAGTCTTTCAAAAAGAATGTATAGGACACGGCACTCATTTCGTTCGTTTTCTGTCAGAAATAGCATTGAAATACGGATTTAAGCATATCGGAATAGAATCTATAAACGACAAAAGAAGAAGTTTTGCCGAGAAGTTAGGTTTCCGCTCGATAGACGGTTCGAACTATACTGTATCGGTTGAGAATCTTCGATGTTATTTTCAAGAATAAAATTAATGTAATCCTTTATTTATCTGTACACAAAGGTATATTCCAAGAATAAAACGTCAATACCAAGCCCTACGGGTTTTGCAGAAAATCTCCACACCTACGCTACGCTTCGGGTAGTGTTTTCTATAAAAGTGTTGCCTTATTCATTCTTTTCATAAGAGGGGTGTTTAACAGAAAAACAAAAGGGAAAATATGCTTGGGATAGAAAAATTATACCACATCTCTATATGTGTTGAAAACTAAAATGATAGTACTCTATTGGATGATATAAAACAAATCAATACATTTGCAAAACACGTCAATAACTTGAAAAATGGAATTAAATAGATTAAAAGTAGTACTTGTAGAGAAAAAACGAACAGGTAAATGGTTAGCGGAGACTTTAAGCAAAAACGAAGCAACTGTTTCCCGTTGGTGTGCAAATGTATCGCAACCATCACTTGAAACGCTGTTTGCTATTGCAAAAGCATTGAGCGTGGATGTGAGAGAATTATTAGTTAAAACAAAATTGTGATAAAATTATTATTAAAATGATTGAGATAAAAGAGGAAGCTTTTAAGTACTATTTTCATTTTATGCAAAAGAGAATGGATGTTTTTTGGAAACGCTACGAAGGACATGTATATCCATGGACAGATGATACCATTTTAAAAGCTCATAAATTTACTAATGTATATCGTTCAAGTGATAGAGTCAGTCAGTATTTGATAAAGAATGTAATCTATAATAATGCAGAAAAATACACGGAAGAAGATATTCTATTGCGAATATTGATCTTCAAAGTTTTTAATAAAATTGAGACTTGGGAATATTTGATAAAGAATACAGGGGAAATAGCTATCAATAATTTTAATATAAATATAATCAGTAAATTATTGACTGATCGTATCGCTCAAAAACCAATTTTCAATTCAGCATATCTGATGACAGGTAGTCATCAAGATTTCTTGCAGTTTCCATCAAAGCATGAAAGATGGTTAGTTATGATAGAGAGAGAGTTTATTAAAAAAAGAGGTTTTAACAAGATTATTAAATCAAAATCCCTGGAAGAAATTTTTAATATTTTATCGGAGTGCCCTTTTATTGGAGACTTTTTGGCATATCAGTATGCAATAGACTTCAACTATTCCGATGTTATCAATTTTGACGAAAATAGTTTTGTTAAAGCCGGAATTGGGGCTGTTCGAGGAATAAAAAAATGCTTTTTGAAAACCAATGGCTATTCAAATGAAGACTTAATAAGATATACACAAGACCATCTTGATGTGTATCGAGAAAAATACGGTTATGCCAACTTTAAAAATTTATTTGGAAGAGAGCCGACCCTGATAGACTTACAAAATTGTTTTTGTGAAACAGATAAATATCTACGAGTTAAAATGCCTGAGTTAAATATTGGTAATACAAGGATAAAGCAAAAATATAAAAAACACACAGCCGATATGAGTTATTTTTTTCCACCGAAATGGAATATTAACGAAAACATTGAAGATAAATGTATACAGAAGAATACAATGGTATTAACTCTTTCTTAGTAGGAATGGCTAAAACACTCCTTAAAGAAGGAGTGGAAAGAAATACGAGAGGATATAAATGCTGGGAACTGCCTGAACCAGTGATGATAAAGATAAAAAATCCATTATCTCGCTGGGTTACTATTCCTAATAGGAAGTGGAATCTATTTTTACCTTATGCTGAATCACTTTGGTTGGCCACAGGTAGAAATGATTTGAATTTCATAAAGTACTATTTGGCTAAAATGGAGAATTTTTCAGATGATGGAGAGTTTTTAAGAGGCGGATATGGTCCTAGATTGCGATTTTATAATGGAAATATCATTGATTATAAAAAACCGTCCATCAAAGAAGTACAGGAGATGAAATATAATGAGCTTGACCAATTTGACTATATTATTAAAAGCTTTGAAAAAGATCCATATACACGTCAGGCAGTAATAACAATAGGAGATCCTCTAAAGGATTGTTTTGGTTTGAATAATGAAATAAAACAAACCAAAGATCTTCCATGTACAAGAACCTTACAATTCATGAAGAACTCTCAAGGGGATAAACTAAACTTAACAGTATATATGCGTTCTAATGATTTTATATGGGGGGCAAGTGCTGTTAATATGTTTAACTATATGTTTATGCTAGAGTATTTTGCTCAAATGCTTGGATTAGAAGTTGGCGAATATTTCCACATAGCAAATAATTTGCATTATTATGATGGTCACAAATATTTGGTGCAAGAATTGTCTAAAATTGAAGACTTTGAAGATGATTCATTTTGTTATAAAAAAAATTTCGCCTCCTTGAGTGAGTTCGATGATAATATTGGAAAATTATTAAAATGGGAAAATGAATTGCGATTTGGAAAAACAGACAAGTCAATAGAATTCAATGACGATTTTTTTAATGATTGGGCGAATGTTTTATTTGTTAAAACAAATCGTAGAAGTGTCCGTTTTGCCAACCCTATTGTATCTAAACTAATAGAAAACTACTTAAAATAAAGAATATGACAAAAGAAGATATCAAGATTATTACTGATGAAGTTTCGGAAATGCTCATTAAAAAAAATGAGGATTATGGTAGTGCCAGTTTTGACCTTGGGCTAAATGGCAATATGGTTCATGTCTATGATAAGGCTTGTCGATTCAAATCTCTCATGGAAAAGGCAAACAAGGGTATTGAACCTAATTTCGAATCTATTGAAGACACTTTAAAAGACTTGTTGGGATATGCAGTTATTGGATTATTGATTTTAAACAAAGAAAAGCATGATAATAAATAACTATGTGATCAATGATAAACCATTAAATAAAAGTTGGACTCATGGTATTTTCATGAAGATAGTAAGTTCTCAAGCTTCTTACATTAGCAAAGAGTCTATTGACCTCCTGAATATATACAAAGGAAAGGATAAAGATTTAGATGATGCAGAAAAATTATGGAAAAGTCTTTTAATAGATGCTATTTCTATATTAAAAATTAATGATTCTAGAGAAAAAATATATCAAGACTTAAAAAAAGACAGGCATATTACGAGAGAGAACTTTGATAAGATACGAAAAACAAGCTCTTTTGGAATTGATGAACTATCAAAGTACTTACATGATTTCGTCGAGTATGAATCTGTATTATATGGGACTAATAAATTTTATAGGGATCATATCAACCATGTTTTTCAAGTATGGGCTATAGGTGTTGTTATATTATCCAACTATGATTTTCAGTTAAACGACAAGTTTGTAATAAACAAAAAATATGATTTCCATTTTCAGATACCTCAAAGTAACAAATCAAAAAAAATAGCTATTTCGAAAAGTGAGATATGGGCAATGTGGATTGTAATTTCTTTGTGTCATGATTTAGGTTACCCAATTGAAAAGTCTTCAAAAATAAACAAGCAAACAAAAAAAATATTATCATATTTTGGTAATATACAATTTACAGAATTGGACTTCAATTTCAATATGTTAAATTCATTTTTAGTGCAAAAATTATTAAATATTATATCATCAAGAATTTCTTCACAAAAGAATGAAACAAGCGATAATTCGAAATTTCACACATCTATTCAACCTAAATATCAGGATAAGCTATCTAAATCACTTGAAGAGAATAAACATGGAATCTTTTCAAGCTTATTGCTATTTAAAAGCCTTACATTCTTTTTAGAAACAGATTATTACATGGGGGACAAAGCATTAGAAAGTGAAGATGCTCGCCAGCTTTATATTCGAAAAGAAATTTTGCGCTCTATTGCTGGACATACATGCCCTAAGTTATATCACCTGAGATTAGATACACTCTCGTTCCTTTTAATATTATGTGATGAATTACAAGAATGGAATCGGCCGTCATTTGAATCATATACTAATAAGAATAAAGAAAAAGAACCAAGCGTTAAGATAAAAAATGTTTCATTCCAGAAAACCGAACAAGAAATTCACATCGAGATGATATATGAAACAGAAAAAAAAGGAGATTATGAAAATTATTTAATCAGAAATAAATTCATGAATATTCATTACTTGTTGCGTAGTGCAGTAGGTGACAAAAACAGAATGATGATTTTTATTTGGGATATATATGTGGGGGATGTCAAATATCAATTTACTTTTGATTCTAAAAAACATACTTTTGAACAGTTGAATATTTTAAAGACAAAGCATGGTGTTAGCGAAGAATTTGAATTATATAATTAAAACATATCAACAAGAAAAGTAAAAATGTATTTATTAGACATCGAGGTAAAGACGATGAGCATATTGGGAAACTCAAAGAATTACTCAATAAAAAGGGATACCAATTGAAAAATAGCTCAATTGACAGTAGCAAACCCAACAACGCAAATAACGAGGAATATATTAAAACCATTCTTCGTCCACGAATAGAATGGGCTGGAACATTTATTTGTTTAATCGGAAAGGATACGGCTAACAGCAATTGGGTAAAATGGGAGATTGAACATGCCGCAAAGGAAGGAAAAAATATTGTAGGAGTATATCTTCATGGAGAAAAAGGTGAAGAAACCAAATTGCCAGAAGCCTTAGAAACACATGCTGATTCTATTGTTGGCTGGAATACCGATAAAATAATAGAAGCCGTAGGCGGAAAAAATATTATGGAAAGTCCAAATGGAACTCCAAGAACAGGGGGGGCGCCCATAGGAAGGGAGACTTGTTAATCATGGCGAAAGGATTTAGTTATGTTGTAAAAAGAGATTATGGATTTGCGCCTAATCCTTTTAGATCTTATTGCACTCTTGCAACTTGCAAACCAGAAATACGACGGAGAGCATACGTCGGAGACTATGTATTTGGCTTCACCCCTACATCTATTGGCAGAAATCTCGTATATGCTATGAAAGTTTCTGAAAAGATGACTTTTAATGAATATTGGAGCGATAATAGATTCCAATGCAAAAAACCAATCATCATTGGAGGAACTACAAAAACAGCTTATGGGGATAATATCTATTATAAAGATCCTTCGACAAACTTATGGTCGCAAGCCGATTCTCATCATAGCTTTGAAAATGGAGCTGTAAACCCAGATAATTTAAGAAGAGATACCTCAGTTGATTTTGTTTTAATATCTACAGAGTTCTTTTATTTTGGTTCCCATTTCCTTAAAATTCCCGAAAACTTACTCGATATTATTACGCGTTGGCATACTGGGACTATAATTGGTCTGGGACAAAAAGAGTTAGACGAGAAAGAAAGTCTACTTATATGGAATTGGTTACAGAATGATTTCAACATGGGAATTACTCAATTTCCAGCCCAATTTGCAAAAGGCTTTGAACGATATGATGGTAAATCATAGTATTAGAACTTCATGCTATTGAGTTATTTCAATGATTTCATTTTTTGAAACACTAAATGTTTCTATTTGCCATTCGTTGGGATGATTAGAATAAAATTTTTGTTCATATTCATCAGCTTTAACAATATCTTTAAGGCTTCTATAACAGTTTGATAGTGTAGCGTATTTCCACATGACTTCTTCTGGCTCAATATCTTCAAAAGTAGGAAGAATAATTTCAATAGTTTGTCTTCGTGTCTTTTTAGCTTCAACTTGATAATAAATTTTCAAGTCATTATCAGTCTCAAGAAAGGATTTTCTCTCTAAACAATGTGCATAATTTTCTCCTGTGTAATAATCGTTGTGCAAATTCCATCCCTTTTTATATAATTCGATTGCAGTATCAAGAAAATTTATATCACCTGTACATTTCCATAAATTTTTATTTATAGCTCCAGAAATGCCTAAAGTCTCTGTGTCTACAGAACTTATAGTATTAATAATTTGTAAAGCATTGGTTAAAGCAACAGTAGGGGAAGGCTCTTTGCTTTTGTATGTACAAAGAGCTTGTTGTTGAATGAAAAATGTTTCATTATTTGTTTTTTCATTCAATTTTTTCCATTTTTTTGCAGCTTCTACAAAGTTTTTTGCAACCATATTTTGCTTAGCGCTTTCCATCAAGGCATAAACAGTATCTTCTTTACTCCGAAGTTCTCCGATAATTTCATTTAAATCACTATCTGAAAGTATTGGACGCTTTATTTGTGGAATAAATGAATATAAAGGACTATCAGTCGTTGGGTTGTTTGTAATTGATATGATTAGTTCTTTTAATTCCCTTGTTGATTTTTTTGCTTCTGACTCTGATATTTCATTCCCCAAATGTTTATAATTAAGTATTCTATTATGATTTATATCAAAAGGTATATTTCCTTCATCTTCTTTGATTATTATTGTAGAAAATGGCTTGAGTGCATGCCGTGTCCCTAACTCATATATAGCATTAGGATTGTAAGTGGAAATATCAGCGATAACCAACTCTGCACTGTATAACAACGCATACATGCTACGGTCAATTATTCCTGAATCTGTAATCTCATCAGCCCTAATACAGCAGTAGTTACATGCTTGTACTGCTGGACGAATAATTTTTCGGAAAGTTTTGTCAAGATCAATTGTTCTATTTGTAACGGGATCTTTTTTCTTTCCAAATCCCATTATCACAAAACACATTTTTTGTTTTTCCATATTAAATCATTATTTAACCCACTTCTGAATAACAAGAATCATTCTTTTATTTCACGATAATATTTTTTACTATCTGAGAGACAATATTATTCATTTTTTCGAGCAAACCATTGAGTGTGCTCTCGAGAAAAAGCATTTTCACAATTCATTATATAGTCTGAAAATTCAAATTCGTCCTTAAATGTTGTAACTTCTGATTTTATTAATATAATCTCATGTGCGGTCAATGAATATGAAGAGGATAACTCATTATGTTTTTTTGCTTGTAGCCATGTTAGTACAGAAGAAGCCCCTACTGCTATAACTTCAATAGGCAACTTCAATTCAGGCTCTTTTATATTATACAATAAAAGAATTATCGCCAATGTATGAAGTCCTACAGTTATCCAAAACCAAAGATTAGCTCTTTGTTTATTATATTTTGCTTTTTTTGTATACCACAATGCTTGATTAGTGATTCTTTCTTGTTTATAGACATTAAATCGTTCTTCTATGGTAAGCCTTCTCACTTGAAGCATTTTTTCGGAAATAGGATCTTCTACACTTGCTTTTATTCCTAATCGACCTATTAAACTTTCATTCTGTCTTAAAATAGTTTTTAGATCATTTATGAAGTGTTTTCTCATTGCTTCTACTTTTTCGCAATCCACATAAGGTTCGGCTCGCATCATCCATCGCCAAGAGCGTGTTTTTACGGATTCGGCAACAGCTCTCCCATTATACCAAATATCATCAGGTCTACTTACTTTTTGCCATATCATAATGCAGAGTGTAATAAGGAAAAATATGGTAGATACTATTTTTAGAATAGGATTAGGATAGTCACTTGCAAAATAAGCAAAAAGAGACGCCAGAATAAGCAAAAGCAAATACCAGATAATACTATTGAAATATTTCTTCTGTTCCTTTATTGATGCACTGTCTGCGGATTGGTACAACCCGGGTAAATCTTTATCTGTAATATTCATATCTGATCTTATTCTGGATAAACTTTTACTTTTTGTGAAATTGGATGTTCTCTGTTAGAAAAAGCTTCATCAATGTATTTTTCTGGAGTTGATATAAAATCATCCCATTTCACAAGGACACAATATTTATCATCTTTGGCATGAGAACATTTACTATTAGGAATATAATAATTATAGCTAAATTCCTTAATAACAGTAGTATCATTTAGTGCAACATGATTATGGCTATTGTTACATTTTGAGCATGTGTAAGATCCTTTGTAGATATTATTATACATTGAAGGCAAAACAACACCGAGGATTCCACTTCTTGTATTATTTTTCCCATCATATAAAGATGCTTGCAGTTCTCGTTTGATATACTTTTGTTCTTGCCAACCTTTATTTTCCGCACTATTTGCACCTATTAAAAGAATAGTTACTGTAGAATCGGACAAATAATCTTCACGTATTTTACGCATTACATAATCTTCATCATTTGAGTCTATGCGCTCATTTAATGATTTGTCTATCATATCCACATCCAAATTTTCCTGAATGTACTTTTTGTACTCTTTGTCTTCTGTTTTGAATGAAATAAATACTTTATGTTTAGGGTTCATATTTTTTTAAGTATTAAATTATATAGTCAATTTTGTTGTTTTAAGTGATTAATCGCAATTTTACATATCCTCCAATGACAAACAAACCGTTTCAATCTGATACTTTGGCAAAACCTTATTTTTAAGATGTTCAATTTTCTTCGCCAGTAGTTCCGGCTTAAAATTTTTCTTTTGTCGTTTCACTTCGGCAACTATCGCCTGATTTTTATCCAATTTCAGAGCTATGATATCAATCTCATTTTGATTTCCTTTAAGCTCCCACCATGAACCGATAGCACGATATTTAAAACTTTCAGCAAATTGCTGTTTGAAGTACCGCTCCAACATAATACCTGAATAGGTTGGATAATCAGATTTTATAATAGACTGCAATCCTACAAAGTTTTTAATCTCAATCAGTGAACGATGACGGTCAAAATAGTTGAACCAAAAACGGATGAAGTTATCTTGTATTTCGTACCGGACAGCTTGGCTTCCTTCCTTTGCTAATATTGGACGTTGACGAACAATGATGTCATAATCTTCAATTAAGCGTTTGATTTGACCGCCAATGCTTTTGTCTCCCAATGCCGATTCTATTTCAGGTTGTGTATTAATTCCGCCCGAAATCGCACTTAAAATAGAAAAATAAGTGGCGTAGTTTTTCCCAAATTCTTCTATTAGCAGATTTTTTCCTTCATCCGTAAAAGGGGAGTTTTCCCGAACCATAAACGAAATCATTTCGTCTACAGTCAACATATTGTTATCACAAAATAACTCTACGTATTTGGGAACTCCACCCGTGAAAGAATAAAGAGCCAGCAGGTCATCATTCGTATATTTTGGCTTGTAATCATGCATAATTTCTTTTAGCGTGGCTAAGTCAAATGCAGATAGTTTAATGATATTGTCAGCCCTACCAAATAACGGCTCTTTCTTGTTCTGGAATATTTTCTGCATCAATGAATAGATAGAGCCGGAAACAATAAGATTCATTTTAGATTTCTTCCGATAGGTATCCCAGATATTCTGCATATCGCTATACACCGACTCATTGATGTTATAAAACTCTTGAAATTCATCTATAACAAGATTGAACGCCTTGTTTGATGCCAACTCCATTAAATATTGGAATAAAGAGCGGAATGTGCGTATTTCCGTCGGAACGAATGTGTCAAGCGATTGGGCAATAACCGGAATGAACTCCGAACAAAGTGTTGCTTCGGCTTTGCGACCAACAAATAAATAAACAGTTGGCAAGCTTTCAACCGATTTCACAATAAGGCTTGTCTTTCCGATACGCCTTCTACCTGTTACAACAGTTAACCGAGAGTGGTCGTTAAACGACAAATCCTGTATCCGTTGTAATTCAGCTAATTCACTTGTCCGATTGTAAAACTTCATATTCTTTTTACTTTGTTATGCCCGTAATAGTTACGGAGGTTACAAATTTAGGAAAAAGTTTGGATATGTATGCAAATTGCGGATTAACTGACAGAATAATTTCGTTTTATCCTTCGTTCACACTCATTTTATTTCTATAATTCATCATATTTATAGAATTATGGAGACAAAACGGAATAAATAATTTGCAATAACAGACACAATCCGTACATCTCTGCAAAATATTTATGGGAAGGAACGATCTACTTTAATCCCATTACCCCTGTAATGGTTACGGAAGAAACAGAAGAGTTGTTTTGTTCGCAGAATAAGAGCATACCTTTTTTTGTTTTGTCGACAGAATAAAAACACCATATTGTCGTTTTGTCCATAAAACAATAGTGATATAACGGATAAAAACGTATGAAATTCCCACACTTTTTCGTAACTTTGCAGAAGAAATCATGCAAATAGCGAGCAGAACGATGAAAAATAATCGTGTGCTAAATCGTGAGGGATTCCCAATTTAGAAAATCATAAAATATTGGTTGTCAATATAGTTATAGATATAGTTCTCTTCCTGGTGGCACCACTTTTAAAAGAAGCATAAAAATAAAAATCCCTGAATTTCAATGAAGTTTAGGGGTTTTTATTTTCATTTATACGTATACGGAACTCTTTCTAATTTCTATCTCCCGTCGCAAAAGATAATAACTGGCAACAATAAGCAATTCCGATTTTTTTATCTAAAACTTGATTTGCTAAAGTCTTCAGTTCCCTTATTCTTTTGATCGAATTTGTAAGTCACCGACTCGATTTTTCTTTTACAATTAGCCACGAAGCCTAAATATTCAAGAAATTAGGTGAAGATCAGACCAAACGCTTTCATATATTTTTCTCATAGTTGTTTTGCAAAGGCAATGCTCTTGTCCATGCTCTTATTCTATCCATAATTAGGAATTTGAACATAATTGTTCCTTTTATATAATCTTACAGCTTCGAATAACATATTTCCAGTCTCCAAAATGCATTTTTAAAACCTAATTGTTGTGACCAAACCTCTAATTCGGTCAATATCTTAATTCCTATTTCTTTTTCTCGTGCATTTGCAGATACAAACATTCTTTTTATTTCAATCATATCTTGATTATATTTTCTTATCGCTCTGCAACCAACAGCTTTATCACCAATATATCGCTACAACTACGTATATCTTACATTCGGAATGAAACTTTTTGTCAGCATCTGTTAAATGTTTTTCTAGCTCAATGACTAATTGGTGAAAATCTTCATTTTTAGAATTTGTTCATAAAAAATATCTATTTTCTTTGGATTTTCAAAAAAAACGCATACTTTTGCATCGCTTTATTAAGGCGAAAGTTTGTCTCATGGTGTAATGGTAGCACTACAGTTTTTGGTACTGTCTGTCTAGGTTCGAATCCTGGTGAGACAACAATCCTATACTGATAATCAGTGTATTATAATAAGAAGCACCCAATTTTACACCCATTTGTGTGTAGTTGGGTGTTTTTTATTTGGCAAAACCTCTGACAAAACAAAATAAGGGAATCTATTTCAAAAAGAAAGATACTAATCTCATTTTACTTTTACATAAATATATAGGGGGTGCAGAAAGATGCTTTGTGTTTTATTAAAATAGCTAGTAGGTATTCTTATATCTGCAAACTTTATACTAAAACATGTAAAAATAGCTAGGAAACGTGTAATTTTCAACTGGTTTTTGCAATTAAATTATCTCTTGTAAAAGTACGAGGTTTGTATCATACTTTTATATAGAACTTGTATAAATATTTTCTCTGTTTTTAGGTTAAAAACATACCTTTTTCGCAAAAGGGCAAATTAAGGCTGCAAATTCTCTGACAGAGAACATCAATAGATTATATAAAACACCTTATATAGATAACATGATATTAAATTTAAAAGATATGAGTTTTTAATCTAGACTATATCTTTTTTTATGGCTATTTAGTACATCTCACTCTCTCCGATTATTATTTTTTTCATCATAATACAGAAAACTATTTGTTAAAAAAGAATGGACTATTCGTTAAATAATAATTCATTGTATATTTGTAAATGAATCAGTTGTCAAAGAGTTGGCAGGGTTCAATTTATTAAAATATAGGAGCGTTAGCTTTTATTCTTGTCTTAGAAAACGACCAATTTTAAAGACGCACAAGGATAATAGGTTAGTGCCTGCGTTTACGTGGGGTTAACTTATTTGTGCGCAAGGTGCTTGGTCGTACCTCTAAGACAGATAGGTTACATCCCACGTTCCGTTTTATAACCTCTGCTTTGGGATTGAGTGGAAAAAGAATAATTAAAATGTCAAATTTATCCTTTGAAAACGAACTTGTGTCTAAAATTTGTGACTCTTGTGATACCTCAGTTTCCTTTTTAGAACAAAACTTTAGAAAATTATCTCCAGCAGGTAAATTCCAAACCTGCATTCTTACTGCTGCAATAATAATCAGTGACTCCCATGAACAAATAATTAGTAGAGGTGAAGGAACTATGGACTTGATTCTAAAAAATATGATCCCTCAATTTTTATCATATTTTGGAAAGTACAAAAATATGTATGTGAGTAGTCAAAATGTAATGAGTATTACTAATACAGCTCAATTTAATGAATTTATAATAAAAGGAAATAATATTTTACTTTCAGATAACGAGAAAGTTGTTACCTCTCTAGTATTAGATGGATTAAGTCACTTTTGGAGTGAATTACAAAAAATAGAAAGAGATGGGGGTTATGATGAATATGATAATTTAATGATACCCCAGAAAATATATTACAGTTTATATATATGCCCCTTCTTTATATCATACATACCCAATGATGAAAAAGAAAATTTCATGAAGAATATAGATTTAGCTTTAATGAGGTTTGAAGCGATGAACCGTGACTCTCCTACAACCATAGATTTTGTTTTTACTCTTTGGGGATTATTAGAGGCTATAAAAGAATAGACAATCTAATAGATATAACTAAAAAAAATAAAAACTATGTGGATTTTAATTATCATTATTATTGTTGGAATTATCATTTGGTATCATAATCGTGTTGTCCAAAGTCATAAAGAGTCACAAAAAGAGCATATCATTGAATATTATTCATTTATAAAGTTAGGGTTTAATGACCCTCATGATGTTGAAACAATGTTTACGATATTAGGGGGGCGGGTCTGTTTTTTGAACGATGAAATATCAATTCAATATGAGTTAATACATAAAAAAATACATTCTTCATCTGTAACAGTATATTCTTGCAGGGAGATTTTATTAGAAGAATGGGTACTTATTGAGAGAAACACTTTGACAGAGAAAATAATTGTTTATAGACCAGATCAATATCATATACCTATTTTAGAGTGTTATAACAAATAAAAATAATCATTATGGAAAATTTAAAACCAACATCACAAAATGAAGTGAAAACAAAACTAAATTGGGAAAGAATTATTGGTATTGTATTATTAATTCCCCCTATTTTAAGTGTTCTCCTCTTTCTAATAGAATTACTTTTAAAAGAAACTGGATCAATACCTGAATTAGATAATCTAAGTTCTAATTGGACTGGTAGTTATGGATACAATGAGGGAGGAGGAGGTTTTTCTTCAACTATAGTTATTTATTTTGGTTTAATGGCAATTGCAGGAGCATATTTACTTAAAGGCTCTTTTGATGATGAGAAAGAGGGTTCTGCAAATCAAAAATAAGGCTATTTCCTGCTGGTTTAAGGCATTTTCTTTGCCTTGGCGGCGATTTATATGTTTTGTTGAAAACAGGGTCTTAAAATGTCGCAAATTTACATTCATTAACAATTTGAGAGTCTGAGAAAATTTTTAAAGAAATATATAATGAATAATAATATAATACCCCCATATTTAGTATTATATATAATATATAAGTTTAGTATATAAAAAGTTATATGTAAAAATGGTGTCAGAAGAATTATACAGTAATTTCACATAAAGCGACAAAATATATTCTCTGTAATACAATAGACGAAATATGCAAAATAGGGCTACCTGGATGCGTTTTAAGCAACTTTTTTTATACCAAGCGACTTGTGCAGGCAGGTGTTTTTTTGACTTAATATGCCTCTTGTTTTCATATTTATTAACTAAGGAGAAGGGGTCTCAATTTGACATGAGTGCCCCCTTACTCCAGATTAACAATGCCTTTTCATAAATCAAGCAGTTCTATTCAAAATATTCTCATAACATGGAAGTATAGAGATTTTCTCTTTAGAATCTTTATGAATTTCAATAAGTCTATCCAAGTATTCTGATGCTAAATCATATAAAAATGCTGTATCAAACAATCTATTGAGGAACTCCTCAGCTTTCATACTATGTTTCTTTCCTTTTATGTACCTGTTTAATTCATCATAATGAAAAAATATTTCAAGTCTAAAGAGTCTTTCAGGTTTTGTATTATATTTTTCATGAAATTCGGAAATATAATACTTCTCAGACGAATCTTCTATTTCTTTGTATTTATCATAACATCGAAGTCCAAACTTTGTATTTTTGTTATTTTTTTTAGCGAAAATATATATAGTGCCGATGTTAAAACCCTTAGAACCAGCCGAGCCAAAATTTTTTATGTCTTTTAACTCTTTTTCTCTATCTCTTACAGTTTTGCCAAGCAGCTTTATAGTGTTAGTTTCTCTAAATATCTCTCGTACAAGTTTTTTTTCTATATCATGGTTATGATAATCAATAGCAATTTCCACTTGAGTGATGTTGTTAACACTCAAATTCAATTCACTCAATACAATTGGTAGATATTTTAGTGTATTATTATAGAACACTTCATTGTCGATTGTAAACTGAATAAGGTTTTTCTCTTTAGGAAGCCTTTTACTATTCACTAAGTCAATTCTTCCCAATAAAATATTCCCCTGATAATAAACCTTACGTATATGATAATAAGGACTTTTCGAATCTGTTATTTTTTTTAACATTGTCTCTCCAAAAACTAGTTCTTTTTTCAACATATAGTCTTGATGATTATAAATCCAGCTATCAATTTCCTCACGAATTAAACATCTACATTTGAATATTAATTTATCTAGCTGAATTGTAGCTTTAGGTAAGTAGCGTCTTCTTTTCATCTTCTTCCTCCTCCTTTCCTCTTACCTGCCAATTCAAGGGCAAGCTCAGCGTCAACAATTATTTTTCTACCAACCTGTTTAATTGCAGCATCTATTTTACCACTTTGTTTAATGCGATTCGCAGTCGATTTGCTACAATCGAATAACTCCATAATACCTCTAATACCATAAACATATCTTCTAGATGAAGATTGCTTTTCTTTTTCCTCTCTTTTTCTGGCTTTCCTGTCTTTCCAAAAACTTAAAATTTCTTGACCAGTTATTTGTCCAAGAGTCTTTTCTAAATAACAATCCAAATTCTTTTTCATATTATTTCTTTTAAATAAATAAAAACACCTTTTACTTAGGCTTTTAGCTATCCATTAGGATATTACAAAGATAGCTAATAAAAGAGGGTGGAAAAAGTGGAAAATAAAATTATTTTATTTATAACAACTTCATATACAGGTATTTGCAAGTTGTTTCGAGTGGTAAAGTGAGTGGTAAAGTGGGAGTGTATTTTAGTGTTCGATATAGAAGTCAGAATCTGATTCGGAATTAAATATTCTATTTATATTCCTGTAAAACTTTTCGTCTGCTGAACTTGCTTCAAGAGTGCTTACATATTTACTTTTGCTGTTATATATTGACAATTTAATATTTAAACTAGATAATATACTATCTCTCCACTCTTTTTTTTTCTCAGTCCCATACTTTTGGGATATAAAGTTGGATAAATTCCTAATTAAAAAATACACCCTATTCATTTGATTATCTTTACATTTAAGTTTGAAACCAAATTCTTTGGGATTATTAAAAGCATTAAACATATCTATTTCTGAAATTAGTTCAAATTGGAAATCATTGCAAAGCTCATGTATTTTAGCAATAAGAGACATTGGAAATAATTCTTTTGAGCGAATACCATTGTCTTGATTTAATGGGGATATAGAATGAGCTGAGTTTTTTAAGAATGAATAAAACTCTTGACATATATCTATCATTCGCTTATTATTGATTTCTTTTATATCTCCTGTCAACAATGTTTCTTTGTCGTTTATAGTCTCTGACAATTCATCACAAATAAGATCATCATTTGACTTTTTATAATATATATATTGGTAATCAGAGTTTATATATTTTGAAATATAAAATATGGAGAATGGATACCTATATCGGTGTATTAGGTGAATATTTATATCATAAGTGTCATTTTCTGAATCTGACAATAAAAGAACCTTACTGCCCATACTGATAATATCAGTCAGAATTTCTAAATGTTCATTTAGTTTAAGCAAACCTCTTTCATTTGGCTTGTTGTATATTGTTAATGTTTCAATTTCATCTAAATAATTCTGAGAGCCAATAAGTTTAAAGTCAGAAGTGTAATAGATGTTTCTTGCTTGAGAGCCTATCTTAATCTGTATATTAAGTATATAACGAATTGCCCGTAGGATTGACCCCATTTCTTTAATTGACACCATATCAAATAGTATTAAATTTTTCCATTGCTGCTGCTCTTATTTCGCTTGACACGCCAATATATGGTCTTATGGCATCATAACTTTTATGACCACTCCATTCCATGACAACATGGGTAGGAATACTTAAAGCTAGTGCAGTACATATAAAAGTTCTTCGCCCTAAATGGCTACCGAAATACTCATATTTAGGCTTTTCAATGCTTATTCTTTCTGTTCCGATAAGATAAGTCTCTTTTATCAGTTCATTTATTTCTGCTAATTTACCAAGTTCTTTCAAATAATCCTTCATTTTCTGATTGCTGATAACAGGTAATACCTTGTTGCCTTGAAAGTGAATCTCTTTATATTTATCTAATATAGCACGGCTTTTTTTATTAAATTCAATAGTAAGACTGTCTGTTGTTTTCATTGTTACTATCTCAATATGTCCATCCTTAATATCTCCTCTTTTTAGATTATATACATCAGAATGGCGGAGACCAGTGTAGCAACAAAAAAGTAGAACATCACGAACTCGTTCAAGGTATTGTTTTGTTGTAGGTATATTATATTCTTCAACCATAGTTAATTCAGTTGGCGTCAAAAATATCACTTTTGATTCGATTGTTTTCAATTTTGATTTAAAATCTAAAAAACTACTGTCTTTTAAATATTTCCTCTTTTTACACCACCGTAGATAAGTTTTTAAGTCTTTTATCTGTTTCGATACATAACTATTCCTCAATTTCTTTTTAAGTAAGAAAGCCTGATAGACAGCTAGCATATTTTCGTTAACTTCCTCAAAAGTCAATTTTTCATTAAACTCTATTAAATGATTTTTTACGACTCCGTATGTCTTAATTCTTGAACGTGTTAAACTATTTTCAATAGAATATTTTTGAATAAATTCGTCAAACACTTGCACTACTGTAATTTTAGTAGGTTTACTTATCTCTTTTTTCTGTTTTTCGTTGAATGCTGCAATCAGATCTTTTGTTGAAGGTATAATTTCTTTAACTTCATACTCTTTAAAGACAGTTTGCATATCGGACTCACATTCTACTATTTTGGAGTTAATCTCGGATGCTGTTTGTTTTAGTTTATTACTTGTTCCATTTTTTACTCGTTGTTTTTCTTTATCCCATTTAGAAATATCAACTCTATAACCAATTGCAGGCTCGGCTCTCATACCCTCATAAGTAACCCTCATTCGAATAGGTACATTCTCAACAATTGGATTACCTTGTTTGTCCTTTCTCTTTTCTAGTTCAAACTTAATACTTCTTTTTATATTCATCAGAGTATATATTTTATTTTACACCCAAATATACACCCATTTTTTGTGGATACAAAAGAATCTTTAAGAAATTATTTACATCTTTGTATTTATATATACCTGTTTACTAGCAGTATTTTGAATATAAATGGAACTTAAAGAAAATAAAGGTTAGACTTCTAGTGAGACAACAAATAAATAAAACTCCTGTAATCATGTTTTACAGGAGTTTTTATTTTTAAATTTACGCTTTTGTTGACCATATTGTCTAAAAACTACAGATTTAACCATATTTGTAATAATAAACACAGCTAACATGAGGTATTTTTTCAGTTTTCTATGTTGTTCCATATTTTCATTTAATCTGCTCTCTCAGACCAAATATATTTCGGGTGATACCACTTTCTGGTATAAGTGTTCAAAACAGCTTTTTTCAGAACTCAATTTAAAAGATTTAACTCGTTCGACTGATGAATTCAATATTAGAATTCAATACTATGGCAATATCATAGAGATCTGGAAGAATAAAAATCTAATAGAAGGAAATCTAACTAATTATATCTACAAATTGGGTAAAAATAGAACAATAATATCCAAGACAAAGGTTCTACCCGACTCTCTTGCTCTAAGAGCCTACAATCTCATAGATGATTTAAAATACTTAATATAGAATCTGATAACATGATTAATGGATGGCAACAAGGCGCCGATGGAATAACCTATCTTATTGAATATGCAGACAAGGATAGTTATAGTTTAAAAAAATATTGGACTCCGTATGCTCAAGATTCTATCAAAGAGGCTCTGATTGTAGAAAATTTCATGACGGATATCTCAACATTGCTAGATAACAAAGGAAATTATGAAAGATTTAAAGACTCAATACCCAAGAAGAATGGTTGCTACACTAATGGTGGAATGTCACAATTTTGCTACATTTCAAACAACTATTCAATTGGATATACAGGCTCTTCAAGACTGTTATTAGGATACAATGTTGAATTAGCTATAGGATATATCGGGAATCAACAAACTGATTTTGGACTATCAATTAATCATCAATTCAACATTCATGGAGGATATGATTTCTATTCATCATTAGTAAAATGGAAGCCATTCATTCGCAAAACAAAAGATGTGACTGATTTTGATTTCTACAATTATAGGTTAAGAAAATCTGACGAAATTAGCAACGGAACAAAGTTTCAGATCCACAACATTTTGTATGGGATAAATTTCAGCCCTATTTCAATTGCGTTAGGCATAAATTTTTTATCCGGAACACAATCAAAAACGGGAGGCACTTTCATGCTAGAGCGACATATGTCCGATCACGTCATCTCCCTATCAGGAAAAGTAGATATATACAAAAATCAAATTGATTATAAATTAGCGATCTATAAAATATTTAATATGAGGGTATCATCACGTTATAGATATTTTTCAACCAGCCTATATTATGAAAGTTTTGCAAAGAACGGTAGTGTTGGATGGTCTTTATCTACTTACTTACAATAATACAAATTAGTAAATTCAGGTTGATTCTTTTTGAAATCCCAATTTTCGTCTTAATTACTACGAATACTCGCCTTTTCGAGGTCTTTTTGATTTGTATTACAAGATGTTAACCATTAATATTCAGTTAAACGTGAAATACTGAAACCGCCTAAATGCCATGTAGTTTCTTTAACAAAAAACCACCTACAATACTTGCAAGTGGCTGTTTATTTAGTGACCTCGGAGGGGCTCGAACCCTCGACCCACTGATTAAGAGTCAGTTGCTCTACCAACTGAGCTACGAAGTCAGATACCATTTTCAGATGGTGATACAAAAGTAAAATAATATTTTGGTTTCGTAAAATTTAGAGAAATTAAAATGTCATATAACCGAAACAGAAATGTACCATATTGTTCTCTTTTCGTAACTTTGCTCATATGAACAGACAAATATTTAGACTGGCGATCCCCAATATTATATCTAACATTACAGTACCTCTTCTGGGACTTGTTGATTTGTTCATCGTGGGACATCTCAATTCGGCTCTGTATATTGGAGCTATCGCTATTGGAACCATGATATTTAATCTGATCTATTGGAATTTTTCTTTTCTACGGATGGGTACGAGCGGATTTACGGCTCAGGCTTTTGGCGCTCAGAATAGGCAGAATGCGACAAATGTGCTAATACGATCATTGGTTATTGCCCTTGTTTCTTCTCTTTTTATTCTCATGTTCCAATACCTGATTCTAATATTCGCATTTTCTGTCATCGGCGTCAATGACAGCCTGCGTGAATACGTATCGGATTATTTCAATATCTATATCTGGGCAGCACCTGCTGTTTTAGGCATGTATGCCTTTTCAGGTTGGTTTGTTGGAATGCAAGATTCAAAAACACCGATGTATATAGCAATAGCAGTAAACATCATAAACATCGTGCTCAGCTTGATTTTTGTGTTTGCTTGGGGCATGCAGATCAGAGGCATCGCTTGTGGTGCTCTTATTGCTCAACTGTCAGGATTGATTCTTGCCATCATCATTGCATTGAAAAAATATCCTTTCATAAAACAATATTTCAGTATCAGTATCTTGAAAAAGGTTCGAGATTTTGTTCCTTTCTTCAACGTAAATGCCGATATTTTTTTACGCACGCTTTGCATCATTGCTGTCACAACATTCTTTACATCGCAATCTGAGAAAATGGGCAATACTACACTTGCTGTCAACACACTCATTTTGCAGTTATTCATGCTATTCTCTTACATGATGGATGGATTGGCCTATGCGGCAGAAGCTCTCACCGGAAGATTTATTGGTGCAGGTAACACAAAGATACTTCACACTCTGGTGAAACGATTGTTTTTCTGGGGTACAATGTTTGCCAGCCTGTTCAGCATTGTGTATTTTCTTTTCATCGATTCCATATTCCATATTCTGACTGATAAAACAGATATTATAGAAGCCAGTAAAGATTATCAATATTGGGCTATGTTGATACCTGTTGCTAGTTTCTCGGCATTTCTATGGGACGGTATTTTTGTGGGAGCGACTGCTTCAAAATATATGCGAAATTCCATGTTCGTTGCAGCCTGCTCCTTTTTCGTATTATTTTATGTCCTATTTCCACGTTGGGGAAATAATGCTTTATGGTTTTCTTTTATCTTTTATCTAAGTATGCGTGGTGTAGTTCAGTTCTGTATGTATCCGAAAATAAGAGAATCATTTTTTACAAAATATTCAAAATGAGTAACCTATTATAAATAAAAAACCGACTGACGCATTCACATCAACCGGTTTTGTTTCGAATTCAATATTTTTTCTTATCTCTTTATATGATCAATAACGCATCACCGTAAGCTCCAAACTTATATTTTTCTTTTACAGCCAAATCGTAAATGTTCATAATCTGGTCATATCCACCAAAAGCACTCGTCATCATCAGCAAAGTAGATTGTGGCAAATGAAAGTTTGTGACCAATGAATCTGCTATATTAAAATCATATGGCGGAAAAATAAATTTGTTTGTCCAGCCATTGCTCGGTTTCAGTTCCCCATTAGTTGTAACAATCGTTTCTATAGCTCTCATTACAGATGTACCTACGGCACAAACTCTGGCTCCGTTTTGCTTTGCGGCATTCAATTGCTTCGCTGTAGCCTCGGTTATGACCATCTGCTCCGAATCCATTTTATGCTTAGTCAAATCCTCCACATCTATTTCGCGATAATTGCCTAATCCTGAATGCAGGGTTATGTATCCAAAATCAATGCCTTTTATTTCGAGACGCTTCATCAGTTCGCGGCTGAAATGCAATCCTGCAGCCGGAGCCACAACTGCACCTTCATTTTTTGCAAAAATAGTCTGATAGCGATCTTTATCCTCTTGTTCCTCACCACGACCAAGATATTTTGGTATCGGTGTCTCGCCCAAAGCATAAAGCGACGACCTGAATTCCTCGGGTGGGCCGTCATACAAAAAGCGTAGTGTGCGACCTCTTGAGGTGGTGTTGTCTATCACTTCGGCAACCATCAAATCGTCATCACCAAAATAGAGTTTGTTGCCAATGCGGATTTTCCGGGCTGGATCGACCAACACATCCCACAAATGGAATTCTTCGTTCAGTTCACGAAGCAAAAATACCTCTATTTTTGCACCTGTCTTTTCCTTGTTGCCATATAGACGAGCGGGAAACACTTTTGTATCATTGAATATGAACAGGTCCTTGTCATCAAAATAGTTAATGATGTCTTTGAACACTTTGTGTTCTATTGCTTCCGTTTTGCGGTTAAAAACCATCAATCGGGATTCATCTCTGTTTTTTGAGGGATGTGCTGCGATTAATTCTTCCGGAAAATTAAATTTAAATTGTGAAAGCTTCATATCTTGTTATTGTTTTGTTCTTTTTCTAAGTTTAGCCCTACATTGCTGTCTATAAATTCATCCATATCATCAGCCTTGATGCACATATCGAGCGTAATGTCTCCGATACGAGTTCTCTTCAACTCCGTTAGATGTCCTCCCGAACCGAGGCTTAAGCCTATGTCGCGAGCCAATGCCCTGATATATGTTCCTTTGCTGCAAACAACGTTGATTTTGATGTAAGGAAGGTTATAATCCAACAACTCTATCTTGTCTATAACCAATATCTTAGGCAGAAGGTTCACTTCCTGTCCATCGCGAGCAAGATTATACGCTCTTTCGCCATTCACTTTGCAAGCAGAATAAGCTGGTGGCACTTGATGTATCTCTCCCACAAAGTTTTTCAATCTTTCTTCTACCAACTCTTTGGTGATATGTTCGTAGGGATATGTTGCATCTGTTTCTGTCTCCAGATCGAAAGAAGGTGTTGTTTCACCCAACTTTATTGTCGCAATATATTCTTTTGTCTGATATTGGAAAGACTCTATGAGTTTTGTTTTTTTTCCTGTGCAGACAATCATAACACCGGATGCCAATGGGTCGAGAGTTCCGGCATGTCCTACTTTCAGTTTTTTTACATTCAATGTACGGCATAGCTTACCTCGCAATTTTCGTACCAAAGTGAAAGATGTCCAATGCAGTGGTTTGTCTATATAAATGATTTCTCCTGTGATAAAATCCATTCTTTACGATTACATGATGCTTAATTCGTGCCCGGTCAATAAGAATATCAGGATTGCCAATCCGAGTATTATTCTATACCAACCAAAAAGTTTGAAGCCGTATTTGGTCACATAACCGATAAAAAATTTGATCGCAAGGATTGCCACCACAAAGGCAACAAGATTGCCAAGCAAGAGTGTAGCCATATTGTCTTGTAACACTTGCACGCCTCCTGTCGAGGATATTAATTTATAAACTTTATAACCGGATGCCGCAGCCATTGTAGGGACGGCAAGGAAGAATGAAAATTCGGCTGCCGTTTTTCTGGTCAGTTTTTGTGTCATACCTCCCACAATTGTGGCCATAGAACGCGACACTCCCGGAATCATCGCTATACACTGAAAACATCCGACCAGGAACGCTTTTTTATGTGTGATTTCGTCTTCGGTCGGTTTATCTTCAAAAATTTTATCTATAAAAATCATCAGAATACCTCCAAGAACCAAAGTCGTAGCCACAACATATACGTTTTCAAGGAGTTCATCAATATAGTCATTTAATAAAAATCCCAATATTGCAGCCGGAATGAATCCGATCAATAATTTTATGTAAAAATCCCACGATTGAAAAAAACGTTTCCAATAGAGAAACAATACCGAAAGGATTGCTCCAAACTGGATGATCACTGTGAATGCTTTGACAAAATCGGTTTGTGGTATTCCTAAAACCTGCTGGGCTATGATCATATGTCCTGTTGAAGATATTGGTAGAAACTCGGTCAGCCCTTCAACAATGGCTATGATAATGGTCTGTAATGTACTCATTTATAATCTCTGGAATTCTCTCGAATTATTTTATTTAAAAATTTTATTTTTTCTTCGGTTGAGCTGTGCTTGCTTGTGGTTCGTTATTGGAATCACTTTCTATTACAGCTTCTTTTTTTACGGGATATAAAATTGCCACAATCATCAGTAAAAATCCGAAAAAACAAGTCATGGGTGCCACAACAATACGTCTCGTGCTGAAAATATCGGGTTCAAAATGATCGAATGTTGTAGCCGAACCTGTCATTAAAATAAAACCGAGTACTATGAAAAAGATAGACACACCACAAAGAATGTAGTTCATTTTCCCGAATGCAAGATTGTTCCTGTTCATGTTTTTATAGTTATATATTTTTTTTTAAACGTGATATAATGTATTTGTTTCCATCCGGAGATATCTGTTCACCGAAAATGCTGTTGCTGTTGCCGTAAGGAGTACACCGAGAAGCAATACCAGACCGTATACAATCAGCAGATTATTCATTGTGATTATAGAGATCAATTCCGGATATTCGCGGGTTGCACTATAGACGAGTGCTGTGATCAGAATATCGGCCAGCAAGCCGGCAATCACACCGCAGAGCACAAAATTGACGATGAATGGTTTTCGGATGAATGAATTGGTGGCTCCTACCAATCGCATCGTATTGATCAGGAATCTCTTTGCGTAAATATTCAAGCGTATCGTATTTCGGATGAGGGTGAACGATATGACCATCAGGATGACAGCCAATACAAATAACCACATCCCTATCTTGGAAAGATTGGAATTGACCATTCTTATATCGTCTTCATTGTACAGAAAATTTCCAACCAGATTTTTTCCTTTCAATTGTTTTTCAATCAATTTAATACTGTCTGCATTTGCATATTCCGATCTCAATTTTATGTCAAACAGGCTCGAAGCCGGATTGTATCCAAGAACTTCTTCTGGATCACGTCCCAGATCTTCGACCAATTCTTTTTTTATCTCTTCTTTGCTGATATAGGTAGCTTTTTTTACGTAAGGGCTATTATCGAATTGCTTTTGTAGTTTGGCAATTGCCGCATCATCCAAATTATCATCCAACTCGACTGATATGCTGAGATTTTCTTTTACGAAAGAGATCACCTCCTTGCTTGCAAATCCAATCAGGATCGTTAAGCCTAACAATATCAAAACGAGCGTAATGCTAATCGTTGTAGTAACATTGGCATTGAAGAATGATGTAGATTTAATTTGATATTTGCTTGACATAACCTTTTTGAAACTTTACCACATCCTTTTTGATTGAGCATAACATGCCTAAATTCGCTGCAAAGAAACAAAATAAATAGAAGATTCTCGCCTTTTTTGTATATTTTTATCATATCTTTTTTCTCAAAGAATAAAATAAAAACAATCTGTATGGCAGAACATAATGAGTTGGGTAAGCGTGGCGAGGATGCAGCTTGTGGTTTTCTGAAGAAAGAGGGATATTCCATTGTTCGGCGAAATTGGATATACTTGAAATATGAGATCGATATAATTGCACAAAAAGACGAATATATTATTTTTGTGGAGGTTAAAACTCGTCGCACAAATCGTTGGGGCAATCCGGAACAGGCAGTCTCAGACAGCAAAATAAGAAGGATTGTGGAAGCTGCCGATTTTTATCTGCAAGAAAATAATATCTGTCTCGAAGCCCGATTCGATATTATCGGTGCAATCTGGAACGGAAAAGATTTTGATATAGACCATATTGATGATGCCTTTCGGGCTCCGGTTAATTAAATTGTTTATGAATATAGAAGAAGTTAGAGATTATTGTCTGGAAATCAGAGGTGCAGAAGAATGCTTCCCTTTTGATGAAACTACAATTGTATTTAAAGTGATGGGCAAAATGTTTGCCTATATGGGCTTAGAGCAGCGTGCCGAAGGTTTTATGATCAATCTGAAATGTGATCCGGAAAAAGCTATCGAATTACGCGAGCAATACGAATGTGTGATTCCCGGCTATCACAGCAACAAAAAATATTGGAACAGTATTTATCTGGAACGTGGCATGCCCGACAAAGAGCTTAAACAATGGATCAGCCATTCTGTTGATGAAGTAATCAAAGGTCTACCAAAGAAAAAACAGGATGAATATAAAGCCGGAATTGAAGATGAATACTGAGACTACACCTATCATTCACCTCGAAGAGGTGGACTCAACGAACACCTATATGAGAAATCTCCTTCGTTCACAAAAAGTGAAAGAAGGAACCACAATATCTGCTGATTTTCAGTCCGCAGGACGCGGACAGCGAGGAAATAGTTGGGAATCGCGCCGAGGAGAGAATTTGTCTTTCAGCACAATTCTGTTTCCCCGGTTTCTGGAGCCTTCCGGGCAGTTCATCATCTCGCAATGCGTGGCTCTGGCTGTCAAAGATGTTCTTACGGAATATACACCGGACATTAAAATAAAATGGCCTAACGATATCTTCTGGAGAAAACAAAAAATATGTGGTATACTCATCGAAAACGATCTGGAAGAGAATAGAATTGTTCGTTCTATTGTTGGCATCGGAATAAACATCAATCAGGAAAGCTTTGATTGTGTTGCTCCATACAGTCCGGCTTCGCTAGCTCAGATTCTAGAAAAGAAACAAGACCGGATGCAGATACTGACCAAAGTTGTGAATAAGATCATGGAGTATTTTGATAAAATAAAAAAAGGTGAGACAGAAACGATTGCGCAAAAATATAAGCAAGACTTATTTTCGACAGGGCAATTCCATGATGCGAGTGGTGATTTTGAGGCAACAATAAAGGATATTCTTCCAAGTGGCCACCTCGTTCTTTCCGATGCCGACAACAAATTGAGATATTATGCATTCAAAGACGTTTCTTTTGTCATAGACTAAACGAAACTTGGAAAATTACCTAACGGCCTTTACAGAATCTATTTCATAGTATCTTGAATACATCCGATTTTGCCAATCGGAAGCAGTTGTTCCTATTTCAAAGTAGTGAAAATAACGAGTTTCAGGATCTTTCACCAGTTTGTCAAATTCTATATATTTCTTACCTGCTCTCTTTTCTTGTTCCAGAAAGAGTTGGCGATTGTCCAGAACGGCTTTCGCTTCTGCCAGTTCTCTACAGCCCCGATAATAGTCGGCAGAATAAAACAACAAGCCAAACAAAATCGCTATGAATGTGAGATTTTTCACAAAAAGATTTTTGAAATCGAGATTTGCGTAAAGCAATGCGATGGACAGAATGATCAGCGTATTGATCCCATATGCAGCCCTGCCCGGAAAAAGTGGTGAAGCCGACATTGCCAATGTCGCTATCACGGCTCCCACAAATAAGATATATGAAATGGGTTTTTCCGCTTTCAGACTTTCTTTCCTTGTATAGTTTTTTACAATGACGACAACAATAAAAAATATAAAAGCTAAGCCAAGACAATAATAATAGAATGAGGCTATGGACGCAAAAAAACGTGCAGCATAAACCATCAATCCCATGCCGTTAGCGCCTTCTTGTGTCAAAGTTGCATTCATTCTGGCATAATTTCCGGGTGCAGCGATCATCAACACACAGCCAAGTGTGGCTCCAATCAATCCTGATATAGCCCATCGGGGTATTGACTTGTTCTGATATTTATAGTAGCAGATAAACAAAAAGATCATGCACACAAGAGCGACACCCATGTTCTCGTTAGTCCATCCGGCAACAGCTCCGAAAAAGAAGAAAGCGACTACTTTGAGATAATTATCGTATGAGTCTTTTAACACATAGAACCGATAGGGTAATAAGAATGAAACAACAATCAAAGTTCCCCAGAGGTAGTTTGCACTACCGGTTATCCAGAGCATAGTGGAACCGAATGCTGGTTGAAAGAAACAAATGAGCAGATTGATTATGATCAGTAAAGCCGGATTTGTCTTGTTGCCTTTGTTGGCAAAGAAATAAATCACTAATGTGAGAGCAACATATGCCATACTGTTGAACAAGTCGCCCCAAAATTCGCCTGAAAACAGTAATACTTGTGCTATAATATGCACTACACTGCGGCCACCCCAAGTGAAATAGTGTTTGTATTGTGTGTAGAGAATATCTTTAAACGATCTTACATGCTCATTTGACGGCTCGGGCAACATACTGTACATCCAATCATCTCCATAGAGAGGATGCAATCTGTTAAGAAGATAGATTGCTGCAAAAGAGATCACGATAACCGAAAAGAAAATTATTTTTCTGACTAAAGAATTCTCCAAGAATGAATATATTTTCAACAAAATACTATTACAACTTTTAGCAAGCGTTTCTATGCGACCAAACACATTCTTCATTCCACACCCTTACCTTTTTCGGTTTCTCTCACTATATATACCGGCCTTCTTTTCACCTCAAGATACATTTTCGACAAGTATTGCCCTAAAATACCTAAACACAGAAGTTGTATACCTCCGATAAAGAAGATAATACAGATCGTGGAAGGATAGCCTTGCACCGGATCTGCCCAGATTAAAGTTTTGATGACAATCACAAAGATCATCACTAGCGAAATGAAAAAGAACAACACTCCGAAAAGCGAAGCGATTGCTAACGGTCGTGTAGAAAACGCAACAATGCCCTCAAGCGAATAGAAGAAAAGCCCCCAGAACGACCATTTGGTGTTTCCGGCAACACGCTCTACGTTTTCATACGAGATCCATTTGGTGTTGAATCCGACCCATCCGAAAATGCCTTTCGAAAAACGGTTGTACTCTTTCAGTTCAAGAATGGAATCGACCATCTGGCGGGTCATCAGACGGAAATCACGGGCTCCGTCCATCATTTTTGTGTCAGATATATTATTGATCAGCTGATAAAATTTCTTTGCAAAAAAAGACCGCAACATAGGCTCTCCTTTACGATCTTCGCGACGGGTTGCCACACAGTCATAATCTTCTTCTGTCTGCAAAATCCTGTACATTTCGGAAAGCAGCATTGGCGGATCTTGCAAGTCTGCATCGATCATTGCCACATAGTTGCCAACAGAAGCCTCCAATCCCGCATATATGGCTGCCTCTTTGCCGAAGTTTCGTGAAAAAGAAATGAACCGTACACGATTGTCTTTATTCTTGAATTCTCTGAATATTTCCAATGTCCGGTCTTTTGAGCCATCGTTTACGAAAATGAACTCAAACTCTTGCTCCGGCATTGTTTTTGTGACCTTATCCAATTCTTCATAGAGAAAAGGCAAGGCTTCTTCTTCATTATAGCAGGGAATAATCACTGAAATTTTATGCATACTATCTGGTTAAGATTCTTTGATATAATTATGCAAATATAAAGATATACTGCATTATAAACAGTGTTTTTTTGCTTCTAATTTATAAATCGACTCTATTTCGGGCAAAGTTTCAGTCTGTTTGTGTTGATAAGTGATCGTTTGTTAGTAGTGTATTTTGTCTTCTTTGTCTTCCCACATTCTAAATGCTGAAAGAGCTTCTGCATTCAATATGTTTTTAGTTGGAATGCTTCGTTTTTCTGGTTTCAGTGCTATCTCGTCATAGATGAATGAGTCGTCGAAACCAATATTTTTCGCATCGGTTTTTGTGCAGCCATAATAAATTTTGTCGAGATGTGCCCAATAGATCGATGCCAGACACATCGGACAAGGTTCGCACGATGTGTAGATCACACAACCCGAAAGATCGAATGTTTTAAATTTCTTACATGCTTTTCTTATTGCCGTAACTTCGGCATGAGCTGTGGGATCATTATTTAAAGTGACACAATTATTCCCTTCTGCCACTATCTTCCCATCTTTCACGATAACAGCCCCAAATGGGCCGCCACCTTTTTCAACGCTTTTCTCTGCCAAAATGATTGCTTTACGCATAAATTTAGCATCTGCTTTATCCATAATTAGTTGTTTAAATTAATATTAATATTTTCTATATAATCCAGAATTTCCTCACGCCCAAGTTTATGCTCTGAGGATGTGTAAAATATAGGAGGAAGTTCGTCCCATGTTTCCTCCAGCTTATCTGTGTATATAGTGATATTTTCTTTCAGTTTTGATTTGCTTATTTTATCTATTTTTGTGAAAATAATAGCAAATGGAATGCCATTTTCTCCCAGCCATTCCATGAATTCGAGGTCTATCTTCTGAGGTTCGTGGCGACAATCGAGCAGTAGAAACAAGTTTGTCAGGTCATTTCTGTGCAAAATGTATGAATCTATGATGTCGCGTATCTTTTCACGCCCTTCCTTGCCTCTTTGGGCATATCCATATCCGGGCAAATCGACCAGATACCATTCGTTATTGATCAGAAAATGATTGATGAGTTGCGTTTTTCCGGGTTTTGATGAAGCCAATGCCAGTCCTTTTTTATTGGTCAACATATTTATGAGTGACGATTTGCCGACATTAGATCTCCCGATGAAGGCATATTCAGGCTTTCCATCCTGCGGACATTTTCTATAATCGGTGTTACTTATTACGAATTCGGCATCTTTTATTATCATTTTTCAATATAATCAGTGAAAGACAAATATACAATCCTTCTCAGACATATGCAAAGTTTTTCGGTTCCGTTTCCAATTCCGAAGCGTCGCACAAGCTATTTATTTCGCCGATTGCAGATAGATTTATCTTATGTGAAATGTACCTCCTTTTTGTTATAAAATAGAGTACGTTTGTATATCTTTGTATTTTAGCGAAGCAAAACTATATTGCAGGTTGCTTTGTTATTCTACAATAGATTAAATAAAAAAAAGTAAATGTCAGAAGAACAAGATAGAATATTGGACGATGTAACAAACGGCGAATACAAATACGGATTTGTTACCGATATAGAGACCGAAATCATACCCATAGGGCTCAATGAAGACGTCGTACGCCTGATTTCGGCAAAGAAGAATGAACCCGAATGGATGCTAGACTTCAGGCTTAAGGCCTATCGCCATTGGTTGACACTCGAAATGCCTGCATGGGCACATTTGGAAATACCAGAGATAGATTATCAGTCAATCAGTTACTATGCAGCTCCCAAGAAAAAAGACGGACCTAAAAGTCTGGATGAAGTGGATCCCGAACTATTGAAAACATTTGATAAACTGGGAATACCTCTGCATGAAAGAGAAATTCTCGCAGGAGTGTCTACAATGGCTGTCGATGCTGTCGTGGACAGTGTGTCTGTGAAGACAACGTTCAAAGAAACACTTAGCCAGAAGGGAATCATATTCTGCTCGTTCAGTGAAGCTGTGATTGAGCATCCCGATCTGGTGAAACAATATTTAGGATCGGTGGTTCCATACAGGGACAATTTCTTTGCAACTCTGAACTCAGCCGTGTTTAGCGATGGATCCTTTGTCTACATACCCAAAGGCGTGCGTTGCCCAATGGAACTCTCCACCTATTTCCGCATAAATGCGGCAAACACAGGTCAGTTTGAAAGAACCCTCATTGTGGCAGATGATGACTCGTATGTGAGTTATCTGGAAGGATGTACAGCTCCCATGCGTGACGAAAACCAACTCCACGCCGCAATTGTTGAAATTGTGGCAATGAACAATGCAGAAGTGAAATATTCTACTGTTCAGAACTGGTATCCCGGCGACAAGGACGGCAAGGGTGGAATCTATAACTTTGTCACCAAAAGAGGCATTTGCAAAGGGGTAAACTCTAAAATATCGTGGACTCAGGTGGAAACGGGTTCAGCCATTACATGGAAATATCCTTCGTGCATTTTGGCCGGTGACAATTCTATCGGTGAATTTTATTCGGTTGCTGTTACGAACAATCATCAGCAAGCCGACACAGGAACAAAGATGATACATATAGGTAAAAATACTAAAAGTCGGATTGTGTCGAAAGGTATTTCTGCCGGATTCAGCCAAAATTCTTATCGTGGATTAGTAAAAGTTTCTCCTAAAGCCGAGGGTGCTCGCAATCACTCACAATGTGACAGCTTGTTGCTTGGCGACAAATGTGGAGCGCACACTTTTCCTTATTCCGACATTGGCAACGAAACCGCTGTTATAGAGCATGAGGCCACAACTTCAAAGATAAGTGAAGATCAGGTATTCTACTGCAATCAACGCGGCATTACGACCGAAGAAGCCGTTGGGCTCATCGTAAACGGATATGCCAAGGAAGTGATGCAAAAATTGCCTATGGAGTTTGCCGTCGAAGCTCAGAAATTATTGCAGATTAGTCTGGAAGGAAGTGTCGGTTAAGAAAAAATTCTCCAACAACTCTAGATATAAACAAAGCCTGTCATCATTTGATTGCAGGCTTTATTCTTTTTTTATTTTATAATAGTTGGTAGATCGTATCAGTTGAATATGTTGACTCCGGAGCATAAATGAGCCAGTCGGTCAGCAAACTGATCGGATATACCTTGATCTCATCTTTATTCAAACCGGAAATCCAATAAGGTTGATTCAGCAATTTGCCTTCAATAGCATCATCTCCGGTAATGGATATTACTTCAAACCACAGATGTTCTTTTTCGGTTTCAGAGTCCAGATGATCTACTTGAAGTCCAAATTTGGCAAGAAAAGTCCATGACTCTTCATCTTGCTGCTTTTTGCCAAACAACTTTTGGAAAAAACCTTTTTTCGCCGTTTTACCTTTCTTTCGGAATGTTTCTTTGAAATACACAAAACGCTCTTTGGCTAAAGCACTCATACGCTCAGTCTCTTCATTTGATATGTAGTAGATCGGATTATCGGCAAGTGTGGTCACATAAATTTCGGGAGAGATCAGATTGTTGTCTTCCACTGCAAACAGCACTCCCGAGGGTTCGGCATGTATGTTTCCTTCGCCTTTACGGTCTTCTTTTCCGCCTAATATCTTGGATGGAAAGTCTTTCAATGCTTCTTCCCAGCGCAACCACGACAAGTTGATGCCAAGTCCATCATAGCCGATCACAAATTTTTCGTTTTCTGCAACCGGATCATTGATAAATTTCTTCACCACCATCGTTATCAGATCATTCATCTGGCGAGCACCATTCTTTATGTTCATCAATTCCAACTCCACAGATCCACAACGCAATAGTCCATGTGTGTGAAACCAATAGAGCCTGTTTTCATCATCGTCTCCGTCATACACGGCGTGCAATGCATACAAATAGTCCGGTGAAGGAGGTGTTGATGATTTTGCTGCCATTCTGCCCCATTTGGCCGAAAGCAATCGGACAGAGACAAAATCAATGATCAGGCTTGCATCCGGAACAATTGCCAATAGAATTTTCAGTTGGAGATGAAAAGACGAGAGCGGCGAATCTCCGAAAAACATGGATACCTCAAGATAATATTCCTGATCAAGTGCGATGTTGAGTTCGTCTTCGGAAATTTGGTTTGCAAAACCAAAATCCTTGAGATTAAGATTCTCTGTTCTTATTACCAATAATTCAACGTCATAATCATGCCCTTGATATGCTATTTTGGCATCCAAAGCCAGATATGCAAAATCCGGAATATCTCTCATTTCTGAAAATGATATCAACTTAAAATCCTTTGCACTGCTGAGGGATTTTTCTATCTGTTGTTCTGAGAATTTATAAACTTTATCAGATGGTATGACACCCATTCCCGAAGGTATGAGGGTTTCACCTTCTGCTAATAGTTCATATTTTTCTTCATTAGTCATAGCTGTCTTGTTACAATGTTCATGTAAAATTGTAAAGATAAAATATCCATCAAATAGAATCAATTTTAGATGATCTTATTTTATATTTTTTAGATACCCATCATATTATATTGTCACATCAACGGGTGTTTGTACAACTATAAAAAACCGATTCTGATGATGTTTTATCATATTTTAGCCTAACTTTGTAATAATATAAACCTGTTGTTAAAATATCATGACTTACTATCATTTATCAGAATTAGTACATAGGAAAGGGGAACAGTACGGATCAAAAACGGCTTTAAAATACAGGGACTTTAATCAGAAACGATGGAAAACTCTTTCATGGGCTAAATTTTCCGACAAAGTAATGAAAACCGCATGGGCAATGGCTGAGATAGGAGTGGATTCAAAAGACAGAATAGGAATCTATTCGCAAAATCTTTACCAATATTTCCTGACCGATTTCGGAGCTTATGACAACAGAGCAACCACTGTGCCTATATACGCAACAGCCTCTCCTTCGCAAGTCGAGTATATCGTCAACGATGCACAAATAAAAGTATTGTTTGTCGGAGAGCAGTTTCAGTACAACAACGCTTACAAAATACAACAGCAATCCAATATATTGGAAAGACTTGTAATTTTTGACAAACAGGTGAAACTGCACCACGAGGATACCACATCTCTCTTTTTTGATGATTTCATTGCTTCCGGCGAAAACTCTGACGCCCAAGTGAAAGTGAGCATTCGAATGAAGAGTGTGAAAGACACAGACACAGCCTGCATCATTTATACATCGGGAACCACAGGTGAGCCAAAAGGTGTGGTCTTGCTACATACTGCATTTAAGGAAGTCTTCAGGATTCACGATATGCGATTGAAAATGATCTCTGACAAAGATCTGTCTATGAACTTTTTGCCTCTGGCTCACATATTTGAAAAAGCATGGTGCTACTATTGCATCCATAAAGGAATTACAATTGCAGTCAATCAGGATGCAAAGGCAATACAAAAATCAATTAAACAGATACACCCGACACTGATGTGCAGTGTGCCCCGCTTCTGGGAAAAAGTCTATTCGGGAGTAAAAGAAAAAATAGATACTTCCGGCAAAATCATGAAATGGGTGTTTACAGATGCCCTCAAGACTGGACGGAAGCATAATCTTGATTACAAGAACAACGGGCTTACACCTCCACTTGGAAATAGAATAAAATTTTTCTTATACGACCACACTGTCTATTTCGCATTGAAATATGTAGTGGGCATAGAAAAAGGAAAACTCTTTCCTTGTGCCGGCTCTGCTCTCTCTCTGAACATTAATGAATTGCTGCAATCTGTGAATATTCCACTCATTGTGGGTTATGGACTGACAGAAACTTGCGCAACGGTGTCTTGCTATCCTTCCGGAAAATTCAGACTCGATTCTGTAGGAACAATTTTATCAGGCTTGGAAGTAAAAATCGATCCCTCCAATAATGAAATCTTGGTTAAAGGCGACACTGTGATGAAAGAATATTACAATAAACCGGAAGAAACAGCCAAAGTTTTCACTGAAGATGGTTTCTTTAGGACAGGTGATGCAGGCTCTCTCTTGGCAGATGATTCATTAATACTGAAAGACCGAATCAAAGATTTGTTCAAAACCGCAAACGGTAAATATATTGCACCACAGGCTTTGGAGATAAAATTAGGCGAAGACCTCTACATAGACATGGTAGCCATAATAGGAGACCAACGAAAATTTGTAAGCGCACTCGTCATACCCAATTACGAAGCATTACGGGCATGGGCAGAAAGAAACGATGTAACTTTCGACTCAATGGAAGATCTGGTAAAAAATGAGGGCGTCCATTCTCTGATCGCCAGACATATAGAGGCTTTGCAAGCTGATTTCGCAACATTCGAAAAAGTAAAGAAATTTGCATTACTTGCTGAACCATTCTCAATAGAAAATGGTGATTTGACAAACACTCTTAAAATAAAGAGACGCGTTGTTGCGGAAAAATATAAAGATATCATTGATGCAATGTATGATGAATAATGACTGACAGACTCTCCCATCCTTTTTTTCCTATTTTGTTTAAACCGCTAAGTTGAAATGGCCGGAATATACATTCACGTACCATATTGTAAAACACGATGCATCTACTGCGATTTTTTTACACAGGTGAGCATGGACAATAGGGGAAGTTATGTGGAAGCTGTCTCCAAGGAAATACAATTAAGGAAACAATATCTAGGCGATGAAACCGTAGAAACAATCTATTTTGGAGGAGGAACGCCCTCGCAACTCAACAAAGAAGAGTTTGAACGAATATTTCAATCCATCTATGATAATTTTTCCGTATCAGAAACACCCGAAATAACAGTTGAGGCAAACCCTGACGACCTGACTCCGGATTATATTAAAATGCTGAGAGACTTGCCTTTCAACAGAATCAGCATAGGCATTCAGAGTTTTGATGACGAAATGCTGAAATTCCTTAAAAGGCGGCATTCTTCACAACAAGCAATCTCTGCAATCGCAGAATTGCAAAAATGCGGCTTTGACAACATCAGCGTTGACTTGATGTATGGCTTGCCGTCTCAGACAGAAGCACTTTGGATGCACGATCTGCAAATGATCGCAGACTTAGACATTCAGCACATTTCCGCATATCATCTGATCTATGAAGAGGGAACAAAACTGTTTCGATTGTTGAAAAATAGACAGGTCAGCGAAGTTGATGAAGACACAAGTCTACTACTCTTTTCGAAATTGATGGAAACATCTGAAAACATGGGATTTATCCATTACGAAATATCGAACTTTGCAAAAGAAGGATACATCTCCCGTCATAACAGTTCTTATTGGTTGGGTGCAAAATATTTGGGACTAGGTCCCAGTGCACATTCTTTCGATGGCAACAACAGAGCATACAATGTGCTCTCAATTCCTCAATACATAACAGGAATAGATGCAGGTGAACCAAATTTAAAAATTGAGTTTCTGAATGATCAAATCAGATATAATGAATACATTCTCACTGGAATGCGGACAATGTGGGGAATAGACCTGCAAGACGTGAATCAGAAATTTGGTAAAGAAAAGTTTGAATATTGCTCAAATATTGTGCGCCAATATGCAGAAAAAGGATTGTTAAAAATCAAAGGAAGTAATGTGAGCCTCTCGAAGGATGGTATCTTCATTTCGGATACAATCATGAGCGATTTGATGTGGGTATAACCTTCCGGCTCAACTCAGACATTTCCAGAATCAATGGAGTCCTAGGAGCATATTTGCCAAGATGATGAACAGTACGATCAGTGTAATCACCACATACATATAGTCTTTTTCTATGAGGAAAGCGAACACAGAGAAGGAGACACGCAAAATAGGCGTTGCAATGAGCACAATAACACCCAGCTGTATGATAGCAGCACCATTCAGGCTAAGTACACCTTCCCAGATAGATGAAAATTCTCTTAATTCCAAAGCTGTCCCAAAATCCTCTTTTCCTTCAATAGGAGCATATTTTATTTTTACATCCGTAGACTGATTCTGATAGAAATAGAGCACTCCTCCAATCAAAGTTATTATGCAGGAAAGCATTACTCCATAGCGCAGCAATTTCCCGATGTACAATTCAACATCTCTTGCGTCCCAAAAATCTTTTGAAAAAATATTCTTCATCTTATATTACAATTTTCCGGTTATACCATTATACATCATCGATATGGCAAGGAAAAAAATGACTACACTAAAAAGTAATCTCAACCTTTTCACATTCGCTTTGGGTAGTATCTTTGAACCGATAAATGCTCCCAGAAGCACCCCTACGACAATTGGCAATGCCAGTCCCGGATCAATGTAGCCGCGTTGCAGATATACGACTGCACTTGCAGCAGCTGTTACTCCAACCATAAAGTTGCTGGTGGTTGTCGACACTTTGAAGGGAATCTTCATCATGGTATCCATCGCCAACACTTTCAAAGCTCCGGAACCAATACCCAGAAGACCTGAAAGTATTCCTGCCAGTGTCATCAGAGAATATCCTCCCGCAACACGATGCACATTATAACTGACAACTCCGTCTTTGGTCGGAAAAGAACCATTCAACTTGAGTTTTTCACCCAATTTGTCACCCGGAGCAGAATAATCAATGGCTTCGTCTTTTTTGCTGATAGAACGGATTGCCGAGAAAATGAGGACACAGCTAAAAATAATAGCAATATACATTTTGTCGAGATACATTGCCACCACCGCTCCGATCACGGCACCTGTGGTTGTTGCTATTTCTAAAAACATCCCTATCCTGACATTAGTAATACCTTCTTTGATGTATGCTGCCGCAGCCCCCGAAGAACTTGCAATGGAGGTTACTAGCGCAGTGCCTATTGCGTAGCGCATATCGACGCCAAACCCTAAAGTCAGAAGAGGAATCACTACAACACCACCACCCAATCCGGTGAGAGAACCTAAAAAACCTGCAACAATGGCACCTAGAAACAGAATGAAAGTGAACAATTCTATACCCATGTTAATATTTTATTTTCGGACTGTAAAGTTAGCAAAAAAGAGAAGTTTGGTTGATAATTATTTTTATTTTTGTAAAAAGTAAACGATAAAGGTATGATATACAGATATTGTGGAAACAGCGGACTTCAGTTACCAATATTGTCACTCGGTCTATGGCATAACTTTGGAGCTGTGGACAGTTACGAAAATTCAAGAGAAATGATGCGCTATGCCTTTGACCAAGGAATAACACATTTTGATTTAGCAAACAACTATGGTCCACCTCCGGGCAGTGCAGAAATCACATTTTCTAAAATGATGAAAACCGATTTTGCCGCGCATCGCGACGAATTGATCATCTCGTCCAAGGCGGGACATCTGATGTGGGAAGGTCCATACGGAGACGGCAGCTCCCGAAAATCATTATTTGCAAACATAGATCAAAGTCTCAAAAGAACGGGGTTGGACTATTTTGACATTTACTATAGCCACCGTTATGATGCTAATACGCCGGTTGAAGAAACAATGCAGGCGTTGACCGATATTGTACGGCAAGGCAAAGCGTTGTATGTGGGACTGTCCAAATATCCATTGAATGTTGCGCAAAAAGCCTTTCAGATATTAAAAGAGAACAAAGTACCTTGTCTTATTTTTCAGGATCGTTACAATATGTTTGTCCGTAATATAGAAGGTCAGTTGTTGGATCTCATTTCCGGATCGGGGAGTGGTTTCATTTCGTTTTCTCCATTGGCACAAGGCTTATTAACAAAACGTTATATTGATGGAATTCCACAAAATTCCCGCGCTGCTAAGCCAAGCGGATTTCTGAAAGAAGAAGAGGTGACTCCATTCGTTATAGAAAAAGTCAGACAATTGAACGTTTTGGCTCAGGAAAGAGGTCAAACTCTGGCTGAAATGGCTCTGTCATGGGTGTTGAGAGATGCGCGCAGCACTTCTGCAATTATCGGGGCTAGTTCCGTAGATCAAATAAGAGACAATGTGAAATGTCTCGAAAACTTGGATTTTTCAAGCTCTGAACTAAAGGCCATAGACATGATCCTGATTTGATCAACATAAAGAAATGAATTTCTATAGGATGAAAATAATAAATAAGATATTAGTGCTAATTGTATTTATAGGATGTTTTTTTTCATGTGGAGAAGATGAGCAAACCTACACAATACCACAGTCCGCGGTCAACTTGACTGTAAATTTAAATGGTGCAGATAATATATTGAATACGTTGTATGCTTACAAAACTTACGAAAGCGTTAGTGGACAAACAGCATATACCTATTTGGGATATGCCGGAATATTGCTCTTCTGTGCTGATATAAATAGTGAAGGCATTCCTGTATTGAATGCTTTTGATTTGTGTTGCCCTTATGAGGATAACAGGAATGTGAAAGTAACGCCAACCCAAGACAGAAAGGCTGTATGTTCGAAATGTAAGTCGGAATATGATTTGCTAACAGGAATGCGCACTTCGGGTCCGTCGACCGAGAGGCTTCAAAGCTACAGAGTTTCATATGAAGTGCCATATTATGGCAAGTTTGTGATAAGGAACTAACAAACAAATGGTAGAGGGATACAGAAATTTTCTTTTTACAGAAAAAATGATCTGTTTTTCTCAATTTTCTTGAATATCTATTAATCAGAAAGTTCTCTTTATTTAAAGACAATATTTGATGCGGAAAGTGTAAAAAAAGAGCTTGTTTTGCATCTTAACATTTGCATAATTAAATAAAATGCACTAATATTGCATCCGATTTCGAAATCAAATTTTCTCAGGTCCTATAGCTCAGTTGGTTAGAGCATCTGACTCATAATCAGGGGGTCCCTGGTTCAAGCCCAGGTGGGACCACAATTTTTAAACTCAACTATTTTGATTTTTCAGATAGTTGGGTTTTTTGTTTTTATAAAAAGTACGTTTTTTGTGAAGACCACATTGAGCATTATATTATAATAAAAAAAACAGGTATAGGAATTTGTGTCCTTACACCTGTTTTATCACATAGCTGATAAAAATTTCACCTAACAATCTGGTATAATGCTATCTATAAAATATGCTTATCCTAATGTCCATGTTCACCGTGATCCGTACTCATAGATGCCAGATAAAATGCATTGGCTTTCACAATAGTCACACCTTCTTCGAGTTTATTTACAGGAGTAATCTGAGTATAACCCAATTCACTTATGCCAGTCAACACTTCTATCCGTTCAAAATGATACGTTTTCACACCTTCTTCATTGGCTTCTTTTTCCAAAACAAAAATATATTTCTTCCCTTCATTGCTGACTATGGCATCATTGGGAACCGCATCGGTCTTCTGTTTTCCAACATTAATCAATCCGGTTACATACATGCCCGGAATCAATTTAATATCTGTCTTGCCTTTGATGTTAACATGAACAATAATGGCTTTAGTATCTCCTTCAAAAGATTTATTTATTTCATAAATATCCCCTTTTAGACTAGTGCCGGGCTGGTTGGTTAGCGTAATATCTACTTCCTGCCCAATTTTTACCAGATTGATATCCTTCTCAAAAACTTTAACATCACAGTGTATGTCTGCATTGTCAGTAATACTCATCAGAGGAGTTTGCATATCCACATAGCTTCCTGTGCTGACAGTTATCTTGCTGACAGTTCCTGATATGGGAGACTTTATTGGAATGCGGGTGACTATATTACCGGCAGAAACCTGCTCGGGACTAATGGCTATTTGCCTTAATTGTTTTTCCAATCCTGTCAACTGCGCTTTTGTTATCTCATAATTGGCTGTTGCCTGTTGTAAGTTTTTTTCCACTCCTGCACCTTGAGAAGAGAGGTCTTTTTGCCTCCTAAATTCCTGTTCGGCAATCAGAGATTCTTTCTTTGTTATCAGATAGTTTTTTTGCAATTCAACAATCTCCGTATTTTCCAGATAAGCCACAATCTGACCTGCACTGACTGAACGGCCTTCGATCACCGATATTTGCTTTACGATTCCTCCAAGCAAGGATGTAACTTCTGCTTTTTTCTGAGGGTCTAAAGCCATTTCACCGTTTACCCGTATAATGCTGTTCAACTCCCTTTGTTCTATTTTTCCAAGTTGAATGTCAACTGCTTTCATTTGCGCTTCGGTCAACTCCACTTCGACTGATTCGTTGTGAGCTTCTTCTGTATTTTCTGTTTTAGTTTCATTTTTTGAACTTTGCCCGCATGATGCTAAGAATATCAGAGATAAACCTATCAGCGTTATATATTTCGTTTTCATAACTTGTTTCATTTATATCCTTGTAAGTAGTTTAAATTTATAATTATCTGATTATAGTCGTTGACGGCATTGGCATATTGTAGATGAATCTCAGCCGCTGTTTTGAGATTTTGGATATATTCCACATAATTT
>JBKECE010000282.1:0-3165 GCA_047974325.1 Dysgonomonas sp. | reverse complement strand
ATCAATATCACAAAGTTACACGCGCGCCGAAAACGTCTCTATCAAAATATATTAAATCTCCACCTTTCAGGTAGTATTTGAACATATTTTAATAGGTCTTATTTCGTCTTACCCGTGTGTGTTCCCGGCGATATTAATTGTTTAACTAATTCACATTACATTATGAAAAAAGAAGTGAGATCGATTGAGGGTTTTGAAAAAGTGTTTCGGGAAGTATCAGGCCATAATGATATACTTGATACACTACAAGATTTTTTGGAATGGACGATTGCTGCATGGAGTCATACAATCAAGCACAAGAAGCAGTACACCCAGCAGGACATGGAAAATTTCAGCTTGCTAAATAGAGAATGGGTGCTATTGATGAATGACATGCTTAATAGTAAATATGAATGGTTTGATGCTTTCGGTCAGTTATACGAGAGTAATGCAAGTAAAAGTCGCAGAGATACGAAAGGTCAATTTTTTACTCCTGAATCAGTTGTAAATTTGCAAGTGGAAATAATCGGAACTTTAAACCCGGAGAAGAAAGGCGGTGCAGTGAGTGATCCGGCTTGTGGCAGTGGCAGGTATTCAATAGCACATCACGCCTATACAAAAGGCGGTTATTATTATGTGAATGAAGATATCGACTATCTATGTTGCTTGATGACAGTGATGAACATGCTTATACATGGAGCAGTCGGGGAAGTGATTTGGCATGATGCTCTCGACCCTGATAGTTTCTTCGGAGCCTGGGCGGTTAATCACGATCTGAATAAAAAAGGAGTGCCGCATATCGAAGAGTTAAAATATGAAGATAGCTTCTTATGGGAAGTCAGGGAAAACAGGCGTTTACAGGTCGAAAAGGAACGTCAAGATAAATTGGATGACGTGTGCACTGATAAATTAAACAAGCTGAATAATACTGCACAGTTCTCATTGACTTTTGACTTTGACGAGCCGAAAGATAATTAATTCATTATAGCCTGACTTATATTGTCAGGCTTTTTTTATAATTCTATTACTAAAATAAAATGAGTTTTTGTAAATGAAATATCCCACCCACCCTATAAATGTATATTTTTCCCTGCGAATCTATTACATCCGCAGACAACAATATGATTGTATAACCCATCTTCTAGGCCCCCCGATGGGGGAGAGCGGTATTTTAATAATAAACAGACGCGAATTTCCACAAGCAGCCAAACACACCATATCAAAAACTATTAAATCTCCACCTTTCAGGTAGTATTTGAACACTTTTTAATATGGCTTAGTTCGTCTTTGCTTGCGTGGCACGGTAGGCGTAGTTTATTCATTAATTTAAAAATTTATCGTATGAAAATTAAATCAATCCAAAAACAAAAAAAATCGGTTGAATCTCAGGTTGTATCTATTTCTTTCGAAAAGCGAAATGAATTATTTGAGATATATGTAAAACCATATATGAATTTTATCTATTGGCTGGTAATTAAATATACCAATCATCGATTTTATATTGATGAATTTTATAATGAAGTATTACTTATATTTTATAAGCATATACATACATATGATCCCAACAGAAATATTCAAACATGGCTGCATGTAATAATTTCTCGTGCGGTTGGCCGCCTGAATCGTAGTTACTCAAACACTTTATTTGAGTATGATTTGTCGCAGATCGCAGATGATTATTACTATTATGATGTTGAAACTTCCAGAAAATCTGATTATTTGACTAATTACAGGTTATTGTTCAGTGATGATATTTTGTGGGCGTTGAATAAATTAAGTTCAGTCCAGCGAGAAACATTATTGTTATATTTATCCGGATATAGCAATAGTGAGATTGCACATATATCTTTCAAATTGGGTACTCTTGATAATAAAAACACAGAGACAGTCAAATCCCGGATACATTTAGCAAAAGTGAGAATGAGAAGATTGATTGACAAAAACGGTTATAAAAGGACTTATTAAGTCCTTTTATATATCTTTGTAACTGGAGCTGCCCTACGGTTGCTCTAAATGCCAAAATAGGGGAGTCTGTGAAGATTACCCTATTTTTTATAAAAAGATATATTAAATTATTACCTTTGTAAAGTAAATACATATTGAATTATAAGCGTTTAGCTTTATTCCGTGCAACCCTAAAAGACGAAAAAAAAAGAAGCACACGAATACGGTTTAACGCCCTACTGCTATATGGCGGGGGGTGTTTCCTGTTTGTGCTTCGGGGCTTCGTCTCCCTTGGGTTGCGAATAGGCTAATGCCCTACCGCTTTTTTATGTATAATTTGTTTGTAAGAGGGCTGCAAGCATTCTTAAATTCAAATTAATGAAAAATAGACTTTTAAAAATTGGGCTCACTCTATCTCTAATAGGTAGTCTATCTGCAATCACGCTTTGTATAATTACACTTTTCGACCCTTTTTTCTTTCCTGGTTTTTATATGTTTTTTTCTATTATAATATTGTTTAGTGGTTTTGTTGTGACTTTTGTAGATTGTCAGAATGATTTTAGAAGAGTTCAAAAAATAAGTGAAGATGTAGAATCTCTTACAGTGATTTTCAAAGAACTACAGAAAAAGAATATTTTGAATCAAATGCTTGTAATTATATTGTTGTCAGAATCCCAGAGAACAATTAAGAAAAAAGCAGACTTATGATATGAAAAAATAGAACATGGAGAACTACAGATTTATCTTACAATGCGGGGATGCAGCTACAATAGTACAGGTAACGGCGAGTGATCGGCTATCAGCGCATGTTTCTGTATTGTTATGGTTAAATAGCAAACCTTGTTTGCTCGAATGTATTAACTATACGAGTATAGAACTTGTAAGAACAGGTAAAGCCCTTATATATATTTCTCAGGAAGATTTAAGATAACCATAAGTCACCATGATGCTTTTTATTTATATGTGCTTTGTCTTATAGAAGCTCCGGATATAATTCTTAATATCCTTATAATAAGCCTTATTGTATCTTTTGTGCGGTGTACTTGCATCGATGATTGTAATTAAACGCTATTTAGTGAGGCTTTGTACCAGGCGGGATAAATACCCGCCTTTTCCGTTTCTAAAAATACTATTAAAACTTTTCATCCGGAAGATCAGGAGCTGTCGGTTTTGTGCCGGCAGCTTCTTTTTTTACTATCAGAATTTTATCTTTTTCTCCAGGCCCGGAGCAGATCCGGAAGC
>JBKECE010000053.1:0-37099 GCA_047974325.1 Dysgonomonas sp. | reverse complement strand
AACAAAAAAGGATAGTATTGAGGATCATTTATTATGTCTTGCATAAACAGATTGTAATATTCATAATCCGGATCAAAATCGGCGCAGGCATTAGTTTTTCCGAATGAAAAAAGTGCTGCTATCAGACAAAAAAATATCTTTTTCATAAGTTTTATATATTGTGTTATTATTTCAAGTCTTTTATAGAAAAACGCTCGAGGAAAGGTTTGTCTAAGTGATAATAGACAATGGCATAGTTTCTCTCTATTTTATTGTCCAGATACGATTTCGCTTCTCTCAACAATTGAGGACTGATTCCTTCAACCTTTATCTGAAAACCTTTGTTGAGATAAAGTCCATGAAAAAAAAGATCTTGCAAAACTTCGTATTTGTCTTTTTCTAAAATTCTAAAATTTTCTTCAGCACTGAGTTCTTCTGCCGTGATGCCATTTATGAGCTTCGCTTTTCCCAAATGATTAGTCACCACTGCCCATGAATAAAGAGGCAAAGCAATGTCGAACGGAAGAGGATAGTCATTGATATTCTGAGTATATGACTTCAGCAGTTTCATATCCAGAATGGAATTGTTATCCGAAAATTCGGTAGGCTGCGATGTTGCATAGCACATCAGAAAGCCTTTTTCAACAGGCGGCACCCCTGTTTTTTCTTTATATGCAATCTGATGGAGGCGAATCGTGCATGATAATTCTTTCCCTGATATAGTTTTCAGTTTTTTCAAAAAAGAAAAGTAAACGATCTTTGTGCTTTCTGTCCAGTCGCAATCTATTTGTATTTGCTTCACTAGAGGTAATTTATTCTCTGTACAAATTTCACTTATCAAGCTATTTATGTTCACAGCAAGCGAATCTATTTGATCCTGCCCTATACCGATAAAAGACCGATTGGTGATGAATACAACAGGTACATATTCTGCATTTATTGATCGGGGATCAAAAGGTCTTATTTTTGCTTGCGGATAAATACCATTTCCGGTATTATCCACGTCGAAAAAACGAATATACAGTTTTTTACTTCCCAGTTCTTCAAAATAATCTTTTTCCGTGTCACTGAACGACACATTCGTTTTCCAATAATAAAAATCAACCGCATGTTCTCTCTCTTTCTTACAGGAAAAGAGCAGAAGTGTGCAAGCCAGAAATATATACAACTTATGCTTCATTCAGTTGTGTGTAAAGATAAACTGATACAAACTTACATAAAAAAAAGCTGATTTCAAGAATACTGAAAAAATGTTATTCACTAGTTGCAGATATCGAAGAGACTGACTCATTTAAAGCCATTAAACCAGACCCGGAGTCCCGGATCTGGTTTAATCAATAAGATGGCTTTTGTTTGATAACCTATCTGCTATTCCGTTATTTGATAACTTTGCTTACAACAACAGAATTATTTTCATAAGTATCCTTTTGGATATATACGCCTGTATTTTGTCCCGGATTTTTCACTTCCACACCTTTCAATGTGTAATATTTTGAAGAAATAATTTCTCCTTTATCCACTGTTCCGGTTTCAATAGAGCTTGTACCCTGACCCAATACATCTGACCAAGTGCTAGCAAAACGCAATCCGCTGAGTTGGGCAGCTAAAGTGCTTCTTTGACGGATAACGACACCCCTTATTGCTTTCAGTGCTGTGCCCGTAATTGCAGATGTAGCACTTGCAGTAGATGGTTTTGCTGATGATAAATTCGGATTAATATACAAACTTGAAGAACCTGTGCCATCTCCGGCAAGAACCACCTCGATAACCGCTACATATGTTTTTCCATATTCGTATGTTCCTGATAAAGTCGAAGCAGCTCCACTATCTCCAAGACCTATCTGGTAAGTGGTCTCATCTATTCCTTTCACTGAGAAGCGCACACGTTGTGCATTGCCTGTATAATTTCCATCTAAGGAAAAGAATTCAGCTGCTGTTGTCAATGATGCTTCTGTCACTTTGAACAGAAAAGAGAAATAATATGTTCCTGCACCATAAGTATTATCGTTCACCAATGAATAGATGGTTGTTCTTCCACCTGTTGCAAGTTTTAGGAAATCAATCGCTACATTTTTATCAGAATCAACATATCCAGAAAAGACAAGAGGGCTCGCTGCTTTCGGGCTTACACTTACCGAACTTTGATCGTTTTCGCCGGTCTTACCGGACAGACTCCATTGATTGGCTTGTAGAGGTGTAGATTCTCCTTGAGTCGTATTTGCATAACTTCCCTTTTCCAGATTATCTCCTACTGCATAGTTTGCCAAAAAATCGCTTTTAATTAATTGTGCGTTTACTGTCATTATACCTATGGATAATAAAACAGCCGATAGTAAAATTTTTCTCATAATTCTTTGTTTTTAATCCGTTATTTATTCAATGATTTTAAGATCTGTCAAGAAATCAATGATCTCTTTACTGATTTCGCTTTGTTTTGTTTTATCGAATTTTCCGTGTTCGCCACCCTCGACGGTGATAAATTTATTCACCACATTATATTTGTCCAGTTGATTTTTCAAGGCTACTGATTGTTGATAAGGAACAATCGGGTCAGCATCTCCGTGAACAATGAATGTCGGAGGCGTTTTTGCTGTAATATAATATAGTGGTGACACAGATTTGATGAAATCTACATTATTAATATATGTGCCAATCCATCTGACTGCCGATTTATAAGGTTTACTGCCTGTCGAAAAATCAACCATGTCCACAATACCATATTTGTCAATCACTGCAGCAGCTTTGAAGTTTTTCAACTCTGAGCGGTTTTTATCAAATTTTGTATCGCCACCTAAGTAACCTCCCATCAGAGCCAAATGTCCTCCTGCCGATCCTCCCTGAATCACGATCCGCGATGTGTCTATGTTCAATTCTTTGGCATGCTTCACCAAATAGGCCAGAACGCTTCTCACATCTTCCACCGCTGCCGGAGCCGGAGCGACATCTACCAACCGATAAGACATATTGGCAACCGCCATATTCTTTTTGAAGAAAGATCCGAACCCTTTTTGAGTTTCTTTGCTGCCATGATTCCATCCTCCACCATGTATATTGATGACAATAGCCGATGCTTTTCCTGTGTTGGGAGGAAGATATAGATCCATTTTTCCAACCCAGTCATCTACCTTATCATAAACAACATCAATCTTTGCCGTGAATCCTTTCGGAATAATAACTCCATATTGAGTTGTATCATTTTGCGCAAGTAGAACCAGAGCTTGTGCAAATAGTATCATCAAAAACAATCCTCTTTTCATAGTGCTTCTAAGATTATTTTATGGATACTTTATATATATACAAAGCACTGGACGACGGATTGGATATTCTTATCTGAGTTGCATCTGCCGAAAGAGTGAAAGAATAAGCAGCCTTTTGTTTTGTCAATTCAATTGGTTCGCCAATAGCTGTCCATTTTTTCCCAATCTTTTCTTCCACCACAACAGTTTTACCTTCCGTTCCCACTGAAGCTTCTATTATCACGTTTTTTTTATCACTGAATTCCGGAAATTCCAGACTGGATTTAGTCGATTTCTTATCGAGAATTACACGTGTAGCTCCTTTGCCATCTTTTTGATAAAGTTGGGCACTTGTGAGCTTCACACCATTGACGGTAGAACTTGTATACGTTCCTGATTCGGGTCGTTCGGTTGCAGGTTGCCCCCAAGATCCATCATTAAAATTATAAACTTTCTCCTGAGCCTGAACCGTCATGCCAAAAGCAAAGAGAAGCATTGTAAGAAATAATAACTTTTTCATAAGACTATTTTTTATGTTTACACTTTTGAGAATCACTCCAAAATTATTTTGCGTGAAATTTTATATTCTTTGTTACCAATATTTATTAGATAGACACCACTTACACAATCGGATAAAGATATGGAAGCCGTATTTCCTGTAAACTTCATGGATTTGACAACCGAGCCATTCAAGTCAAATACAGTCACAATGTTTTCGTCCGAATCTATTATTCCAAGATTTACATACAGAGTCTTATTCTTCAAATAGAAATATGCAATAGAAGTAATATTCTCTATTTCTGTTGAATATGTTAATTCAAAATCTTGCGCGTATGGTCCGACGTGTTCAGAACTTAACACTCCATTTATAATCGAACTTTCATCAGAATTATACTCATCTGCACCAATATCCCTTGCATCACCTCTGAACTGTCCTTCAAAATCGGCACTTACCAGATTTGCATCGCCTATCGCAGCATCTATGGCAGGACTGCCTGCTGTGAGTTTGTATACCGCTGTAGGTAGTTTATAGTTACAATTTCCATCAGGTGTCACACAATCCGTTTTTTCCAACTGAGGATCAATCTGTTTTACTTCGCTTTCTGACAAAGAGATTCCTATGGTTGCGGTATTGGTTGGATACATAATATTATTGGAAAATGCTACTCCGGAGAGAGAACTTGCTGTATGAACCTGCACTATCGGAGCCGTATTCTGAACAAATATATTATTGGAAATACGATTATTTACAGGTGATTTTCCATAACTTCCGCTATTCGTGAACCCAATCTCAATATCTGATTTATTGTTGATATATGTATTGAAAGCAAATACTATATTCTCGGGAACGAAGTGGGCACTCCAGCTATTAGAGCTATTGGTAGCATCGCCGTTGGTTATGGTGCATGCTGCATCCCATTTTTCACCTGTGAGACCTTCAAAATAGTTGTTGATAACCTTGTGGTCTTTTCCATAGACACGAACGCCACCACAACCGTTTCCATCCACTGTTTTCCCATCACCGAAAAAATAATTGCCTTCGACCGTGTTTCTGAATCCCTGTCGGAGCGACACAGTTCCCAGACAGCCGCGAAGCGTGTTGCCTTTGATAAGGTTGTCACATGACTTCACAGATATGATTTCGGGATCGCCGTCACAATTTTCGAACAAATTATTCTCGACCGTACAATATGCACTACACGGAGTCAGATCACTGACTCCAACGCGCACAGTTTCTTTTTCATTGGCAACACGGGGTGTGTTGTTTCTGAAATGGTTGTGGTCTATGCGGTCATACTTCGATATATCACCGGGGCTTGTGCCATGAGCTCCATCTATAACAACCCATGCTCCGCCGTCATATTTTCCATCAAATAGATTGTGATCGAGCCGATTGTGATGGCTTGTACAAATCGTTTTGTCCCATTCGTCCCCAATCAATATCCATTTGGAGGTTTGCTCTGCTGTTTCAGTCTTCATTCTGAACTCATTTCTGGTTATGCGTACATAACTGCATCCTTCCATCTTGAATATCGTAGAAACAGCATCGAGATCGAAATTCAAACCTTCAAATGTAACATAGCTTATGTTCTTTAATGTAAAATATAATTTGCCTGTGATTCTGGCCTGTCCTATATTTTTAGCTTTCACAACTATCGGACGTTCGGCGCAACCACTTTGCGTCACAGTGATACCATTTCCGGAATATTGTCCATCTTCCAACTCTATCACATCACCTGGATTCATTGATGCAAGAGCTGTTTTCAATTCTTCATAATTTTTCACAGTCCTAATTGAACCTGTCTCAGGAATCTCTACAATTTCTGCACCTAGCGTTATATCTTTTGTGACAGTAAAAGTGATTGGTGAAGATGTTCCGCTAATATCGTTTGTCCATTTATTAAATTTATATTTACACAAATCACTGACAGTAATGCTCGCTGTAACCTTTGTTCCTTCTTGATATTTACCTTCGACAGGTTCGGGAGAAACACTTATTGTTGCATTTTGCGGTTGAATAAGCGAGAAATTATAATATTTTTTTTCCTGTGGGTTATTTTCGCCAAATTCTATATCTGCCATTGGGGTGGCACTTATATACATGTCATCGAGAGCTATGTCACAACTGCCGCTCGATTGTATAAATCTGATAGAATGATAGTAGAACGAGGTAGCCGAATTTTTTATTTCTCTGAATGGTAAAATATCTTCGTAGATATTACCATTCAATGCAAATCGGTATGTACCATCTGCATTGTTTATTTTAAATGACAGGCGGTTCCACTCGCCCAGAGTATAAGTCGGTTTCACCGTCGAAGATCCGCTGCTTCCATTGTAGACCTTGATTTTTCCGTCAGTAGAAAACTCTACCATGAAACTTCTGCTGCTAGAAGACAGATCATATCCTGTGATGCTGAAAGCCGATGTTGCTATTGAATTGATTTTTATCCAAAGATCTACATACACATCTCCCGAAAGTCCTGTTTGAGCGCTTGTATATGCTATATGATCGGACTGAAAAGCTGATGTATTCAACATTTTGACACCATTGCTTCCTGTGTGACTATAAATCGCATCCTGAACAACAGACGTGCTGCCTTTCGACACAGACCATTTATTTTGATTATGGATATTGCCCACTGCATAATCCTCAAAAGAAGTATTCAGTATATCCTGAGCATTTGCAGTTGCGGAAAATATAAATAATGATAGGTAGAATAAAATGAAGCTGATCTTTTCCATGTTGTTTTCTGGTATGTAAGGTTTTTTTGTATGGAAAAAGAAGAAAGTTCTCTGATCAGTAATGTCTCTAAACAGAGAACTTTCGGTATAAGATTATTTATATGGAACTAACTACGAAAAGAAAATACCTCCATTAATATCAATGTTTGTTCCGGTCAGATAATCAGAGTCGTCACAAGCAAGGAAAGCAACCAAATCTGCCACATCTCCGGCATCACCTTCGCGACGGAGAGGATAAACGGATTTCATCTTTTCTCTGTTTTCAGGCGTATTGAACCTGTCGTGAAACGAAGTTGCAATGGTTCCCGGAGCAAGGGCATTTACACGAATACCCTGAGGTCCGAGCTCTTTTGCCATAGAGCGTGTAAATGTCATTACAGCACCTTTAGACGTTGCATACAAAGAAGCTCCTGCACCACCACCATCGCGAGCAGCCAGAGACGAGAAATTGATGATAGAACCTCCGTCAGCCATGTGTGGAACAGCCTCACGGGTACACAACCAGCAGCTTTTCATATTCACATCCATCAGAAAATTATACCAGTCTTCATCTTGTTCTGTGATACTCTTGCGGCCGACAAGACCACCGACAACGTTGACCAGAATATCCAACTTGTTGCCGAAAGCTTTCACTCCCTCTTCAAACACTCTTTTCACATCAGCAGCTTTTGTCATGTCGCCTTGCACTATGATGCTTTCACCTTGCACTGCTTTTATTAGTTGTTGGGTTTCTTCGGCTTCTTCAATTTTATCAAAATAATTGATGACTATTTTTGCTCCTTCAGAAGCTAGTTTAACAGATATTGCTCTGCCCAGATCTCTTGCGCCACCTGTTACGATAGCGACTTTTCCTTTCAATTTCATAATTTCTTTTTTCTAAAATATTTATAGATATTTTTATCCGATTATTTCTTTTCAATTTGTTCTATCTTACCTGCTGTAATAAAAATAGAAGCGAGTGACAACGGAACCAATGCACCCAACAAGCCAAACAACAACGGCCAACTTGTAATATATTGGGCAAATAGCATTGACAGAATTGTACCCAACACGGCAGCGGCACCGCCCAATCCGGCAAGGGAACCTACTGATTTTCCGCAATGCAAGTCGCTTGCCAATGTCTGAATGTTAGTCATCGTAAATTGGAATCCACCTAACACAAAGGCCATCAAAACGACGGCGGCGATAGGATTGTTTGCCATCACCGATGCGATGATCGAAGGGATAATGATCACTCCACCCAGAAGCATCGCAAATTTGCGGGCATAATTAACCGTTTTTCCTTTGCGAATGAGAAAGCCGGAAAACCATCCGCCCGAAATGCTACCAATCATGGCTCCAACATAAGGAATCCAGGCCGAAAAAGCCAATTCTTTGATATTCAGATCAAATTGTGCAACAAGATACATGGGCAAGAATGTGACAAACATCCACCAGATGGGATCGAGGAAGAAACGCCCAAGAATGACCGAATAGTTTTTCTTGTTTGAAAGCAATTCGCCCCACGATTTTCCTTTATCGACTGTCTCGATTTTTGATTCGGGTTGTCCGCTCAGAATATAGTCACGCTCGGTTTCCGTGATCCAAGGATGTTCCTTTGGCCCTTTTTTATTGATGATGAGCCAAGGCACAAGCCATAACAATCCAAGACAACCAACCACAACAAATGTAATTTTCCATCCGACCGATATGTAGAGCATCAGAATGACAATAGGTGCAAGAATGGATCCGAACGATGCTGCCGCACCAAATAGCCCTTGAGCAAATGCCCTTTCTTTTTGAGGAAACCACTCTGCATTGCTTTTGGTTGTTCCCGGCCAAGGTCCGGCTTCGCCCAGTCCGAGCATCATCCGAAATGCTGTAAGGGAAATCTTGCCTTGCGCCAACGATGTGAGAGCATCTGCTGTTCCCCATAACAAAACGGACACAGTAAAGCCTTTTCTCGTTCCTATTTTATCGTACAGTTTTCCCGAGAACAATTGACTAATGCCATACGCTATCATAAAGAAGATAGTAATCGTGCTCAGAATATCTTTTGCCTGCTTAGCTGCTTCTTCGGGCGATGCGGTCGTATCCACAATGCCCAGATCGTAAGCTATACCTTCCCTGTTCACCACAATCTGACCGTTCTTTTTGAACGTTACATTTTCTGCTTTCTGAAACACTTCCGTTCCGTTCTTGGCAACCAGTTTGTAAGTATTGTCTGTGGCAATAAACTGAGCTTGATTTTCGCTCTGCTCCGGTCTGATCTGATCTGTCAGACTGTATTCGATATTAGCCAACCACATATAGTTCAGTGTGCCTCTGTCCAGATAATTGATAATCGTTATCAACATAATCAGACCGATGATCCACCACCGTAAACCTTTTATTTTCATCTGCTCCGACAATTAAAAAGTTTTGACAAAATCTTCCCTGATCGGACTGAATACATCGATTAATATTCCGGCTTCCAGACACACACATCCATGAATAATGTCCGGCTCGGTATAAAATCCGTCTCCAGCCTGAAGTATCTTGGTTTCGTTTCCGATGGTCATTTCAAATTTACCCGAAACCACATAGGTAGTCTGAACGTGTGGATGCTGATGCTGATAGCCCACAGTCCCTTTTTCAAACATCACTTTCACCATCATTATATTATTGTCGTAACCGACGAATTGGCGGGTAATACCTTTGTCTGCATTATATACTTTCTCTTCTGCCGCTATAAAAAACGGCTTACTCTGAATTTTTTCCATGATAATTACGCTTTAATTATTTTACTGATAATGAGTACTTTTCTTTGGCTAGCAATACTCTTATTATTTTATTATCTTTTGTTTTTATTTCGATGTTCTTGCTTTGTCCATCAGCAGACGGCTCGCAATGAATGCTTTCTATATTGGATTCCGGTTGAGTGGTGTATTCTTCCCTCGGATTGAATTCACCGTGTGGCTCAATAACCGACAGAAAGAATGCCGATGTTCCATTGTCACGAATCATGAAAGAAGGCTCATTTCTCAGGTTAAAATTGGGATCATTTGCCCCGATGCGATTAAAAAAGAATTTCTTTGCACCATCGCCCGAATTAGTAATTGTGTAGAATCTATTTCCATTGAGGAAAGTAACAAAAGGATTACCTCCATCGGTTATGGTCTCTGCTTCCGCTTCTTTCCAAAGAAACTGATACCCATTCCTTGTGCCCAACTGGGTACGCTGGGTTGTGTAAGGTTTATAATCCAGATTGGTCGATATCAATTGTCCCAGATAGTAAAACGACAAGTCGTATTGATGTGATTCATCAGACTGCGCCTCATATAAATCCACAACCAGTGGCTTTGCAAAGCCCTCCGGACGGATCATTGCCACGGTTCTTTCCATCTTCACACCACTATATGCATTGGTTTCAATTGCCGAAACCGCCTTAATATCTTTTCCATCATAGAAATCCGTGATGGTTGGGTGATATTTTTCGGCCTCTTTGAGTTTACCGTTATAGTTTGATTTTTCGTCCACAGTCAATGTATTATGAGCAATGGTCTGTTTTGCCCAAGTATCATTTTCAGGCAGATAGTTTCCTCCGTTTTTCTGCTCTATATTCAGGAAGCGGGCAGCTCCATAGTCCTGCAAAATCTCTTTACCGTTATCATAATAAGAAATAGTCAGTTTATCGAAATGACCGTGCCCCATACCTTGAGCTGTTGCCTTAAAGACCAAACAAGTTTGATCTGACTGATCACCCATACGCAGGATGCCTATTCCACCCTCCGATCCGTCGGAGCCATCCCTGATCAATAATGTTTTTTGCTCGAATGGTTTTGCTTTGTTGGCAGCTACAGCCTTAGCTGTTTCAAGTCCGGCATCGCCCAGAATAACCTGTCCCTGCTCTTCCGCAATAGACAATAAACGATTGTCTTTGGTTACATTATAGGCAATGTCCACTCCATAAACTATTTCTATCGAGTGCCATGTTTTATCCAAAGCATCATTCAAGTGAAAGAACTGTCCATCGGTATAAGCCAATTGCAATGAGGTGTCCACTGCTTTGCACAAAACCCTGTCTCGGTATTCAAATATTTTCAATTCGGGCTGATTCTTTTCAATTGCCTGTGCAAACATAATGAATGGCTGCAACGAATATCGTTGATAATATGGTCCTTCCGTGAAATACCCATCAGGTGAAAACAGTTTATCTATCTGTTTCAGGAATCCACTGCTACCGTCTTTCTGTGATCCGTAAAGCGAAATGTCTGTCCATTCTTTTTTTCCTGTAACATAACCGATCATGCCCACTGCGGCGGCAGCCCATGTGCCATGATTGTGTATCTTATTGAATGTCTCTGCATTATCGACAGATATAAACTTGACCATCGGAGTGAAAAGATTGGTCTCTATATTTTCTCTTTCAGCAACTGACAGATAGTCGTATATGCAATCGTATGCCTGAGCAACATGCACCAGCCATACACACTCGTTCAGTCCCTGCCAGAAAAGTTTGCCCCGATAATTTGATTTTTGCACGGGATGCAAAGGCAATCCCGGATACATCTTTGCATATTCATTCAGCATATTTTTCACGAAAAGAGCATATTTTGCATCACCATATATCTGATAAAGCAACCCAGCTTTATACATTTCATTATAGTTCTGTTTATGTTTTTCGTGTGTTTCACCACCTCCGGCATCTTTAGGAATAGGCACGCTGATAGGTTTGGTCACAACAATATCCATTTCGGTTTTGGTCTTCTGCAAAGCTTTGTCAAACAAGGGAACACGTCCCATCTCTTTTTTTATCTTAGCAACCCCATCTTTGCTCAAAATGAGGCAAGGATGAGTTCCGGAAGCCGATATCGTTGTTGAAAAAACAAGAATCAGAATCAACAATGTCGTAATATATAAAGATGTCTTTTTCACTATATTTTCTAATATTTTATTTGGTCTTTTATATTTTCAGGAAACACTTCCGATTTGGCAAAATCCATCACACCTTTCAGGTGAAGTTTCATCATCGCTTCGGCTCCGTCTGCATCGCGGTTGCGGATATATTCAAATAACAACTGATGCTCCATGCCTGCAACTGTTTTGTTCTTGTCACATATCCAATATTTTCTGTAATTCGTCATAATGTCAGGTGTGATGATGAGCATCATAGATTTTAGCACCTGATTTTTAGAAGCCTGTGCTATCTGGCGATGAAAATTAAGATCTTCATCAACAGCCGCATTTCCTTCTTTTATTTTTTTATCACAGATGAGCATACTTTCTTCCAAAAGTTTCAGATCGACATCGGTTCGTCTCTCGCAGCAAAGTCTCACTGCATTCACTTCCAATATCTGTCGTGTTTCCACCAATGAGAAAAAATCGTATGTTTCTATCTGTATTGCATCCGAGATTAAATTATCTAACGCCGAAATATCGAGAGCTGCAACAAATGTTCCACATTGCGGTTGAGTTTTGAGAATGCCATAAAATTCGAGTTTCTTGATAGCTTCCCTGACCGGAGCTCTACCTACACCAAACTTTTCGGCAAGTTTTCTTTCCGACAGCAACTTATCACCCGGCTTTAGCTGCCCATCTGTGATTAGAAATTTCAATTGGTTGATAATCGAATCTGTCAATTTCTCAGAACTTTCAATGTGCAATTGCTTGCTTTCTTTAGGAGATTCCATACACTTCTTTTAATACTTTATATTATAGATAAACTTCATATTTTAAAACAAAAACATAAAGTTAAGTATTATTACTCAAAAATAATCTGGTATACCAATTTGGTTTTCCAAAATTAGACTATCTTCTTTTAAAAACAAGTAATACCTCAGACTATTTACCTATGTTCTAAAACATATAATATAATATGTATCTAATAAACAGATGTTTATAATTAATTTTACATTTTTACAAAAACTTAATAAACTGGTAAACCATTTTCTAATAAAAATATTTATTTATATTTGCCATACAATAATTGGTATACCAATTTTATTATATGAAAACTTTCTTTTAAGTCTAATTTTTACCATGTATACCACTGAAAATCTTATTGTACGCTACTTAGAAAAAGCCTAAAATATATATACCCTGATTATCTATCTCCCTAAATAATAAACAATCACAACTCATAACAAATTTGTATTCACCAAAATATGAAAATAGAAACCAAACGTATAAACCTGAAAAACAAATGAAATACATTTCTATTATGAAAAACCTATTTTCTAAAGCTAGGATCATTATGTTGATGCTGGCTTTGTTCGGGATGTACTTGCATCCTTTTGCCCAAACCCAAGATAAAAAAACAATCAGTGGTACTGTTTTGGACAATAAGGGAATACCTCTGATCGGAGTCACAATCATAATTCCGAACACGTCCCAAGGAACAACTTCCGATCTTGATGGAAACTACAGTCTGGAAATTCCATCATCGACCACCTCACTACAATTTTCATACACAGGATTTTCTACTCAAACAATTACCATTGGCAAGCAAAAAGTGATCAATGTCATATTGCAGGAAGATTCTAAACTGCTGGACGAAGTGGTTGTAGTTGGTTATGGTGTGCAAAAAAAATCACATCTCACAGGATCGGTTTCAAAACTAAATACCGAAGGCATGGAAGACTTACCTGCGACCCGACTAGATCAGGCTTTGCAAGGAAAAATTGCTGGTGTAAACATTCAGAACGTAACATCCGAGGCGGGTGTAGCACCCCAAGTGCGCGTCCGTGGACTAGGTTCCATCAGTGCCGGAAATGATCCGCTCGTCATAGTAGACGGACATCCCACGTCTGATGGACTGGGCTTTGTTGAAATGGCAGATGTAGAGTCTGTGGAAGTTCTGAAAGATGCGGCATCTGCGGCCATCTATGGCTCGCGTGCAGCCAATGGTGTCATCATCATCACAACAAAATCTGGAGAGACTAACAAGCCTAAATATACATTCAACACCTACCATGGAGTGAAGACTGCCTACAAACTGAATCCGATAATGAAATATAGCGACTATGTGAAAATGCTGTATAGGGATGCTGCCGCAGGTGGTGTGGAATATGCCGGAACGTCCGAAAAAGCCGGTTATATATTAGCCACCCAAATCATCGGTAACGAAGTAGACTATCAGAAAGAAGCATTGAACGATTTCGCACAAATCCACAACTACCAACTGAATGTTTCGGGAGGCACAAAGGAGATTAAATATTTCATGTCAGGAAACTATTCATCAGAAGAAGGTATCATGAAGATGAACACTTATGACAAGTTCAGTGCCCGCATCAAAGTAGATGCCCAGATGAGTAAAAAAGTAAAAGTCGGAATCAATGCCAATCCCACATATTCAAAAAGAGAACGCCCAAGTAACAACTTCACAGATTTCACTCGCTTCTATTCATGGGTTCCGACTACATATACCCAGGATTTAGCAGACAAAATAAATCAGGTAGGACAATTTACTGTTGCTGCAGGAGATTATGCGCACCCACGTCACTTCGCCAACCTACCACAAAGTTTTTTCAATGGATATACACTACCCGATGGTTCTGTCTATGAGTCCACGTCCACAGCGACTGTGACTCCATGGTCTTCTCAAAACAACAACCCTGTTGCCATTTTGAATGGCGATACCCGCAAGCGTGAAGAATACAGGATGCTGACAAGTGCATATGCTGAAATAAAATTCAACAAGAATCTCACTTTCCGCACCAGCGAAAGTGCATATGTGCGATATGCAAAAGACAATGAATTTCAGGCATATGGTGCAAAAAAAGAAGGGGAGCCCAGCATCGGCACATTCCGTAGCTATCTGACTACAGACCTACTCACCGAAAACACCTTGACTTATGACAATACCTTCAATAAGATACACAGTTTGAATGTCTTGCTTGGAGCCACTTACCAATATACAAAAACCGAAAATGCCGCTATCATCGGAACAGATTACGCCTCAGACGTTTCTCAGACACTTAATTATGCAAACACTTATTTGTCGGGAACTGGAACAGATTGGTATCCGGAAGCTCTGGAATCATATCTGAGCAGGGTATCTTACTCATACATGGGCAAATATCTTCTTTCTGCAAGCTTCCGTACAGACGGCAGTTCTAAGTTTGCTAAAGGACATCGTTGGAGTTCATTCCCCTCCGTCTCTCTCGGATGGCGTGCCACAGAAGAAAATTTTCTAAAAAGTGCCGAATGGCTATCAAATGCCAAACTGCGTGCGAGTTATGGAAAAACAGGAAACAATAAGATCGAAAATTATGCATACGCCAACCCATTAATCGCGTCAAACTATTCTCTGGGAATAGGAACCGGCAGTTTGATCCCCGGACTAAGCTTAAGCTCGACCTTGGGAAACTCTATATTGACATGGGAACGCACGAATGAATACAATGCCGGGCTAGACTTTGGTGTGATCAACAACAGAATAGCGCTCACATTGGATTATTATTATTCCATCACAGACAAACTCCTATTCTTGCAACCAACATTGGCTTATTCCGGATTTGGAAACTACTGGAACAATATAGGAAAAGTCCGCAACCGGGGATTTGAAATAGAACTGAGTACTGTCAACATAGACAACAAAATTCTGAAATGGAACACCTCAGTCAACTTTGCAACAAATTCCAATCGCTTATTGGAAATCGGTGGCGAAGCCGCCCAATATTATACCGGTGAGCGCAACGAAGTGTATGCTGCTATAGTTGGTGGTCCGTCCATACAATATTTTGGATACAAAACAGACGGGGTATGGTCTCAAGCCGAAGTGGATGCTTTTGGCACAGGTGCAGAAGCTAGTGCCAAACGTGTGGAAATGTATGCCTATGCCGGAGCATTGAAAATTGTGGATCAGGACAAAAACGGAAAAATAGATGCACAAGACCGCGTTGCACTAAATGCAGATCCTTTTCCGGATTTCACTTGGGGAATGACAAATACTGTCATGTACAAAAATTTTGATTTTAGTTTCATGATACAAGGTGTTCAGGGCAATGACATAATCAATGGCGATGCTTATTATAGTGAAAACAAGAGATTCAACGAAAACTTCGCAAAAAACCAATGGGTATCCGATACACAACCCGGAGACGGCAGAACACCGAATGCTAGAGCAGGAGGAATGGATTGGATGCTCACAGACTATGTGATAGAAGACGGTTCTTACATAGCTTTGCGGAATATTTCCATCGGATACAAACTTCCATCAAAATCATCAAACAAACTGGGCGTAAAATCGCTGCGATTCTACGGAACAGTCCAAAATCTATTGTACATTATGGCTAGTGGTTATAGAGGCATCAATCCTGAATATAAATATACCAGCGACACATATAGCTCTCCATTCATAGACGGATACCAAAGAGGTTCATTCCCTTTGCAACGTACTTTCACTGTCGGTTTAGAATTAACTTTTTAACATCCTAACAAAATGAAATCTTTAAGTTTAAAAAACACAATATATATGCTGATCTCCATATTTATGCTATCTGCATTTTGGGGATGTGAAGACCTCATCGATTTATCGACAGACTCTAAGGTTATAGAAGGACAAGATATACCTAAAAATCAAAAAGATGTCGAAGCCTTGTTGATGGGTTGCTATGCCGGTATGAGAAAACCGCTCAACACAGAGTGGATGCTCACAGAGTTGCGCAGCGACAATTCATATCAATATACACAAAATTCGACAAATACAACGAATCTGGAGTTCAACGATCTGGATATGTTCCGTCCGATGACAACTAACACGCAAATATATCAATATTGGTCAGACGTGTTTGCAAATGTGAGAGATGCCAATCTGGTGCTGAAATATCTGGATTTAGTGACCGACAGTGTCTTGAGGAATCAATTCGAAGGTGAAGCTCGTTTTATCCGTGCCTACCACTATTACAATCTGGTGCAACTGTTTGGACCCGTGCCCATCATGAAGAGTTTTTCAACAACCGATGAAACAAAAAAAATCAACCGTTCTCCTGTTTCTGATGTTTATGCTTTCATCATTGATGATCTGAAATTCGGATGTGAAAATAATAATTTACCCAACAAATACGATGATTCGGATTTGGGACGTATCACCCGGTGGTCAGCCGAAACTCTGCTGGCAAAAACCTATCTGCTCATGAAGGATTATGCTAAAGCAAAAAGCCTGCTAATTGAAATAAAAGAACTAAGCGGACACAAATTGCTGGACAATTACGCTGATGTATTTTCTGTTGTCAACGAAATGAGTGCAGAAACAATCTTCGCCATACGATTCAAAGCAAATGCCAGCGGACAAGGTTCTCCTTTTGCCAACAGGTTCAGTCCGGCAAGTTCCGGCGACAAATATATAATTGGTGATGGCAACAGCTATAATTATCCCTCACAAGACATACTCTCCAATGTTTTTGAAACTGGTGATCTACGCAAAGATAAAACGCTGAACAGTTCGGTTAGATTTGTCACAAAATATTTCTCAAAAGTGGCACGTAAAGACGAAGCTGAAAATGATTGGCAAGTACTTCGTTTTTCAGACGTTTTGTTGATGCTTGCTGAGGTTTATAATGAAACAGAAGGATATGCCAACGCCATTCCACTCATTTTGCAAGTGAGACATCGTGCCGGATTGGACCTCGCAAACACAACAATGGCAATAAACAGTCAGGACGAATGCCGTCTGGCAATAGAAAAAGAGCGTCGTGCCGAATTTGCCTATGAAAACCAGCGGTTCTATGATCTGGTTCGTACAAACAGACTGATCACTGTTCTCAACAATCAATTTTTCAATACAGAAAGAGGTTGGTATTCCGGCTATGGTTCAGGAACATTAGGCCCATCATTCGCCTCACTTCCCGAAAACAAGATATTGTTGCCGATTCCCCAAAAAGAGATCGATACGAGCACTGAGTTCATTTTAACTCAAAATGCAGGATATTAACCGTCTAAACTCAAACAACATGAAAAATCTTAAATATATAATATTGCCACTTCTTGCAACTCTGATCTGTTTTACAAGTTGCGACGAAACATTGGGAATCGTAGACAACAACCTGAACAACAAAGTTCAAGCTCCGCAAGTTGAATCTTTTTACCCACAAACGGGCAGTGCAGGCACAGAAATCCTTATCACTGGTGTGGGTTTCTCCGAAGCCGACTCCGTGCAGATAAATGGCGTGACAAGTAAAATAAAAAATAAAATATCAGATTCTCAAATATTGATAGAGCTCACCGGAATGGAATCTTCAGGTAAAATAAAAGTTTTCAATCTGAAAGGTTCGGCAGAGAGCAGCGAAACTTTTACAGTAATAGATAAAGCTCCTGAGAATGTGGAACTTTCGGTCGAAGCGTCTGATATTTTAGCAAGTGGCATGCAGGTTGACGTGACAGGACAAAATCTGAAGACCATCCAGAATATTTATCTCTCCGGCTCAACAGATCGCAAAGCGATAATTTTGTTCCAGACCGATGAAAAGATCACATTCACTGTGCCCGTAATTTGTGATCCTACAGCCAAAATCAAATTGGAATATTACGAAAAGGCAACTGCTAAATATTGGGAAAGCGATGCATATGCTACCAACAAAACAATTGTACCTCCTGTTGTGATTTCTTGTCCGGGCAAAGCATATCTTGGTCAGGTGTTGCTAATAGACGTCACCAATGCCGACCGTATCGATTCAGTCTATTTCGGAACAGAAAATCTCACATTCAAACTGATTTCCAACACGCAAATAAGCGTATCATTGCCTACCAATCTGACATCAAATGCATCAGCTAATTTATGGATGTTGCACAACGCATGTGAAAGCGATGACATCATGCCCGATTTTCAGATCGTGATACCCACTTTCTATACTTACTTCGATTTGCACCTGACAGCACACGGAGGCAACGGAGGCAGCACAGGAGCTACCGGAACAGGGGCTTTCTTCGATGCAGAAGGTGGCGGCACATACACAACCTGTCAGGCTGTAGAACATCCGGGAGATATTGAATTTGCAACATATTCAAACAACAGTGGAGCATTTGTTTTCTACGGACCTCAGTCACTGACATCAGGAACCATCAAAAATTATTATTGTGGAACCACTTCTTTAAGCTCGTTGATGAATCTAACGGTTTTCAATGCTGTCACGGTCAAATTCAGAGTATTAGATGCTACCTCTGCCGAACAAAAAGTAATTATCGATATGTTCAATTCAAATGATATATCGGATCTTTCGGATGCCCTCTTTGGAAGCATACCCGTTCCGGCGACAAACAATATATCATACTTCAAGTCGGCTTCAGGCAACAGCGCTTACAAACCGGGTGACATCATATGGTTCAAAAACTCATCCACAGGCAAAAATGGTTTAATGAGAGTCAATTCGGTCGACTACTCCGGCATTGTCCAAGACAAATTTTCTTCAGCCCAAGCCGATATACTCTACCAAAAATAAGAAAAAGCATCAGCCCAAGCCTGCTTTTAAACCTAGGCAGGTTTGGGATTTGATACTAACAATAAGATAAGACAAAATGAAAAAAATAATCACAATACTGTTTTTTTGTTGCATACAAATTTCCGGACTGATGGCCGCGACACAAAAAGTATCGACCATTTCAGAGTTCAATCAGGTCGTAAAAACACTACAACCGGGTGATTCATTAGTTTTGGCTAAAGGTGTTTGGAAAGACGCACAACTCATTTTTTTCGGTGAGGGCACAAAGGAAAAACCAATCACTCTTACGGTCGAAGAATATGGATCAACAACGCTCGAAGGTTTGTCAAATCTGAAATTATACGGAAACTACCTGATTGTGGATGGTCTTGTTTTCATCAACGGGTATACCCCTACCGGGCAGGTTATCGAATTCAGAAAAGGAACAACAAACACAGCAAACAACTCCATTCTCAGAAATTGTGTAATAGATCGCTTCAACAAGCCCGATCGTAAAGAGCAAGATGCATGGGTCAATCTCTGGGGACAGCATAACGCAGTAGAATATTGCTATTTCGGAGGGAAAACCAATCAGGGCGTTACACTCATTGTGTGGCCGAACGGTGAAGGAAACAACCAGAACTATCACCATATCTACAGGAACTATTTTGCAGCACGTCCTCGCTTGGGCTCCAATGGAGGTGAGACCATGCGGATAGGTACGAGTCAGGTATCAAAACAAAATTCAAATACGATTGTCGAAGGTAATTACTTTGAACGATGCAATGGTGAAACGGAAATAATATCCGTGAAATCGTGTGAGAACCGTATTATTGACAACCTATTCTTTGAATGCGAAGGCAGCGTCGTGCTCCGTCATGGCGACAGAAATGAAGTGTCCGGCAACTATTTCATCGGCAATATGAAGCCTAGTACAGGAGGTGTGCGAATCATCAACGAAGGTCATAAGATATTTAATAATTATTTTTACGGCCTACGTGGCAAAGATTTCAGAGGACCTTTGGTTATCATGAACGGAGTTCCCAATTCACCTGAAAACCGCTATCATCAGGTCAAAAATTGCGAGATCTCATTCAATACGTGGATAGACTGCGAACTACCCTGGCAACTTTGTGTAGGCAGCGATGAGGAAAGATCTTTAGCACCTCAGGATGTCAAAATTGCCAACAATGTTGTCTATTGTCCCGAAGAACCTTTGTTAATCAAAGCTTTTGATAAATTAGATGGCATCAAGTTTGAAGACAATCTGCTCTTCAGCGAAAAAGGAAACGAAGTTGGTGACGGTTTTGCGCAGGGAGATGTCAAAATTGGAAGAGGTCAGAATGGAATACCATTAGCCCTTACAAAAATGGTGGCTAAAATAGATGTTCCGTACGTGAAAACAGACATTGACGGTAGGACACGAGGTTCAGAGAAATGGCTGGGTGCCATGGAAATGAACGGAAACAAAGCAACCAATGAACAAGCCTCCAAATCTAATTGCGGGCCTAAATGGTACTCACCCGCATCTGTAGCCTTGTCCGGAAAAACAATCAAAATAACTGCTTCGGAGACTGACGCTTTAGCTAAAGCTATCAATAAATCAAAAGCCGGAGACGTCATAGAACTGAGCGAAGGTGTATATGTAAATTCAAAGAAACTGTCAATACCTCATACCTTGACCATCCGTGCCGACGAGAACGCAAAATCCCGACCTGTGATCAAAGTGGACGGTGAAGCTACAACTGTCACCATCTTTGAAATAGGCGGCGCATTAACATTCCATATTGATGGAATTGCCATTGATGGTGGACTCAAGCAAAAAATTCCTGCAAAATATGCTTTTGCAACGACAAAAGAAAATTCTGACTCTTACAATATTTTCATCAATAACTGTGATATATATGATTTTCAGAACAAAGAAGGCGGATGTGTCTATAAGGCTTACAAAACATCTTTTGCCGACACTCTGATGGTCACGAACTCCATCATCCGCGACAGTTACAGAGGTTTTGCCCTGAACGATGAAAAAGATGAAAAAGGGTTGTACAGTGCAGAGTTTATGACATTCGACAATACTGTTTTCAGCAACATCGAGCAATGGGCAATGGATTTTCTTCGCGGAGGGAATGATGAATCGACGCTTGGTGGCAACTTGATCATAAATCATTGTGTTTTCGACAATGTAGCCAATAAAGAAAATCAGACCATGATAAAACAAACAGGCTTGATTTCGATTAAAATAGAAAATACAATTTTCTGCAATTCGTTGGCAAAATATCCAGTGCGCCTGCAAGGACGGCACAATACGGTGAGTTATAGCAATGTATATAATGCAGGGAAAATATCAGTATCTCAAGATGCATCGATTGGAGAAGGGATGATCTATTCAGACCCAAAATTTGAAAAGAAAACATTCTATAAATTAAACTCAAAGTCACCATTGGTCGGCAAAGCCGGCGATGGAAAAAACATCGGACTTAAATAACATAATTCAAAAAACCGAACAAAGCCATGAAAATTCGCTTATGCATATTGCTCATTTGTATGACTGGCTTCAAAGCATTGGCTCAGACCAATCTGGTTAAAATAGACGGACAAGGAATACTCACATATTCTGCTGATTCGGATGGTTTTGTCTTGCCGGATTTCAGCCACGCAGGATATAAAGGCGGAGGCATTGATCTACCAACGATACAAGTTGTGAAAGAAATATCTCCTGTGTCAGGAGACAACACAGCTCACATTCAGGCAGCAATCGACGAAGTTGGATCAAGAACGCCGGATGCAGATGGTTTCAGAGGTACACTTTTGCTTCGCGCCGGAAAGTATGAAATCAACGGCACTCTAAATGTTAAGTACAGTGGATTGGTTATTCGTGGCAAGGGCAACGATGCGGATCCCAGCCATTCCACAATTATCTATGCGAAAGGTGATACACCCAGTCAGCGGGATGTGATTGTATTAGGAAACACATCTCAAAATAAATGGACATCTAAAATTAGCGGAACTCAAAAAAACATAACAGACAATATAGTTCCGGTGGGATCTATGTCATTTTCGGTAACGAGTGCAACTCCCTATGCTGTGGGCGACCTCATCATAATATGCCATCCATGCACCGCCGAATGGCTTGCAGCGGTAAACTATGGAGGTGTGCCTGCTCCGGCAGCCGATGAAGAAGATGAACGATGGACAGTTGACCAACTTCCAATTCTTTACCATCGCTATATAACTAAAATAGAAGGAAACAAAATCACCATTGATGCGCCTTTATTCTACACATTGAACAAATCTTTGGCGCAATCCTACATATACAAGATCAATCCTTCTACAATACTCAATCAGATCGGAATAGAAAATCTACGGGTCGATATTGAAAGTGCAGGTGGTGAAGATGAGAATCACGCTTGGCAGGCAATACGTTTCAAAAGTGTAGAGAACGCCTGGGCAAAAAATGTTGTGACTAAGGGTTTTGGGCAGTCAGGATTCATTACGGATTGCACCACACGCAGTACGATCGAAAACTGTGAAGCCATTGATCCGGTGTCTATCATCACAGGTGAACGTCGATATAACTTCAACACATACATCAATTCTCAACTCATTCTTTTCAAGAATTGCTATGCACGCAATGGCAGACACCATTATGTATCTAATGGTACATCTACGGCTTCGGGCAATGTATTTCTCAATTGCATCTCCGATTCGGTCAATTCCGTGAACGAAGGACACAGACAATGGACACAAGGAATGCTCTATGACGGACACAAAGAAGAGAATCTCAAGCGCGACTTCACACTTGGGCTGTATAACCGTGTGGATATGGGAACAGGTCATGGATGGGCAGCCATACAGTCTGTGCTTTGGAATTGCAATGTAACATCTTCGGGAATAATAGGTTTGCAGAAACCGCCTACTGCACAGAATTATGCCATTGGATGTGTTGCCAAATCCATTACAGGAAAACCGATCTCTGACAGCAACTTTCCGATCGGATATGTTGAGCGGCAAAACAATCCCATCACTGAAATTCCGTCCTTATATCTGGCTCAGCTCAAATTCAGACTCACAGGATCGGCTTCCGGTATAGAAAATATGGTTTTGAAGGAAAAACCATTCCGGCTAGTCACATCACCAAGCGGAAGTGTCAAGGTTACGTTCACGAACGATGTTACCTGCAACAAAACGATAAATATTTTCAACCTTCAGGGACAAAGGTTGTCTCGAATAGAAACATCCGGACAAGACTCCACTTTTCTTTTATCCAATACGGGAGTATATATCATTAACATCCTTGTCGATAAGAACATTTATACAGAAAAAATAATCATTTAATCGCAATAAATTTTTAATGAAAAAAATAATTCTAATCTTCTTATCCATATTTTACGGTGTTGGTATTTTTGCACAGCAACCAGTGACATCTCGTCAACTGATTGATGCCAAGCAGCATTTTGAAACATCTGAAAATGGCGAAACAGCTTATAGCTTCCTATTACGAAACGCCGACAAGGAATTGAAAAAAATACTGAAGCCCGTTACAGAAAAAAAACTTGTTGCAGGCTCCGGCGACAAACATGATTATGTGAGTATGGGTCCCTATTGGTGGCCTGACACAGCAAAATCCGATGGATTACCTTATATTCGGAAAGACGGGCAACGCAATCCCGAGATCAACAATCTGGACAGATATAAACTGGACGATTTATCAAAAAATATATCAACTCTGAGCTATGCCTACTTTTTTTCAGGGGAAGAAAAATATGCTATCCAAGCCGTAAAAAATCTTCAGATGTGGTTTCTGGATAAAAAAACCCGTATGAACCCTAATCTGGAATATGGACAAATGATTCCCGGACACAACAACGGTGAAGGTCGGGCTGAAGGGATCATCGACACTTATTGCTTTGCCGAAATGGTCAATTGTATCAACTTGCTATCCTCATCCAGAGCCTTGAATAAAGAAGACTATGCAGCTCTCAAACAATGGTTTTCAGACTATCTTGATTGGTTGCTAGCCAGCAAAATCGGCAGTGATGAACGAAATGCCGAAAACAACCACGGCTTGGCATACGATGTTCAGGTCACAGCATACGCTCTCTTTACCGGACGTAAGGATGTTGCAGACAAAGTGATTGCAGATTTTGCTGGAAGCAGGCTCTTTAAACAAATAGAACCGGACGGCAGCCAACCTCTGGAACTTGCAAGAACCATTGCCCTGCACTATTCCTTGTTCAATATAGAACATGCAATGGATATGTGCGACCTTGCCAAGTCGGTCGGTGTAGACCTATATCATTCAACCTCGCCGGATGGACGCTCGCTCAATAAGGCGATTGAATTCATAAGCATATATTTGGGAAAACCACAAAGCTATTTTCCATACCAACAAATAAAGGAATGGAATCTGAATCAGGAAAAGTTGTGTTGGACATTAAAACGCTCTACCACATTTCAGCCAAATGCTGACTATCAAAAACTATTTGATAAATATTGTAAAACAAAAGAAACAGACATCAGATGGTTGTTTTATGCTCAATAGATGGGCACTAAACATCCTATCTCTATCTACTAACATCTGAACCTCCTATTTTATTTATACGGAAACCACACTCTTCTAAATCTTAATAAATTGAAACCTTTTATGAATATGAAAAAATTAATTATTGCATTGAGCGCCGTCCTTATATGCTTCTCTTTCGGTCTGAAAGCTGAAGATATAGAATATCACTTTCAGGAAGGATTTGCGACATCCACACCTACAGGATGGACAAGAACTTGTGGAAGCACAAATGCGACTGTTCACTCCACCACTCCAGCTCTCTCTTTTGCCGGAACTTATGCCGTCAAATTCGATGCCACTTGCATAGACAATACTTTCTATCTGCAAACTCCCGAATATTCGAATGTGGGCACATTATCTTTTTATATTGCCAAAAATGCCAACAATACATTAATGGATCTGCATATATTGAAAGTTGTGAACGGCGTAGAAACTGAGATCAAAACCATCGATGCCTATACAGTTCCATCCAAAACAGCAGATTGGTTGCAGGTATCTATCGTTGTAAACGAAACAAGTGCTACAAAGTTTAAGTTCTATTCAACCATCAGAAGTGGAAACTCCGCATGGTTTGCCATCGATGATATTGAATTGACCAAACAAAGCGGTACAGTAGATCCGCCAAGCGAAACTATTGAAAAGTTAAGTACTGATTTTGGTGATGGCAGTTGGGGCGAAATCCTGACTGCAGCACCAACTTCAGGCTCTTATCCAAGTCTCGAAATAAATGGTTTCAATTTAGTAAAAGCCGCTATGGTCACCGGCAATGCAACTTGTCCTACGGGTGAGAAACACACCAACAGAATGTATCTGGACAAAAAAGCGAATGGTGGCTCTGTAGAATTTCCTTTACTCAAGACTGTTGGCGAAGTAGAACTTCATATGCTTGCCGGAACCGCAGGAAACACATTCAATCTGGAGGAAGAAATAAACGGCAATTGGTCTGTGATAGGAACTTACGAGGCCAGAAAAACGCCTGACAGCGTATATGTTATCACACTTGACCGAAATGTCGAAACAAAACTCCGGGTGGCGAACAATTCGGGTGGAGCCATGGTGATCTATAAAATAGCTACGCGTACCTATCAAGAATCGGTAGAATTGAATATAACAGCAACAACTCCCGCTGAAGGAGCAACCTGCTACTATAATTTAACGAAAAATGTTCTATTGACTTTCAACCGAGAAGTAGAATTCGGAACAGGAAACATTATGCTCAACTCAACGTCTATTCCTGTGTCGGTATGCTCTATTGATGGTAAAACGGTTTCCATACCAGTTACGTTAGAGAGCACTACCAGTGGAAAAAGCTACACGATGACCATACCCGAAGGTGCTTTTCTTGAAAAAGGAAATACATCTATATTGAGTAATACAAAAACTGTTTCATTTTCGACCTATAAAACAGTTTCATATCCTGCAAACTACAGTTCTCAGATAGATGTTGCCTACTCAACAGCAGATGTCAACCAGAACCGTATGGACATATACTATCCAACCTCAGCCGAGAAATCCGTACCCGTTGTGATCAACATTCATGGTGGCGGATGGAACCATGGTGAAAAAGAATCACAAAGTGGATTCAACGTCTATTTCAATATGGGCATGGCTGTTGCAAACATCGAATATCGCATGACACCCCAGGCCACAGCTCCGGCTGCCGTCGAAGATGCTCGCTGTGCCATGATGTATTTGTTGAAACACGCTGATGAACTGCACATCGATCCCAATAAAGTTATCTTTCAAGGCGGTTCGGCAGGAGGTCATTTAGCCCTAACTGCCGGGTATTTGCAAAATAACGGAGCTTTTGATACCGGATGCAATGATTATGCCGGAAACTATAAAATAGTTGCCGTGATAGACAAATACGGACCATCCGATCTCACTCAGTTCATGTACTATTCCTCTTTAGTAGCTTGGTTAGGAGATAAAAAAGACGATGCCGATTTTATAAAATCCATATCGCCGGTCTATTTGGTTGACGCAAACACTCCTCCCACCTACATTATTCATGGAGATGCAGATCCAACTGTTCCATATTCTCAGTCTGAACTACTTGTCAGCTATTTGCAAACTGCCGGAGTAAAATATCAGTTCACAACCGTACCCGGTGGCGGACATGGCGAATTCAGCGACCAATACAATACTCAAATGAACAATGAGATCACTGTTTTTCTGACCGACGTTTTAGGCAGCCTATCAACTTTGATCGATACGGAAAAAGTTGCACCCAATAAAATAATTACTGTATCTGACCAGACAGTATCCATTCATGTGGATGAAAACTCAGAAACTGAATTATTCAACGCTATTGGCAAAAAGATTTTATCTTCTTCACAAAAGAATTTCACGATCAATCACCTACCAACAGGCACGTATATTGTGAAAGTCACAACTAAGGCAGGTTCATTTGTCCGGAAAATTGTAAAATAAATTTATCTATCATCTTCCACAGTGCAAGAAATTGATCTCACTGTGGAAGATATAAATCTTTCTCTGTAGAATGAAAAAATTATGTCTAAGTATTTTCTTCCTAGTCTTATGCTCAGGGCTATTTTCTGCTGAATATACATACACTCCGTCACAAATATCCAGCTTGAAAGCAAAATTGAAAGATGGTCTGTTGCCCGGAGATATAGTATATCTTGCCGATGGTACATATTCCGATTTTCAGGTTGTTTTTTCAGGAAGTGGAACTGCGATTAATCCGATAACCCTTAAAGCAAAAAATGAAGGGAAAGTAGTTTTGACAGGTAATATAAATTTAAAAATCGGAGGCAGTTATCTGGTTGTTGACGGTTTAACGCTGAAAGACGGAATGGCCGCGAATGAAGGTGACATAATTGAATTCAGAACATCAAGTTCCGTATTTGCCAATAATTGCCGGCTAACAAACACGGTGATAGACAATTGCAACAATCCGGACGAAAGCTACCAGACAAGCACTGATAAATCGGAACGGTGGGTGATGCTCTATGGCAAAAACAATCGTGTAGATCATTGCTATTTTACAAATAAAACCAGTGGAGGCGTATTGATGATGGTCAATATCGAAAAATCCGATTCGCAGGAAAATAATCATTTGATAGATCATAATTTTTTTGGCTATCGCAGCAAATTCTCTCCAGGAAACAATGCGGAAACAATCCGTTTGGGAGACTCAAAAACGTCCCAGCTGTCTTGTCAAACAATTGTGGAAAGTAATTTCTTTTACACTTGCAACGGAGAAGCTGAAATAGTTTCAATAAAAAGTTGCGACAATATTATTCGTAAAAACGTATTCTACGAAAGTCAGGGTGCATTGGTATGTCGTCACGGACACCGCAACACCATTGAAAGCAATGCTTTCATAGGCAATGGAGTGAACGATTGCGGAGGTGTGCGTGTGATTAATCAGGGGCATAAAATCTACAACAATTTTTTTCAGGATTTGCAAGGCACAGGAAGTCGCTCCGCACTATGTGTGATGATGGGAATCTTTGAAAAACCGACCTCGTCTACTGATTTGGACAAAGAGCCTCTCAATGCGTATCATCAGGTGAAAGATGTTGAGATCAGTTATAACACGTTTGTGAATTGTAAAAATGTTGACTTGGGAACTGAAACTTCATACACTTATTCTTCTTCAAACCCATACTACCCGAACCAGAAAGTCACCGGAACATTAAAACCCGAATGCACAATTGCCCGCAATGTATTTTATAATGTTGATAATAATACAATATTAAACAGGGTGGCCTCAAATGACGCTAACATCATATATAGCAATAATATCTACCGTTTCAAAAAAACGTTCACGCTCAGCGGATTCACATACAGAGCACTTGACTACAGCGCCTCAACAGAAGGTGCCGGAAAAGGCATTGTCAGACTGAACAATACATCTGACAATATTCTGGATGCTCCAGATACCGGAGGCACCGATTTCAGCTATGTCTCTGCCGATCTTTCAGGAAATTCAAGACCGGAAACCAAAAATATGGGTGCATTGGAATTTGAACACAGGACAAACCCATTTGTCACCGTCAGACTTTCTGAGTGCGGCACAGATTGGTATCCCCAACAACAAGCCGATAAAACAGTGATAAAAGGGAAAACTGACTTTTGGGAAAATCTGTCCAACATATCCTTATCGGAAATACAACAGCCCAAAGTGCAAATCATAAGTGAAGGAGGCAAACAGTTCAGAATAATATCTGAAACCAAAATTTCTAACTTTTTTGTCTACAATTCATTAGGATCACTGGTCTTCAACAATCAAGTGCAAGATTACACAAAAACAATAAACTTCAGCAATCTTTCTTCCGGCATTTATTATCTTCTGCTAACTCTCGCCAATAACCAATCTTATAGTAACAAAATATTGATATAAATAGGGGTACTTATCTGAAAACCGTCTCAATTCCGTACATTTGTTCGATAAAACTACTCTTCTGTGCGTTGGGTGGGATGAATCTTTCCAGTTATATCTATAAGATGTAACTGAAAATGTAAAATTAGATACAAGTAAAGTCCTGTTATGAAAATTTGCTTAATTGTCATTGGCAAAACAGATGCCGACTATTTTGTAAAAGCAATAAATGAATACAAAAACCGTCTCGAACATTATATTCCGTTCGAGATGCAGGTCATTCCAGACTTGAAAAACTCCAAAAATTTGACTGTCGACCAGCAAAAAGAAAAGGAAGGTGAGCTGCTCCTCAAGAATCTTCTATCAGGCGACTACATTGTTTTGCTGGATGAAAAAGGCAAGGAATATTCTTCCACTCAGTTTGCCGCATACATTGAAAAGAAAACACACACTGTCGCCAAACGTTTAGTTTTCATCATAGGTGGACCTTATGGTTTTTCAGATGCAATCTATGCCAAGTCTAATGAAAAAATATCACTCTCCAAAATGACATTTTCTCATCAGATGATACGCCTTATCTTTATAGAACAATTATATAGAGCAATGACCATTCTCAACAATGAACCCTATCATCACGAGTAAACATGTTTTAGAATATAATGAATATATCATTTTGACACAAAACTTAGAGTTATATTTGTAGAAAACACGAATATTATGATAAATAGAGAACTGATCAATCCCAAAAGCATCGTAGTAGTAGGTGGTTCCAATGACAAACTGAAACCCGGAGGAAGTGCACTTGCCAACATCATTGAAGGGACATTCAAAGGTGAACTTTATGTCGTGAATGCCAAAGAAGATGAAGTGCAGGGGATAAAATGCTACCGAAACGTAGAAGACATCCCTAACACCGAACTGGCGGTCATCTCCATCCCGGCAAAAGCCTGCTATGACGTCATTGCTGTCTTACTGAAAGAAAAAGGAGTAAAAGCATTTATTGTATTTTCGGCCGGATTCAGTGAAGAAACTCCTGAGGGTGCAGAATTGGAACGAAAAATAACCCAATTGATCACCGATGCTGGAGCTTGCCTCATCGGTCCCAACTGTAGCGGCATGTTCAACCTGAATCATCAGTGTATATTCACAAAACCAATACCTAGCCTCGATCCCAACGGAGTAGAAATGGTTTCGAGTTCCGGTGGCACAGCTACTTTCATCATCGAGTCTGCAATCCGTGTTGGATTGCGATTCAGAGCTGTATGGGCTGTTGGCAATGCAGCACAGATCGGGGTGGAAGATGTACTCGAATATCTGGACGAAACTTTCGACCCTGAAAAAAGTTCCAGAATAAAATTGCTATATATAGAAACAATAAAAAATCCTGATCGTTTTTTGGAACATGCGTCTTCTCTGATAAAGAAAGGCTGCCAAATAGCTGCCATAAAATCCGGAACTTCCAAATCTGGTAGCCGTGCCGCAACATCACACACAGGAGCGATAGCCAGTTCTGATTTGGCCGTAGAAGCTCTTTTTCGCAAAGCAGGTATCATCCGCTGCTTCTCGCGAGACGAACTGGCAAATGTTGGTGCAGTGCTATCGTTGCCCAAACTGAAAGGCAAGAATCTGGCTATCATCACACAAGCCGGAGGTCCTGCCGTCATCCTAACCGATGCCCTAGCCAAAGGAAAAATAGATGTGCCTGAAATGCCTAAAGAATTGGGCGAACAACTGAAAGTAAAACTTTTGCCGGGAAGTTCTGTCTCAAATCCAATCGACTTATTGGGAACAGGCACAGGCGAACATCTGGGTTTAGCTATTGATTTTTGTATTGAAAAATTTAAAGAAATAGATGGCATTGCCGTCCTGTACGGAGATCCGGGTGTTACAAAAGTAGCCGAAGCATATAATATCTTGGACGAAAAAATCAAATCGAGCCCTATCCCCATCTATGCTATTTTTCCATCTGTGAAAATGGCCGCAAAAGAAATGGACGATTTTGTAAAAAAAGGACACGTCAACTTCATTGATGAGGTGGCGCTTGCTAATGCTCTCTCAAAAGTGGTGACTGTCACACCTCCCTCGACAGGAAAAATGGAAGATCTTGATGTGGATATTCCGCAAATAAGACGGATAATAGATGCAATAGAAGGTGACGGATACATCGAGCCGGAAACGGTTCGCCAGTTGCTCAAAGCCGCAGGCATACCAACAGTAGAAGAATTTGTTTCTGCTAATAAAGATGAGGTTATTGCGTTTGCCGAAAGAATCGGCTATCCGATTGTTGCAAAATGTGTGGGACCTGTTCATAAATCAGACATCGGCGGAGTTGTACTCAACATAAAAACAAAAGAACACCTCGCTCTTGAATTCGATCGGCTGATGTCGATAAAAGATGTGCATTCAGTCATGCTGCAACCAATGCTTTCGGGCACAGAACTATTCATCGGAGCCAATTATGAACCTAAATTCGGACATATCGTGCTTTGCGGACTAGGAGGCATCTTCGTAGAAATACTTGAAGACGTGGCTTCCGGCTTGGCTCCACTAAGTTCTCAGGAAGCATCCTCCATGATCCGTTCGTTGCGAGCATACAAAATAATACAGGGTACACGGGGGCAAAAAGGGTTGAATGAAGGTCTATTTGCTGAAATCATTGTCCGGCTTTCTATCTTGCTCCGTTTTGCAACAGAGATCAAAGAATTAGACATAAATCCTCTGTTGGCAAACGAAAAGCAAGTTATAGCCGTAGATGCCCGTATGCGTATCGAAAAATAAAAGAAAGCATCGCTAAATTAATCCAGCGATGCTTTTATATAATTATAATATAACCAAGAAGTTTTACACTCCAAGAAGTTTTACGGCATCAACATATTGAGCAATGCCTATAGCCACTTGTTTAGCTTCACGCATCGCCAACACTACGGTTTGCGGAGTATGCACGACATCACCACCTGCAAAAACGCCTTTACGACTTGTCATTCCGTAGGGAAATTCTTTGGTGATCACATAGCCGGCATCGTTAACATCTATACCTAATGACGTAGATACAATGCGGTTAGCAGGCTTTGAACCCACAGCTATGAGCACACGATCCATCGGGATTATTTTTTCGCCATCGGGATCAATCACCCGGACTGCTTTCAATGTATTATTTTCACCGATAAATTCCTGTGTATCTGTTTCCCACAAAAAATTCACACCTTCTTCCACCGCCTCATTATATTCGGTTTGCAACGCGGGCATCTCTTCCACTGTTCTGTGATAGATGATACTTACGCTCTTCGCACCCATACGAATAGCGGTTCTGGCAGTATCCATTGCCACATTTCCCGCACCAATCACGGCAACATTCTCTCCGACGATGAGTGGAACTGTTTCGCGACCAATGTCCCCACTATTATATAAACTTACCATACGTAAAAAATAAGACGACTGAAGAACTCTATACAACTTTACTCCCTCAATGTTTAATGACTTAGGGACAGATGTGCCTGAACCGATAAAAACAGCATCAAACTCGTGTTCCAACATTGAATCGACCGTTATCTTTTCTCCGACAACACAATCATTGATGAAAGTTACGCCCAATGCTTCGATTTTCTTCACTTCGCGCCTCACAATCTCATGAGGAAGCCTATATTCCGGTATACCATACATCAAAACACCTCCGGGTTCTTTTTGACCTTCAAAGACCACCACATTGAAACCCTGACGCGCCAGATCGCCAGCCACCGTCAGTCCTGCAGGACCTGAACCGATCACAGCCACCTTGCCTCTGGTTTTTGGTTTCAATCGTTCTTTTATCAGCACCATATCGCTATCAAAATCGGCAATGAAACGTTCGAGTTTGCCCACTCTCACTGGATTGCCTTTCTTGTTGAGTATACAATGTCCTTCGCACTGCTTTTCGTGAGGGCATACCCTTCCGCAGATGGCAGGCAAATTACTTTTCTCATTCAATATCTGCATTGCACCTCCGATGTTGCCCATCGAAAGCTGATTGATAAATCCCGGAATATTATGATCAATGGGACAACCTTGCACACACAAAGGATTTTTACAATTGAGGCATCTCTTAGCTTCATCAATCGCATCCTTCGTCGTATAGCCTACATTTACTTCTGCAAATCTGGATTGTAGCACATCTTGCTGTTCTGTGTTTTCTGTATTCATTTCTATTTTTATTGACCTTTTTGCTATATTGAGATTGCAAATATATATATATTTTGATAAATGGAAATTATAATACATCCATTTTATAAAAAAACAGAAAACTTATTCACACCTCAACTTATCCCGAATATTATTTGCTGTGGCGATATTGCAATGGAGTCATCCCTGTTTTTTGCCTGAATAGACGCCCTAAAAAAGATGGGTTGGGGAAGTTCAGTTCTTCAGATATCTCGGCAACGGTCATGTCTGTTGCTCTGAGCATATACTTTGTGGAAGAAATAATCGCCTCATTGATCCAAGAGAAAACAGTTTTTCCGGTGAGTTGCTTGATTGCAGTCGACAGGTATTTAGGTGTCAGACACATCTTGTCGGCATAAAATGATACCGTCCGATGTTCCTTATAATATTGTGTCAGCAATTTAAAAAAGCGAGTTTCCATATCATTATGCATTTTCACTTCAATGCCTGCCGTGCTTTGCGACATATAGATGGATCCTATTTCTGCAAAAAAGGAACACAAAAGATTCCGGACAATATACTCTCTGAAAGGATGATCATTGCGGCTTTGTTGTTGTTCTATAAAAGAATGAAAATTGAGCAATACCTTAATTTCGTCAACCGAAACACTCAAACACGGAGATTGAATAATCTCCGGGGAGATTTTAAAATATGATTGATTTGCATTTTCTGTTATTTCCCTGACAAAATCGAGGGAGAAGATTAAAAAATTGATCTTTGTATCTGCATCTATGCTTATAAAATCAATGAGATAGTAAGGTAAAATGGCTATGAATGAATTTTCGCCGAATTCATATTCCTTAAAGTTAATTTTCATTTTGCCTGCACCTTGTGTACATATCAAAAAAGCCACACCTTCAAAAATGAATGGATATCTAGTCGATAAATCAGGTTGTTCAGAAAATGTTGCATCCGAGATTATAAAATTTTTAATCCTCTTGTCTTTCATTTGCTCAGATATGCTGTCCAGTCCGACTCTTACAAAATTCTTCTTTTTCATGTATCGCCAATGTATTTGCTTTATTTATGTAAATATAAAATTTATAAACTATAACATTATCATCACTTCATTAAAACTTTATAGTTAACAACAATAAATTAGACCTTTTATCTTCCTTATTTTAGTTAAAAAAATAAATTATGTCCGACCTTTAGAGCATTTTTAGCGAAATATCGACCTTTTATAATCTTATTTTTTATATCATCTTTGTAGCGTTAAACAACGATAATTATGAATTAAAAGAAAAAGATTATGAAAAAGTTATTTTTTACACTTGCAGTAGTTTTAGGAGCATTCTCAGTGAGTAATGCTCAGGAAGTCGGACAAATATGGGTTGGAGGAAATGTTGGTGTGTGGCATTCCAGCGTAAAAGACGGAGACGATTTCACTTCATACAAGATAATACCCGAACTCGGATACGTTGTTTCGGAAAATATAGGTGTTGGTCTTAACCTTGGCTACCTGCACTCAGAAGGTGCAGACGGATTCAACGATCTGGGAAATGTATCGGCCAATTCTACAGATGCAGACGGATTCACCGTATCTCCATTTCTTCGCTATACATTCCTCAAAGGTGATTTAGGCGGATTATTCTTTGACGGCGGAGTCGGATACACTTATCTTAAAAACAACAACACAGACATAAAAACTAACGCTTTTGAAGTCGGTTTCAGACCGGGTGTAGCTTTCAAAGTTTCGGATAAAGTTTCGTTGACAGGCAAATTCGGATTTTTGGGATACGAATACCAGAAAAAAGGTGATGTAAAAGTAAACTCTTTTGGTCTGAATTTTGACATGAGTCAATTCCAACTAGGAGCAAATATTGTTTTCTAAATATCGCCTTTCATAACCAGCAGTTTTATTAGAGTAACGGGATGGAGGTTATCTGCACGCAGATAATCTCCATCTCCATTTATTTGCCCAGCATTCGTTTTTTCTCTTATAGTTTTAATTCGAAGAAATAACTAACTTTGCACCAATAAAAAAATCGTATCGTATATAATTAGTTATGGAATATAATTTTAAGGAAATAGAAGAACGTTGGCAAAAATATTGGGCAGAAAACAATATCTACAAAGTCGAAAAAGACAGTAATAAACAAAAATATTATGTGTTGGATATGTTTCCGTATCCTTCTGGTGCAGGTTTGCACGTGGGACATCCTCTCGGATACATTGCTTCCGATATCTATTCACGCCACAAACGCCTTCTAGGCTTTAATGTATTGCACCCGATGGGATATGATGCGTATGGCTTGCCAGCCGAGCAATATGCCATCCAGACAGGTCAGCACCCTGCTACCACAACGGAAAAGAACATCAACAGGTACAAAGAACAGTTAGATAAAATAGGTTTCTCTTTCGATTGGAGCAGAGAAATACGCACAAGTGATCCGAAATATTACAAATGGACACAATGGGCATTTATTCAGATGTTTAACAGCTATTTCTGCAACGACGAACAACAAGCCCGTCCCATAGAGGAATTGATAGAAGCTTTTAAAATACAAGGCACAGAAAATCTGAATGTTGCTTGTAGCGAAGAACTCACATTTTCTGCCGAAGAGTGGAACGGAAAAACGAATCACGAGCAACAAGAAATATTATTGAACTACCGTATCGCTTACTTGGGTGAAACCATGGTAAATTGGTGTTCCGAATTGGGCACGGTACTAGCCAACGACGAAGTCGTGAACGGATTGTCCGTACGTGGAGGATACCCTGTTATACAACGCAAGATGCGCCAATGGTGTTTACGGGTATCTGCCTATGCACAAAGATTGCTCGAAGGCTTGGAAACTATAGACTGGACTGACTCTATCAAAGAGACTCAACGCAACTGGATAGGCAAGAGTGAAGGAGCTGAGATGGTGTTCGCAGTCAAAGACTCCGACATCAGGTTGGAAATATTCACTACCCGAGCCGACACGGTTTTCGGAGTCACTTTTATGGTACTTGCTCCCGAAAGCGAATATGTCCAACACCTTACAACGGCTGCTCAAAAAGCAGAAGTAGATGCATACCTGACTGCGACAAAAAAACGCACCGAACGCGAACGCCAGGCAGACAAAAAAGTGTCAGGTGTCTTTTCGGGTTCGTATGCCGTGAACCCTCTGAACGGAAAAGAAATACCAATCTGGATTGCCGATTATGTGCTTGCCGGATATGGAACAGGAGCTATCATGGCAGTGCCTGCACATGACAGCCGTGACTATGCCTTCGCCAAACATTTCAACCTGCCGATTATTCCTCTGGTAGAAGGATGTGATGTATCGGAAGAAAGTTATGATGCCAAAGAGGGTATTGTTACAAACTCCGGATTCTTGAACGGACTGACCGTAAAAGAAGCCATTGTGAAAGCAAAAGAATATATCAAAGAAAAAGGAATCGGACGCGTAAAGACTAATTATCGCTTACGTGACGCTATTTTCTCACGTCAACGTTACTGGGGAGAACCTTTCCCTGTCTACTATAAAAACGACCTACCCTATATGCTCCCGGCATCGGCTCTTCCTCTAGAATTGCCGGAAGTAAGCAAGTTCCTGCCCACAGATGCAGGTGACCCTCCTTTGGGAAATGCCACCAAATGGGCTTGGGATACGGTAAACAATAGAGTTGTGGACAAATCCGAAATAAATGGTACAACCGTTTTTCCATTGGAATTGAACACCATGCCCGGATTTGCGGGTTCGTCGGCCTACTATTTACGTTATATGGATCCGCACAACGATTCTGCTTTGGTATCCAAAGAAGCTGACGAATATTGGCGCAATGTCGATCTGTATATCGGCGGCACAGAGCATGCCACAGGCCATTTGATTTATAGCCGATTCTGGAACAAATTTCTCTTTGACATAAAAACATCTTGCGAAGATGAACCTTTCAGAAAACTGATAAATCAGGGTATGATACAAGGGCGAAGCAGCTTTGTGTATCGCATCAACGGAACAAACAGATTTGTGTCGCTGAACTTAAAAGATCAATATGAAACAACCGAACTTCATGTAGATGTGAACATTGTAAACAATGATATTCTTGATACCGACAGTTTCAAATCCTGGAGACCGGAATATGTCAATGCCGAATTTATTCTTGAAGACGGCAAATACGTTTGTGGTTGGGCTATAGAAAAGATGTCAAAAACGTCGTATAA
>JBKECE010000138.1:0-2446 GCA_047974325.1 Dysgonomonas sp. | reverse complement strand
CTATCAACCAACAAAGATCAAGAATTGCAGATCTTGAAAAACGTCCTGTTTCTTGTCCTGAAGTTAAACCATGTCCTCCTTGCCCAACAGTGGAAACAAAGAGTGATGGAGTAGTTGTTCCTAATGTAGTATTCTTCCGTCTTAACAGTTCAGTTATTGACAAAAACCAAGAAATTAACATCTATAACACAGCTGAATATTTGAAAGCAAATAAAGACGCTAAAGTTAAAGTTGTTGGTTATGCTGATAAGAAAACAGGTACTGCTTCTTACAACGACAAACTTTCTGAAAAACGTGCTAAAGTTGTTGCTAAAGCTCTTACTAGCAAATATGGCATCAGTTCTGACCGTGTGTCTGTTGAATGGAAAGGTTCTTCTGAACAACCTTACGAAATTAACGAATGGAACCGCGTTGCAATATTCTTTGCAGACTAATATAGTAGGTTTCAAAAAAAATAAAAAGTCACGGGATTTCATCTCGTGACTTTTTTATTATCTATTTTCATATTTGATTCCAATTTTATATTATTCACACGCTAAGTTACGTAAATATGGCTAAAATATAGTATTTTTACGATCATACATCACTTTAGGTATCATGGTAAGTAGTGAAAATAGAAATAATAACGATGGCAAGATTGCAAAAGAGAAATTTCCCTTTTCTGATTATAAAAAGTTTTATACAGCACTAAAAGATAATCTCTCTCCATCTGAATTCAATAATCTCAGAACATTCGTATATCCTCTCATAAAACAGGATAGAGTAAATGTTAAAGAAGAATATGGAATTGACGTTATTCTGATCACGTTGAACACGGTGCTTATCATCGTGGATGAAATGGGATTGAAGAGCGCATCGATTGTATCCGCACTGCTATACCGTCCAGTTCTTTCGGGACGTTTAAAAATGAGTGATGTAGAAAAATACTTCGATGCAGATGTATGCAGCATAGTCAGAGGCTTGGTCAAAACAGCTGAGCTCGACACTAATCAAGCAACTCTCGGTTCCGATAATTACCTCAAACTACTCCTATCTTTTGCTGAAGACATGCGCGTCATATTGATTATGATTGCCAATCGATTATACCTGATGCGGTCAGCAAAGAATTTTGATGAAAAAGTAAGGCTAAAACTTTCTGTAGAAGCATCGTATCTCTATATTCCACTTGCTCATAAACTCGGGTTATATAATATAAAGTCGGAGCTTGAAGATTTGTACCTGAAATATACAGACCGTGAATCGTATGACTATATTTCACAAAAAATAAACGAAAGCAAAGCATCCCGCGATCAATACATAGGAGAATTCATTGCACCTATTGATGAAAAATTGAAGTCCTCTGGTTTAAAATATGACATCAAAGGGCGAACAAAGTCTATTTATTCCATCAATAACAAACTCAAAAAACAGAAAATAGACTTTGAATCAATATACGATTTATTTGCAATCCGCATCATCCTGGATTCACCTCTCGACAAAGAAAAGGCTGAATGTTGGCAGATATATTCCATTGTGACAGATTTGTACCAACCTAACCCCAAACGATTGAAAGACTGGCTCTCAATCCCTAAAAGCAATGGATATGAATCTCTGCATATCACTGTGATGGGACAGCTATCGAGATGGGTAGAAGTGCAGATAAGAAGCAAACGCATGGATGAAATCGCAGAACGGGGATTGGCAGCTCATTGGAAGTATAAAGGCTTAAAAAGCCAGTCGAATGTAGATGATTGGCTCACGAATCTGCGTGAAACATTAGAAAACAGAAATCTGGAAGTACAAGAAAAACTAGAAGATTTTAAATTAGACCTATACAATGAAGAAATCTATGTTTTCACTCCTAAAGGCGATTTGCACAAATTGCCTCAAGGTGCAACGATTCTGGATTTCGCTTTTTCAATACATTCAAAGCTAGGCTCTTCTTGTGTATCGGGTCGTGTAAATGGAAAGAATGTACCTATACGATACAAACTGAAAAGTGGAGATCAGGTCGAAATAATGACCTCTCCGAACCAGACACCAAAACAGGACTGGCTGAACTTTGTTACAACAACAAAGGCTAAAAACAAAATACGTCAAAGCCTCAAAGAAGAAGCTAATAAACAAGTCGAATTTGCAAAAGAACTTTTAAAAAGACGCTTCAAGAATAAAAAAATTGAAGAGGATGAAGGCATATTGATGCGCCTGATAAAAAAAATAGGGTTCAAGACCGTCACCGATTTTTATATAAAGATTGCAGATGAATCATTGGATGTGAATCAATTCATAGACCAATATATTGAACTTGAGAAAAAAGAGGCAGAGATCAAAGAAAAGCATGACGTTGTAAGAGAAGAAGGATTCGTTATGCACACAAATGAGCAAGAATAAGACACAGGAAAAAGCAATCATGATATGATTATATATAAATAACTAAAGGGCAACTAATATAATCTGGATATATGTT
>JBKECE010000033.1:0-23472 GCA_047974325.1 Dysgonomonas sp. | reverse complement strand
ATCACCAGTTTTACAAAAATCCCGGATTTGGCAGATGGCGTTACGTATTTGCAGATGGCAAACGAAGCGAGCATGAATAAGGGAAAAACACCTGTTTATTCAGATGATTTCATTCGTAATACAGCCAATCAGACAGATCCTTACTTGTATCCGAATGTGAATTGGATGAAAGAAATATTTAAAGATCATGGCTACAATCAAAAAATAAATGTTAACACACTTGGCGGTTCGGAATATGCTCAATATTACGTATCTCTCGGATATTATAATGAAGGTGGCTTATACAATGAACAAAAGGACGAGGCATACGATGGAAGTATGAAATTTAACCGTTTCAATTTTGTCTCTAATCTGACAATGCAAGTCACTAAATCGACAGAAGTAGAACTTGGTGTTCAAGGTGAAATATCTGATTATAATACACCTTATTATTCAGCCTCGGATGTTTTTTCCATGATTATGCAAGCTTATCCGACATTGTTCCCAACTACATATCCGGATTATAAAACACCGTATATTGATAACGGTGGCGGTGTCAAAAGTCCCTATGCTATGGTATATAGAATGGGTACGAACAAACGGAATACGAGTGAGACGAAAACAAACCTCACAGTGAAACAAAATTTAAATTTTATATTAAATGGTTTGAGTGCCAGAGCATTGGTGGCGTATGACTTTTATATGCGGAATGATATTCAAAGAACAGGTGGAAATCCCATCACTTACAAAGCTACCGGACGTGACGATTTTGGAAATCTAGTTCTTGCCAGAACAGATGGAATGAGTGGTACTAATGAATGGGGATATAATAAGCAGCAGTGGGGACATCGCCAATATTATATGGAAGCTGCACTTAATTATGCTCAAATATTCAATGAGAAACATAGAGTGAGTGGATTGTTCCTCTACAATATGACGGACTATTCCAATGTTACGGCAGGCACACTATACCATTCTATACCATTCAAGAGTTTAGGTATTGCCGGAAGAGGAACTTATTCTTTCGATGACAGATATTTTGGTGAGGTGAATTTTGGATATAATGGTGCCGAAAATTTTCAACCTGGACATCGATTCGGATTTTTCCCTTCATTTGGTGCAGCTTGGGTTCCGTCCAACGAAAAATTCTTTGAATCCATGAAAGAATATATACAGCTTTTAAAATTCCGTGCATCATGGGGTAAAGCTGGTAACAGCCAATTGGAGAATAAAGCAAAAGGCGAACAAGACCAACGCTTTGCATGGATCTCGACAGTGGGCTCAGGCTCTTCTTTCAATTTCAATAAAAATCCGACCGATGGTAATGTAACTTCCGGTATTAGGGAAGGCAAATTAGGGGTTGATGTAACATGGGAAACTTCTACAAAATCGAATTTGGGTATTGATTTCAATGTATGGAATAATGATCTGACTTTCCAAATAGATGTGTTCAAAGAAAATCGAAAAAATATATTTATGCAACGAGCTACAATTCCCGGTTATATTGGTATTGTAGACGCTCCACTGGGAAATTTTGGAGAAATCAACAATCGGGGATTTGAAATAACTTCTGATCTAGCCAAGAAAGTAGGTAAAGTCGATGTGATGTTTCAAGGTAATTTTTCATATAATAATAATGAATGGATAAATAATGCAGAAGCTGTGAAACCCTATGAATGGCAAAATGCGACAGGGAAATCACTCAATGTGAGATATGGTTTTGTTTGCGATGGATTTTATACGGATGAAGATATTGCAAATACAGAAATAGCCAAACCGTTAGGTTTAGTAGTACAAGCTGGAGATTTGAAATACCGCGATTTAAATGGAGACGGAGTCATTGATGCTTACGATAAAGGATATATTGGAGCTCCCAGTGTACCACGCATAACATACGGATTTGGAACAACTCTTTCATGGAATAATTTTACATTAGGTATATTCTTTCAAGGGGTGTCGGATATAAGCCTAACATTGAGTGCATCTGCGTTTAAACCTTTTGCCGATGAAGCAGCTAAAGGAAACCTGTATGCTAATATTGTTGAAAGGTGGACAACTGAGAACCCTAGTCAAGATGCTTTATGGCCGCGATTGGATTATGGTTTGACTACAAACGCTATGAACTATGACGAGAGCACATTCTGGATAAAGAATGGAGCGTATCTGAGACTTAAATCTTTAGACTTAGCATATAATATTCCAAGCAAACTAACCAAACGTTACAATATCAACAGTATGAGAGTGTTTATGTCTGGATATAATCTTTTAACATTCACTCCATTCGATATGTGGGATGTTGAATTGGGTCAAGATGGAAATGGAATGAAATACCCAAACCTTCGCACCATTGCTTTTGGATTTAATTTCTCATTCTAAAATTAATTAATCACTACAATTATGAAAAAATATATAAATAAAGTTTTTCTATTGATCATCATATCTGTGTTTTCATTATTGTCCTGCGATGACTACTTCGACAATGCTCCGGATAATATAAAAACAATGGAACAGGTTTTTCAAAGGAAGAACACTACCGAACAGTTTTTGGCGGATGTATATTCTTATATCAGGCCAATGTATGAGTGGAGCAATCAAACTCTCTGGACAGGGATCTCGGATGAATTGGATGTAACCTATGCTGATTATGAAATCTCTAAAATTAATTTAGGTTTGCTAGCTTCCGATAAAGAAGACCTGTTCTACGGTAATTTGTGGCAACCATATTATAAAGGTATTAGAGCGGCTACCTATTTCATGCAGAATGTTGATAAATGTACTGAAATGAAGACTATAAGTGATGGTGTCGTAACAGAAGATTTGAGACCTATGAGAAAACTTGAGGCTCGGGCCTTGAGAGCATGGTTTTATTTCTCTCTTATACGGCAATATGGGCCGGTGGTCATTCTTCCTGAAAAATTATCTTCGGCAGATGCTGCAACCGCAGAGTATATGCATCCCAGATCTTCTATTAAAACATGCTTTGATTATGTTGTAAGTGAATTGGATTCAGTGATATACTTGAATGATCAGATAAAAGTGAGCGAAGACCAAAAAGTGAACAATAAATGTAAGTTGAGAGATTTGCCCGGATCAGAGGAGAGTGATGACATAAATTATGGAAGGATCAATATTGCAACCTGCAAAGCAATCAAAGCCAGAGCCTTGATGTATGCTGCAAGTGATTTTTATAACAGAGATCGTACTCTTCAGATATTCAGGGATTTTAAAAATTCTGATGGAACAGATATGTTTGATTACACAGATGCAGATCGTACACAGAGATGGGAAAAAGCAGCAGCAGCCACAGCTGAATTATTTAATTATGCAAACCTAAAATTATATAAGGATCCGACTGGTGATGCCTATAAATCATATAAAACATTGTTTATGGATCCATGGGCTAGTGGAGAGGTTATATATGCTAAACCAAAGGGCAATTTCTGGGAGATGGACAAAGCGTGTTCTCCTTTTCCTAATAATGGAGGATGGTCAGGATGGGGTGCTACACAAGAATTGGTAGATGCATATTTTACGGCAACAGGCTATCCTTTGCTCAAAGATGCTGGTGGTAATTATTATGCAGCAGACGGTTCATACACCGAAACCGGATTTTCAGCGGCATCAGGAGATAAGGGTTATACACAGAAGGGGACTTATAATATGTATACTAACAGAGAACCTCGCTTTTATGCATCAATAACCTTTAGTAATTCTAAGTGGATCGCCAATAATAATACAAACACAGTTCAATTATATTATGGTGGTAATTCTGGTCGGACAGATGTGAACACAAGAAATTATTCACAAACCGGATATTTGGCAAAGAAACTAGTTAATCCGGCAAGTAATGTTAGTACTGGAACAACAGTAGATCGTCCTGCAATCTATTTCAGATTAGGAGAATTTTATTTGAACTATGCTGAAATTTTGAATGAGATCAACTATTCAGCAAACAAAGATAGAGTTGTGGATTATCTGAATAGAATCAGAGACAGAGCTGGCATACCCGGATATGGTAACACTGCGGGGATGGTTCCTGTACCTTCAAGTTATGAAGAAATGAGAGAAGCTATTCGCAGAGAAAGACGTGTGGAATTGGCTTTTGAGGAAACCCGATATTTTGATTGTGTGAGATGGGCTATAGCTCAGGATGTGTTTAATGGTCCAAAGCATGGTATGAATGCGAATGACAGTCGAGGTGAATCTGCATTCTATCAACGTACTGTTTTTGAAACCAGGCAGTATAAAGACTACAATCTATTGTGGCCTATACCACAGAGTGATATATATAAAGCCGGATCTGTTTTGGTTCAAAATCCGAAATGGAGTTCAATAACATCATCGTCTGTTGACAAATAAGATTGAAAAACGATTAAAGGAAAGATATATGAAAACAAAATTAATATATATATACGGTCTTATTTGTACTGCTCTTATGTTTAGTGCATGTAATGACTATGATTGGGATGTGAATCATAATACGACACTAACACCTCTAACCTCTGTTTCTGGTGCTGATAGAATAGTGATGACAACCAACTATAGAGACAGCCTTAATAATAATGGCAATGTTGTGAATTCGGGACAGACATATAGCCTTACATGGGATAAAGTCACTGCTGCTGATTATTCAAAAGTATTCTACGAAGTGGAAATGTATACTTCCGGTGATTTGACTAGCCCTTTTTATGTTTATAAAACGACGAGTAATAAGATAGATAATTTTGCCAATATAACGGAGCGGGATTGGAATATCATAGCAGAACGTGCTGGTATTGCTCAAAGTTCTGAAGGTGAGATTCAATGGAGAATAAAAGCTTCAAATGGAATTAACACTGTTTATTCTGACTATAAAAAACTCACATTGAGTAGACCTGCTGGTTATGCAAAATTTCCGGACGATCTTTACATTCTCGGGTCGGCAACAGTTGGAGGCGATACGATCCAGCGTGCCACTATTTTCAGAAAAATACAATCGAAAATTCCCGGAACTTCAGATCCAACTTTGTATAAAAAAACAGGAGAATATAATCTTATTACGTATTTGAAAGATGGAGAGTTTTCAATCATTGAGAAACTTGAAACAGGTTTTGGCTATCGTCGTTTTGCGATCACGAGTGATAATAAATTGGTTGAAATAACAAAAGGTCAGAGCGATGTGAAATCAAAAGCAATCACTGGCAATAAAATGCATCGTATTTATGTCGATTTTAAGAATCAGATAGCAAGAGTAACGGAGGTTAAAAGCCTTGACCTTTGGTATGGAGGTACAGATAGTGCAATAGGGACCTTGAGTTTGGAAGAAGAAAATACTCCTGTTTGGACATTGAGTCAATATATTGAATTTTCGGGTAGTACTATTGCTAAGCATAAATATAAATTCCGCATGTCTGAGGCCGATACCAATGGTTTAATAAGCTATTCTTTCTGGGGGTATGAGGATGCAACAGGAGGAACAAATCCGACTGCTCAAACAGCAGCTAATTATTATTATCTATATCAGACAGATGCTCTTACAAGCAGTTCCTGTTATAAATTCATGACCTCTCAAGATAAAAAAACTTTAAGTTTTAGAGTTGATTTCAGAACCAGTATTGATTATTATACGCATTCGGTAACTACACTAAACTAACTATAAATAGCAATGATTATCAAGCTTTTTTACTTGATAATCATTGCATCACAACCAAAAGAATTAAAATTTTTAATTAAAATCTAAGTTAACATGAAAAGAAAGATTACATTATCGAAAAAGCTGAGTCTTACAGCTCTTGCTTTAAGTTTGTTTTCAGCATCTCTTGTGCATGCACAGGAAACCTTTACTATAGAGGCCGAAAGCGGGAGTGTAAGTTATGCAAGTGTTTCTAATAATTGGCCTGCATTTTCAGGATCAAATGGTCTGGGTAGACTAAACGCAGCTTATGGCTCTTTTGCCCAATATGAATTACTTGGTGTACAGAATGAGGGTACATTCGATCTGGCTATTAACTATTCAACGATGAATACCCGTTATTTGTACGTAAAAATTAACGACCAGATATCAACAGTTATAACATTTGATGATTACACAGGCGGATGGTATGGCGAAGATGGAGTTGATGAAGAAGGTAATCCTGTTCCCGGTATCAAAACCAAAACGATTCAGGTCTATCTCGAAAAAGGAGATAATCTTGTCGAAATAGGAGCTTTTGAAGGTATCTCTCAGGATGGAGTTATGACCGAATCTCCTAATATTGATAAATTGACGTTCACAACTTCGGCTACTCAAATTGCAAAACCTGCAGATCAGATTTCACCAATCATATATGAGGCAGAAGATGCGAATACGCTCAATGGTAACTCGAAGGTTAACTCTTTTGCAATATTCTCCGGAGGCAAAGGTGTTGGCGATAGCCGATCGAGTGATGATTCATATTTCAGATTCAATAGTATCGTTGCACCCGAAGAGGGCACATATGATTTAGCTATTTATTACACTACAATGAGTCAGAGATCTTTGTATGCAAAAGTTAATGATCAGGCAAAAACAATAACAAAATGCACACAATTGACTAAGAGTTGGGGTGATACACCTTCTGACGATCCTAATGTTCCTTCTGTTTTCAAAAAAACAATTCAAGTATATCTGGAGCAAGGTGCGAATAAACTTGAAATTGGAGCTTATGATGGTTGGGGGCCAAATATTGATAAAATTGAATTAGTAAAATCAGGGTATCCTATTGCAAAGCCAGGTTTGGAAATCTTTGCTTACCCATTTGATTATACTGATAATGCATTGGAATTTACGGAATCAATACCTACAAGTTCTGACAATTTGAAGAAACTGACAGATAATGATGAATATACAACATATCAGGTCACTGGAGTCAATTCAGCTAGCATTATTGCTAAACTGAAATATCCAACATGTCTGACAGGTTATGCTGTTGCGTCGGCAAAGGGTAGTAGTGCATCTATTGATGACTGGACTGTAGAATATTCGACAGATGGTTCTACTTGGACGGTGATGCAGACTGTGCAAAATACACAGAAAGGAATCTTGAATATTTATAAAGTAGATAATGCTCCGAATGCTGCAACGCCAATCAGCGCGCAATATTACAGATTGACTGCTACTGGTAATGGAAATGTAGAAGTCGGAGAATGGCAATTGTACGGAGTACCTTATATTACAGCCGAAAAAAACTTTCCGGACGAAGTAACATCGTTGTCTGGTTCGTTAAATGCTTCTGACGATGGTTTCAACAGAGGCGGAACATGGAACGAGGTCTTTGAAAACGCAATAGATAAAAAAGCAAACACAAAATATACAGTAGTAGGTAAAACCACATTCTGGTTGCAATATGAACTTTATGGTGAACCGGAGCAAGTAGCTAGCTATTCATTGTCAATTCCTGCTACAGCTGATTACAATGGACGTAATCCGAAATCATGGAAATTGAGTGCTTATGACGAAGAAACCGGAAATTGGGTTGTTTTGGATACTGTTGCAGGTGTGACATTCCCCGTAACCGGATCCACGATTGTGCGCAATCTTGCAACTCCGGCAACAAGCATTGTTTATAAACTTGATGTTACTGCAAATAATGGACAAGACGATGTCCATCTTTCACAATGGCAGTTGTTCTCTGGATATGAAATTCCGTTAAGTATTATTAATAAAGGAATTGATGTCAATGATGTTGCGGTTTATACTGCAAAAAATAATATCATCATCACATCTTCTGCCGATAAATTAATGAAATATGATGTGTATAATCTATTGGGTAAGAAAGTCATTTCTGGAAAAATGACAGATAGCAGAACCGAAATATCTGTTCCTGCGGGCTTATACATTGTCAGGGTAAATAATTATTCAACTAAAGTTATTGTAAAGTAAACAACGGCTAATCTTTCAATCAAAGCAATTTTTACCTCCTTCCCGGGGTACATCCCGGGAGGAGATAAAAATAATTTTAAAGCAAATATGCAATGAAGAAAGCTATGAGGTAGCTATAAACAACGATTAAACAGGAAGATTTTTATATAGAAACTGCAATAAGAATATATGATGAATGCATAGAATGCTTCTTTTCACTGCAAGTAATTTTTTCTCAGACAGGGAGGTGAAGAATCCTATTCGTCCATTTTATTTTCATGAACTATTGTAAAAAAGTGAGAGCTTTTGCTTTTGAAACCAAGAAAAATGATCAGAATGTTTTATCAAAGAATGAATCATGAGAGCTAGAGAGCTATCTAAATCAAATTCAATTTATGAACAGGAAATTAATTTATATATTTTGCCTTCTTATAATAGTTTTTTCAACTATAACTTCCATAAGTGCCGGAAATCTAATATCATCCGTTGCATCTCCTAACGGGCAGTTGAAGGTTGAATTGATTCTGTCGGCAGATAGTTTATCATATCAGGTCTCAAAAAATGATCAATTGATAATTAGTGAATCTAGGCTCGGTATAAATGTCGGATCTAACAACTTCTCTCAAAATCTGAACTTCAAGTCTTCCGCCGAGAACAGTGTCGATGAATCTTATAAACTGCCGTCCGGTAAGATGAGCACCTATAGAAACAATTATAAGGAGCTTACCTGCAACTTTGAGCAGCTTTCAACACCGATGCAGATTATTTTCAGAGTTTATGACGATGGTTTTGCTTTCAGGTATGTGTTATCAAATGGCACCACAATAAACGTACAGTCGGAACTGAGCAAAGTTGTTGTCAATGATTTCAAATATTCATGGTCTCAAAAATACAGAACTGACTATTCAACGTATTATGAAAAACGTGATTGGAGCCAAAATATTAACACTGATAGTGGCTATGAATTTTGTGCACCGGTTTTTGTGCAGGCTCAAAATACCTATCTGTTGCTTACTGAAGCTGCAAATTATAGTACATATTCTGCCAGCAAAATTAAAGCGAACCAACAAACAGGCTGCTATTCATTTGAACCGATAGGTTCTATTTCGTCTTCTGCTCCATTAGAAACACCCTGGAGAGTTGTAATCATTGGAGATATTCCAGCTATCATGGAGTCTACCATGGTTGAAAATCTGAATCCTCCGACAGATTTGGCAGATGTGTCGTGGATAAAGCCCGGCCGTTCGTCTTGGGATTGGGGTGGTGAAGATGCCGTCAACTCTGTTGGTTTTGAGATTGCAAAACGATATATTGATTTTGCCCATGATATGGGTTGGGAATACTTTACACTCGATGATGGTTGGGACGGTAGTAGTGCAGATTTCACACTTCAGCAAGTCGTGGATTATGCCACATCGAAGCAAGTGGGTGTAATTGTATGGACTCATCAAAACAGATTCTCGAACAGCAGAATTCAAATACGTGAAATTCTTACAGGATGGAAAAATATCGGAGTGAAGGGGATCAAAGTCGATTTCTTTGAAGATGATTCACAAACAATGATGCGGAAATATGATTTTCTGCTCGATGAGGCTGGAAAATTGCAACTACTTGTCAATTTACATGGTTGCACAAAGCCTTCAGGGATACGCCGCAAATGGCCACATCTGCTGACGTCTGAAGCCGTACTAGGTGGAGAAATGTATTTGTTCAACTCTACAATGACACCGGCTTATCACAATATAAACCTGACGATGACCCGGAATGTAATAGGTCCGATGGATTATACTCCCGGAGATTTTGGTACAAAAACCGGGCTGATCCGCCAATTTACTACGTGGTCACATCAGATGGCTTTATTAACCGCTTTTGAGTCTGGTATACAATGTTATATAGATTGCCCACAAAACTACAAATACCATATTGCAGAGTCTTTTTTCAAGAGACTTCCTGTTGCTTGGGATGAGACGAAGGTCATTGAAGCAGCTCCTGACTCTTATTCGACCATTGTCCGCCGTCGGGGCGAAGATTGGTATGTGGCCTCGTTATGCTATCAGCAACGAAATCTGGTATTGCCCCTTAGTTTTTTGACAGCAGGCACAACATATTATGCTTATATCTATAAAGATGGAGATTGTAAGTCTGAGATACAATTTGAATATCGGCCAGATCTAACCAGTAACGATGTTTTGAATATACCGATGCTGGAATCGGGTGGTGTAACTATTCAATTATCAACATCGCCCGACCTTACAAAACCTAATGTTTGCAAGTATGAGGCGGAATCCAGTGATAATAGAACATTTGGAACAAAAACGACCGATGCGGACGGATTGTGTTCAGGACTGAAGTATGTTTCGAATCTGGGGAGAGGCAATTACCTGAGGTTTCAGAAAATAGAGGTTGGTCAGGATGGTGAATATGCGATGACTATTTATTATATGACAGGTGAAGATCGGGATTCATACATCAAAGTAAATGATGGATCAGAACTATTCTATAGTTATAATAAAACCGGCGGATGGAGTGGTAATAACCTTGGTTTTATGACTGTCCTTCTGGATCTGAAAGCCGGAACAAATATTATTGAATTTGGAAATAAGGATGCGTTCATGCCCAACATTGATAGAATAGAAGTGAAACCAACTCAAACCTATCTGTCTATAGATCAAAACCAATTATCAGGCGGTATTGAAGTGACATCTTTAGGGAGAGAGATATCTGTCCGAACTCAAAATTCCGGTATTGTTACGGTATATAATCTTGTCGGAGAGAAAATGATGAGTCAGCAGATAGATGCTGGATTGAATGCTATACCACTCAATAATACTGGAATATATATTGTCAATGTCCGGGTCGGAAGAGAGTCTTTTTCTTCAAAAATAATTATAAAATAATATACAAAAAACAAAAATATGGCAAACCTTAGAAAGAAAAAGAACCTCTGGTTATTGTATCTGTTATTGCCTTTTAGTGCTGTGGCACAGCAAACTATTGCAGACTATAGCCTATTGGACAACCAAGGGATCATCACCTCAAGCGAATCTAATAACCCGACGCTTAAATATTTGACAGACAAAAATGGTGAAACAGATTTTGTGATCACCGGATTCTCCGGAAATCCTACAGTATTGTACCAAACGTCTGTTCCTGTGATTGTTACCGGATATGCTTTGGTTTCATCCGGTATAGCTTCCGCAGATCCTAAAAGTTTTCGGCTCGAGGGCTCTAATGATGGAACCTCATGGGTCACCTTGTCTTCGATTTTCGGCGCGGCATTTCCAAGCAGAAATTCAACCATTACAACAACTGTTAACAGAAATGAATCATATACTTACATACGTCTTACCATAAGAGGCGTTAATGGAGGCACAGACTTGAGAATCTCCGAATTTCAGGTTTTCGGATATCCTTCTCCAATGTTAGAAGATATAACTAAAAAGGGCGAAGGAGTCCTCAACGGACAGTATCCGGGTGAATCTTCTTCTCCGTTGTCTAATCTGCTGACCAATGATCTGTCTCAGAAATACAAAATAGCGGGTACAAAATCATTCTGGATAGATTATGAACTGCCTGCGCCCAAGAAATTGACAGGATATTCGCTGACTTCAACAACCGATGCTAACATAAAAGATAATGTCAGGGCATGGCAACTTTTGGGATCTAATGATCATACAAATTGGGATGTATTGGATGTTAGAAGCAATAAAACGCCTTTCAGTGTGACAAACAATATGCAGATCTATAAAATCGGATTAGAAGACAAACGATTCAATTGGGCAAGTTTTGCTGATTCGGCTCAGAGCAGCATGATCAATTTATTTTGGAAGTCCTATGGTTCAGGATATTATCTGACACATTCATATCATACAAATCCCGATTCTATAAATGGCGGATATAATTATTGGTGGATGGCACATGTGTTGGATGTGTTTGTCGATGCCTATGCACGGACAGGCGATGATGGTTATAAAACAAAAATGAATCAAATATATAATGCTCAATTGTCATATGGTGGAGGAAGTCTGAAAAACGGTTTTTATGACGATATGGAATGGATGGGACTTGCATGTCTCAGAGCGTATGAAGTCTATAATGTTCCTCGTTGGAAAGAAGCAGCTATCCAGTTATGGGATTGGATAAAACTCGGATGGAATGACAATCATGGAGGTGGAATACAATGGGTTGATGTTCAGCCCGCATCTAAAAATGCCTGTTCAAATGCACCTGCTATCATTCTGGCTGCACGCCTGTATAATCTCACAGGCGATACGCTGTATTTGGATTGGGCAAAAAAAATATTTACATGGATGAATGATAGTCTGATCTTTGAAGATACAGGTCTTGTAAAAGATGGGTATGGAAACAATCAGCTATCATGGACATTGACCTACAATCAAGGAACTTGGATTGGAGCATGTCTGGAACTGTATAAAATAACCAATGAACAGAAATACTACGATATAGCCATGCGTACAGCTGATTATGTGGTGGACGATAAGACAAAATTTTCACCTTACGGCATCCTTTACAATAATGAAGGTGGTGGTGACGGTGGTTTGTTCAAAGGGATTTTTCTGCGTTATCTATCACAATGGATACTCTCGGGGAAATTAGATGAAAGACGTCAGAACCATTTTATGAGCTATTTCTTGGAAAATGGAAAGAGTGTGTGGGAATCTGCCGTGTTGCGTCCTAAAATGATATTTAAGAACACGTGGAATAGTCGCCCTTCTGACATTGCTGAAACAGCATCTAAAAGTAGTGGTTATGATGCTTCCATACATATAAGTGCCGTAATGCTATTTGAATTATTGGACGAATTGGAGAGAAAAGGTATCCTACCTGCCAATAATCAGAACCCCGAATCATTGGCTAATGCTGATAAAGAGTATAAATATTTCCGCTTGGCTGTGAATGCAAACAATGATGGAAGCAATGTCGAATTGGCAAAATGGCAGTTGTTCGATAGACCATTAAATAGCATTGAGACTCATGCAAATCTGAACCCAATCTCTGTGAAAACAGATGGAAAGAAAGTGACCATAAGCAGCAATGATGAAGAAAATAAAAAATACAGCATATATAATGTGCAAGGACAGCTTGTTAAATCTGGTGAGTTCGCTGGCGGTCAGGTGAGTGTACATATTCAATCAGGCATATACATTGTCAAGGTCAAGAATCGAGTTGCCAGCCATAGTCAAAAGGTTTTGATCTATTAAATGCCGAAACCAATATATCAATGAGAAATAAAAACATAGTAGTCTATCAATAAGTAAGTTGAAAATAAATAAAATATATTTTAAAGCATGAAAAAGGTATTATTATTCACCCTATTCCTGATGTCATTGATCGTAAAGACGAATGCTCAGGCAATAGATCTGAAATCTCCTGATGGGACAATTAAAGTTTCGATAAACATATCGGATAAAATTTATTATTCGGTTGCCTGCGATGGATCCATTTTGTTGCCGGACAATTTTTTGCAACTCAATCTTAATGGAGAAATATTAGGACAAAATCCGAAATTATCCGGCAAAAAACAAACTTCGGTCGCTAATGAACTTCGTCCGGTTGTTCCATTAAAATTTTCGACAGTGGAGAATAAATATAATCAACTGACATTGAATTTTAAGGGAGACTATTCGGTGGAATTTCGTGCTTATGATGAGGGTATAGCTTATCGTTTTGTAACTCGTAAAAAAGGAGATGTAGAAGTTAAAGATGAAACGGTTGGAATAAATTTTCCATCGGACTATTATTTGCATCTGCAACAACCTAGTGGCTTCAAGACTGCTTATGAAGAGGTATATTCTCATGTAGAATCAAAGAATTGGAAATCATCAGATAAGATGGCTGTTTTGCCGCTTCTTATTGATACTAGGAAAAATTATAAAATACTGGTTTCCGAATCTGATCTTTTTGATTATCCCTGCTTGTTTCTAAAAAGTAATGGAAACAATGGTGTTACATCTGCTTTTCCGAAAGTTCCACTCGAATTTGGAGCGGACGGTGACCGAAGTCTGAAAATATTGAAAGAAGCCGACTATATAGCTAAAACAACAGGTAATAGAAGTTATCCATGGCGATATTTTGTTATTGCAAAAGATGATAGGCAGTTGTTGGAAAATACGATGACTCTTAAATTGGCTCCATCAAACAAATTGGCTAACACATCGTGGATAAAACCCGGTCAGGTAAGTTGGGAATGGTGGAACGATGCTTCTCCTTATGGCCCAGATGTAAATTTTGTAGCCGGATATAATTTAGAGACATATAAATACTATATCGATTTTGCTTCCAAATTCGGCATTGATTATATCATTATGGACGAGGGTTGGGCAAAAAGCACAGAAGATCCTTACACTCCGAATCCCAAAGTGGATGTTCACGAATTGATCCGTTACGGAAAAGAAAAAAATGTTGGCATCATTTTGTGGCTTACGTGGTTGGCTGTGGAAAATAATAAAGATGTGTTTAAAACCTTTTCAGAGTGGGGAATCAAAGGCGTGAAAATAGATTTTATGGATCGTAGTGACCAATGGATGGTAAATTACTATGAACGTATTGCCAAGGAAGCAGCTAAGTATAATATTCTGGTCGATTTTCACGGATCGTTTAAGCCAGCCGGATTGGAATATGCTTATCCCAATGTGATTTCATACGAAGGTGTGCGTGGAATGGAACAGATGGGTGGAGCTTTTCCCGACAACAGTCTTTATATGCCATTTATTCGCAATGCAGTTGGACCGATGGATTATACTCCCGGAGCAATGATAAGTATGCAACCAAATGTATATTGCAGCAATAGACCTAATTCAGCAAGCATTGGCACTCGTGCTTATCAGATGGCTCTTTTTGTGGTTTTTGAAAGCGGAGTACAGATGCTGGCAGACAATCCTACTCTCTATTACAGAAATGAAGATTGTACGGAATTTATAACACAAGTGCCAACCACATGGGATGAAACAAAAGCTCTGTCGGCAGAAGTTGGTCAATATGTGGTGGTTGCTAAGAGAAAAGGTGATAAATGGTTTATTGGAGCCATCGCAAACGGAAAGGAGCAAGAGAGGTCTTTCACTCTGGATCTTGGGTTTCTCAATGATGGACGAAACTACGAAATGACTTCTTTTGAGGATGGCATCAATGCCGGAAGACAAGCTATGGATTATCGGAAAAAGATATCACAAGTGAAAAAAGGTGATAAAATAACAATAAAAATGGTCAAAAACGGAGGTTGGACAGCCATACTCAAATGATGAGGAAATGTGAGTGGTATCAACAAATTTAACTGCTGATACCACACTTCTCATTCACTTTTAAATCTATTAACCTAACTAATATGAAAAAGACAAAGTTCAGATTAGCATACGCTATTCTCTCAATAGTTATATGCACACAATTACTATCCATCCCCGGGTTGTATGCACAAGAATGGAATGATCAGAATATAACAGAAGTCAACAAAGAAAAAGCGGTTACCATTTCGATCCCTTTTCCGTCCGAGTTGGAAGCGAGGACTCTCACTCTTGAAGAGTCACCATATACACAGAGTTTAAATGGCATATGGAAATTTAATTGGGTTGCAGACCCTAACAACAGACCCGTAGATTTTTATAAACCATCTTACAATGTCGCGGCTTGGGATGATATAAAAGTACCTGCAACATGGCAGATAGAAGGTGTGCGCAACAATAAAAATTGGGATAAACCTCTGTATACCAATATTACGTATCCGTTTGCAGGAAGTGATGTACAGTGGCCTAATGTTATTCAACCACGTCCGAGCAATTATTCATATTATAATATGCCCAATCCGGTGGGGAGTTATCGTCGCGAATTCACAATGCCGGCATCGTGGAACGGGCGAGATGTATTTATCCGCTTTAATGGTGTGGAGGCGGGATTCTATATTTGGCTCAATGGACACTATGTGGGTTATTCCGAAGACAGTTATCTTCCTGCTGAATTCAATCTGACTCCCTATATTAATGCATCCGGCAATAATGTGCTGGCAGTGGAGGTGTATCGATTCACAGATGGTAGTTTTCTTGAAGATCAGGATATGTTTCGGTATAGCGGAATTTTTCGCGATGTGTTCTTATGGTCCGCTCCTAAAACTCAGATAAGAGATTTCTTCTTCAGAACAGATTTCGATACTTCATATCAGAACGCGACAATCAATCTGGATGTCGATTTGCAAGGCGATGCCATTGCAGGTGGTACGCTGACGGCGAAAGTGATTGATGGCAGTGGAAACGTTGTCGGACAAACAAATTGGGCTGCAAGCCTAGGAACAACAAATGTTACAATGAATGTGAACAATCCTCAAAAGTGGACAGCCGAAACACCCACCCTTTACGACCTGATTCTATCATTGGAGAAAGACAACGGTACTATAGATATAAGAAGTGCAAAAGTTGGTTTTAGAAAAATATCATTCTCTTCTAGCGGTGAATTCCTAATAAACGGAAGCCCTATTAAATTCAGAGGAGTGGACAGACACGAACATAGCTTGCAAAATGGACGGACTATAACGAAAGCTGAAATGGAAAAAGACATCCAATTGATGAAATCTTTTAACATCAATGCAGTGAGAACTTCTCACTATCCCAATAATCCTTATTTCTATGATCTTTGTGATCGGTATGGTATCTATGTCTTGTCAGAGGCCAACGTGGAGTGTCATGGAAAATCGACACTTTCAAATCTGATGGAATGGGTAAAACCATTTACAGAGAGAGCTGAAAACATGGTGAGAAGATACCGAAATCATCCATCTATCGTTATATGGTCTTTAGGAAATGAATCCGGCAACGGCATCGTGTTTGCTTCATCGGCTCAGGCTGTGAAAACGGCTGATCCTACCCGCCCGACCCATTATGAAGGAAACAGTAGTTATTGTGATGTTTCCAGCACGATGTACACGAATACAGTGGAACTCGCATCAATCGGTCAAAGCCGACTGAACGAGACAAATGTAAAACCTCATGTAGTATGCGAAAATACCCATGCTATGGGAAATGCGGTGGGAAATTTTCGGGAATATATTGATATCATAGATAAATATCCTGCACTTTCAGGTCATTTTGTCTGGGATTGGGTAGATCAGGCAATAGAAATGCCAGCTCCGACTGGAGGCAATTATATGGCTTATGGAGGAGATTTTGGTGATATACCTAACGATGGAAATTTTTCGGGTAACGGAATCATATTTGCAGACCGTACCTATTCTGCTAAAACAATGGAAGTGAAGAAAGGATATCAGCCTGTTTATTTTAAGCTATTATCCAACAACTTGACATATAGTATTATAAATAAACGTTATCATGCCAATATTGACGATCTGGATATCTCGTATGAAATCTTTGAAGACGGAAAATCGATTTATGCAGCAATGCTTGATGCAACAGGACTTAATGCCCAGAAATCAAAACAAGTAACTATTTCAGGGTTGCCCTCAACTCTTGTTCCGGGAGCCGAATATTTTGTTCGTTTTAGTGCAAAGCAGAAAAATGCCACTCTTTGGCAAAATGCAGGATATGAAGTGGCATCCGAACAAATAAAAATTGCAGAAACAGAAAAACCACTGTATGAGAATACAGGTAACAATATTAATTATGAGGACAATTCCTCTAGCATTGTCATTACAGGAGATAACTTTTCTGCTGTGTTTTCAAAAACGAACGGAACGTTGAGCAAATATTCTTTGAACGGAAAAGATGTCATAACAGAACCTCTCACTTTTAATGCTTACAGGGCAGGGACGGATAATGACAAAGAGCATATTGGTGAATGGGTAGATATGGGATTAAACAACCTTAAAGTGACTGCCGGAAAATGGATAGTTACAAATGACGAAACAGCCAAAAGAGTTGATCTGCAAATAAAAAACATATACAAAGGTAACAATGGAAACAATTTCTCCACGGAAATGAAATATTCTGTCAATGCAGATGGAGTTATTTTTGTGAGCAGTGTGATCACTCCCGCTAAGACAGGAGATATTTTACCTAAAGTGGGTTTCATATGTGAGATGCCTAAAGAATATGAAACGATGACTTGGTATGGGCGTGGTCTTTGGGAAAATTATCCCGATAGAAAAGAAGGTGCTTTTGTAGGAGTTTATAAACAGGCGGTTTCGGATCAATGGATCAAATATATTCGTCCGCAGGAAATGGGAAATCATGAAAATGTGCGTTGGACTTCTCTGACAGACAATAATGGACAAGGAGCCATGTTTGTGGCGGCTGATTCCATGTCTTTCACAGCACAACATTTCAGACCTTCTGATTTATTCAATCCGGATAAGCCTAAAGAATGGCTGCGACACGAGTATCAGGTTACTCTGAGGGAAAATACTGTTGTTTGCATCGATGCAAAGCAGCGTGGGCTGGGTAATAAAAGTTGCGGTCAAGAACCTTTGGAAAAATATGAATTGAGATCCAAACCTTTTTCATTCAATTTTATGATTTTGCCGATAACTAGTTCTCTATCGAATGATGAACTGACTCAAAAAGGCCGGATCGGAATGCCGGTTTGTTCTCCGGTGCAAATGACCCGAAATGAACTGGGACGGATTGTACTGAATTCTTCAACAAAGAATGCGAAAGTGTATTATTCTGTGAACGGAGGCGATTTTCAGCTCTATAAAACTTCAATATCCATGTCTTCAGGTGGTAACCTGCAAGCATATAGCGAAGCTGATGGATATTTGAGAAGTATTGTTTCATCAGCTGACTATGGGCTTTATATAAAAAATTCTACTTGGTCTGTGGTTTCGTATAGTAGCCAATCTTCGGATTCGAAAGAAAAAGCCTCTAACGCAATAGATGGCGATCCCGATACTTACTGGCACACCGATTGGCAAAGCAATCCCGTACCCGACTATCCGCACCAAATTGTTATAGATATGAAATCTTTATATGAAATTGATGCTTTCACTTATCTTCCGCGTCAGGATGGAAGCAATGGGCGAATCAAGAAATATGAGCTTTATTTCAGCAAGGATGGTATCATTTGGGACGCTCCTGTGACTGGCGAATTTAGTAATACGTCTTCTCTGCAAACGGTTCATTTGTCTCCGACCAAGATAGCCCGATATTTCAAGTTTGTAGCCGTATCGGAAGTAAATGGAAACAAATGGGCTTCGGTTGCCGAATTCAATATCAATGCACTGCGCAAGGTGACTGATGATGTGGCGGATATGGAAGTGACTTATGTGGATAGTGAAAATGCATTCTCAAAAACATTGGCCATAGATGGGAACACAAGTACATATTGGATGACTGTCGATAATGTTTATGAATCAGCCTCTTATCCGCACGATATAAGAATCAGTTTTAAAACTAGCAAGGAAATAAGCGGTGTCATCTACACTCCCCGGCAAGATTCTGAAAAAGGAAGAATCGGCAAATATGAAGTTTATTTATATAACGAAAACACAGGTTGGACTGCACAACCTGTGTCTTCCGGAACATTTATTAATTCTTCGGAAGATCAAATAATTAGTTTTGATAAAAGATCAGTTAAAGCCATCAAGATTCTGGCTTTGTCGGAAGTGAATGGTGGCAATGTAGCATCCATTGCTGAACTAAAGCCGGAAATTGTTTCGGGCATCACTTCCATAGAGACAGACAAAATAAAGATATATCCAAATCCTGTGAACACAATTTTGAATATTGAAAGCACAGAACCTATTCAAAATATTCGGATCGTAAATGTTTTGGCACAAGATGTTTACAATAAAAAAATTAAAGATTATTCTGCAACTGTTTCAGTTGATGGATGGGATGAAGGGCTTTACGTCATCAAAATGAGCATTAACGGCAAAGAAGAATCTTTTAAAATACTAAAGAAATGACGCATTTTTCAATTATTAATAAACCAAATTAAATCAAATGGTTATGAGAAATAATTTTATTCCAATCAAAAGAATCCTGACAGGAGCAGTCTTCTGCAGTTTATTTTCAGTGACTTGTCTTCGTGCACAGGTAACTGTTGAAACAGAAAGTGTTACGGATAAGTATTATGTAGAAATAGATTCCCGTTCCGGATTTTCCGGAGGTCAGGGCATTGCTATGCAAGCTTGTTATGGGTCGGCTGCGACGTATACGATCAATGTCGCAGAAGCCGGAACTTATGATCTCGCTTTGGATTATGTGACTATGAACGAAAGATTTATTTATATAAAAGTAAATAACCAGATTCATTCTGTAGTCCATTTTGATGATCTGACAACAACTTGGGATGGATCAAATGGTACAGTGAAGACCAAAACCGTTCAGATCTATCTTGAAGCAGGAGATAATTATTTAACACTCGGTGGTTATGAAGGATTGTCTCCCACTGATGGTTTGATTGGCTTTGCTCCTCCACTTGACAAATTTACGATAACAAGGGCATCCACAGAAATTGCCAAACCTGGAACTCAGATCACAAAAATTACCATAGAAGGTGAAGATGCTGATGTGAAGACCGGAAACTTTGGCTCTGTAAGTCAACCTCAATTCTCGGGAGGTTTGGCTATTGGTGGCAATTCAGGTTATGCTCAATACAGCAATGTGGCTGTTGCGGAAGAAGGAACTTATGATTTAGCTATGTTTTATACTACTATGAATGAGCGTAGTCTGACTGTGAAAGTGAATAAGCAAGTGGCTACAACCGTTGCATTTAAAGACAAGACTGATTCTTGGGGTGATCAACCTGGCACAGCTACAAAGCCTGCTGTATTCAGAAAAACAATCCAGATATATTTGAAAGCAGGTGTGAACGTTATCCAGCTGGGTTCGGCTGGTGATTGGGCTCCAAATATTGATAAATTTGAGATTCAGAAAGCTGGAGTTTCCATCACAGAACCGGAGCTTGAGTATGCTGCTTATGTTTCTGATTTTACGGATAAAATATCAGCTGTGACAGAACAAAATGTGACAACTTCAGAAAATCTGAAGAAGCTTTTTGATAATAAGGAAACTTCAGTCTATACGGTTAACGGGGTTAATTCTACTCAAATAGCTGTGAAGCTGGCTTATCCTATTCTGCTCACTTATTATTCATTATATTCAACAGAGGCCGGTTCCGTAGATGTGGCTACATGGACAGTAGAAAGCTCTGCTGACAGTCTCACATGGACTGCTGTTCCATTGAGCGGAACAGTCACCGATAATGGAGGTTTTAAAACATTTAAGACGACATTGACAAATGCCAGCACAACTGCTGCCCGATATTTTCGTCTGACAGCAACAGGCAGTGGCAAGGTTGAGATCGGAGAATGGCAATTGCATGGACTGCCTTATGTTAGTGCATCCCAACCTTTTCCTGATGATTTGATTAACAAAGGAACTACAGGAACATTGGCTGCAAAAACAGGATATTCAGGTGAGGATTATCCTAATGCAATAGACAAGACATTGACTAAAAAATATACATTAGTGAATGATAAGGCTCTTTATCTGCAATATAAATTCAATACAGCAACCGTTGTGAACCGTTATGAGATTGCTATGCCTTGGTCGCAACCAAATCGACATATCAAAACGTGGACGCTTCAGGCTTCAAATGACGGAACTTCGTGGACAACGCTTGATACACGCCGCAATATTGCATTCCCCGGATTTAACACGACATTGTCATTCAATGTTGTCAACCAGACTGCATATATATACTATAAATTGAACGCAACAGAAAATACAGGAGATGTGAGTACACAAGTCTTACAATGGCAATTGTACAATGATGATATTATGGTTAATTCTCTAGATCTTTCCGCAACTTCAATTGAAATTGTAAAAGGCAATTCAGAGTTGATAACTGCATCCCTGTTGCCGATTGATGCTACTAACAAAAATTTGATCTGGACTGTTGAGAGTGAATCTGTTCCCGGAGTCATTAGTGTGGCTAACGGAACAATTAATGGTTTGCTCGAAGGTACGGCCGTAGTCAGAATCACATCTGCATCTAATCCTCTTGTCTTTGCTTTTGTAAATGTAACGGTTAAAGGAACAGTTGGAATTGAAATTGGCAAATCTGTTGCAATTACAATATACCCGAATCCGGTGACAGATCAATTAAATGTCATATCGGCTTCTGTAGTTAAAGCTATTCAGGTATTTGATGCCAAAGGTCAGTTGATTCATACACAACACGGATCAAATCCGGTCCCCGCAACATCATGGAATGCCGGTGTTTATTTACTTAAAGTGACGACTGATGCTGGAACCTCAATTCATAAAATTGTGAAGAAATAAAAACTCAATAAAGATGAAGCTGAAGAATCAACATCCATTCTGAAAAATGAATGGGTGTTGGCTCTTTATCTTTTTCATGATATTTGCGAAATAACCTATAAATCTATGAAAACAATAATACGATGAATAATCTAAAAAAATCAGCTAATGTAGTTGTAATGATGTTGTTGACCTTGACTTTGTGGAGTCAGCAGGCAACAAATATAACATTTAATGAAATTCCGGTAGGTGGAGTTCACCGCCAGACAGATAAATATGTGATAAAAGCCAATGGAGTAGAACTGCCCGTAGTGGATGGTTTGTGCATGGAAAACGGAAAAGCGACACGAGGTTATCTGCACTTCGATTACACGACCTTTTCAGCTTCAACCGGTAAAGTAACAATTAACTTGAAATGCAAAGATGATATTACAAGCATCCAAGTTAGTCCCTTGAAGCAAAGTATAGAACTGAGAAAGATAGATAGTAAGACATACGAATTTGATATTCCAGAGCCTGTTGGAGATGAACAGTATTATACAATAGCTCAGATCAATGGAAACAGAGTGGTTATAGCTCGTGATGCCGAAGAAACCAATGTACCTGTTCCCGGAACCGCCGGAGTCTTCAATGTGGCAGATAAATTGGTTGGTATAGACGCAACTGCGATGAGCAATACGGTAGCCGTTGGTGCAGCCATTCAATCGGCAGTGAATGAAGCAAGTGCTTATGGGTTAGCCAACGACACCCAAGGTAGTGTCTATGTTCCCCAAGGCCTCTATTATATGGGTAACCTGATGTTGAAGAGCAATACATCCCTTTATCTGGCAGCGGGATCGGTTCTTCGTTTTAGCGACAATCTGGAAGATTATCGTAATGATTTCAGAAAAACATCATTAGACCGTAATGGAACATGGTGGATCTATACAGAAGATCAATCAGAGAATATCAAGATCTATGGCCGGGGCACGATTGACGGTAATGGACATTATTTGCAAAAAGATTGTCCAAGTAATCGACGTTTTGCAAACAATCTGCTGATGATAATGGGTACTCAGAATTTTGTGTTCGACGGACCGATACTGAAAGAAGCTGCATTCTGGGGTACAATTGTGGCACGTTCGAACGATGTTGTTTTTCGTAATGCGAAGTTTTTCAACTCGATGGATGCGAATGAGAATGATGGGATCGATGTCTGTGAATCGCAGAGAGTGAGGGTCGAAAAAGCTATTGGTATCGCATTGGATGATCCGTTTTCTACCAAAACATGGGCTCAATCGACAGATATTTGTCCCAATTGGTATGGATCGCCTGAAGAGTTGGAAGATGTCACATTTTTGAATTGTGTTTCTCTGACATATTGCGGAGCATTTAAGTGTGGTCATGGTGCGATGCAAAAACAGTCGAGGA
>JBKECE010000055.1:0-3356 GCA_047974325.1 Dysgonomonas sp. | reverse complement strand
CTTGTATGCTTCATCGTCTTGAGGATAATCGTAGTAAAGCGGGCGGCAAAGGGATAGTCCTGTGTCATAAGCTTGACGTGAATAAGTATAGATATAAGGGATCAGTGCATAACGGAATTTCAACGCATCTCTCATTAGTTCGAAGTTTGGATATTTCCATATTCTTCTTTCCATCTGTGGTGCGTTTGTTGCATGGGTTCTTGTTATGGGTGAAAAGACTCCGAACTGTATCCAGCGCAGATATAATTCGGGGTTGTTTCCTCCAAGGTGATTATGTCCACCCAAGTCGTGGCTCCAATAGCCGTAAGCTACGTTTGATGCCGTAGAGTTATAATATACTTGAAATGCTAAAGTAGGGAATGTCGGCCATGTATCGCCGGAAAATCCTATCGGGTATCGATGATTTCCCAAACCTCCCCATCTGTGGAATATCATTGGTCTGCGTTCCGGTCTATTGACACGCATATCATTGTAGAAAACATGGTTGAGCCAAAATGTATTTCCTAAATTTTTCATTTCGGGTGTTAGCAACCATTGTTGCCAGTCTAGCCACCAAAAATCCACACCCATATCTTCAAGCGGACGCATAATATTTTTGAAGAATTTTTTATAAAATGTTTGATTTTCAATATTCCATTTTATTGTTTTATCAGTAGGTAGCCCCATATCCTTAGCCAATGCTGTGAAATTATCCTCATGGGGAGCGATTCCGTCTGCCGGATGAAGATTGAGCGTAACCTTTAAATTCTTTTGATGCATCCATTCAATGAATTCTTGAGGATTGGAAAATAAACTTTTATTCCAGCTCCAGCCAGTCCAGCCCCCTCTGCCTCCATCTTTCGCATTTCCGGCATAATGCCAGTCCATATCAACTACCATTACATCAATTGGAATATTATGCCCTTGTATTTCATTTGCAATATCTTTAAAGTCTTGCTCGGTATATCTTTCATATTTTGAATACCAATAGCCGAAAGAGTAGAGTGGAGGCATCGGCATCTTTCCACTTATCTTAGTATAGTCAAGCAAGGCCTTTTTATAATCATGCCCATAGGCCATGAAATACCAGTCGATAGTATTTCCCACTTTCGGTTGTGCAACCCAGTCGAAGTCGCCTCCTTGATTCTCGAACAATAAACTTTTGCTTGTGTCTCCATTCGGTTTCGATTCATCTATCAATGCCCATCCGGAACGGGACAAAAGACCATCTTCCATAGCCCCTCTCAGATTGTCGCCTTTTGAATGATCTAGTGTACGTGATGTTCCTTTTAAGTTGAACGGATCTTTCTTTCCGGGATACCAATAAGTTGATGCTCCGTTTAGATTGAAGGATATTTTAAGGTTTTGAGAACTGGCAGGAGTTGTTACCGGATTATATCCTACTTTATACTTCAATTCTACTTTCTCTGTTTTTATATACAGATATCCATCCTTAGTTTCGGTTGTATAGGCAGGAACAGGTAAATTCCTGTTAACAACAATGAAAGAAGCCCTGTCTTCAAATTGTTTTGAGTCACTCCATTCCATTCTTATTATTTCAGGAGTAAGAATAGTGAATCTCATGTTCCCTGAAATAACAATTGCTTGTGGATTTGCCACAGGATTCTCTTTACTTTGAACGGTTAATATCAGAAAGAGAAATAATAAAAAGAATGTAATTTTTATTAAGTTTAGATTCATATTTATCTGCTTTTAATCTAATGTTTTAAAATTTATCTTCATGGTTTCATATAATTCTAATATTGTCCATTTTTTCTAAAACATACTTTTTAGATGAAGTATTGAAAACAGAAATTAAAATCTGATTCCATGTTTTATTTTGCTTGAAAAAATTGGAAAGCAAACATAGTCTTATATATAGAGATGCTGTAGCTACATTTCTATCAATTATATGTAAAATTCTTCCAAAGCAGTATTACGAATGGATCTTACCTTGTCTCAATTGGCTTATACAAAGTTCTCTTATTGGTTTTTTAGGTAAAATCCAATACAACTGTTCCGCTTTGTATATTAGTGGTGTTTTTTCTAAATTGATAGTTTTTTGTATATTAAAACTACTGAATCCATTCAGTCGGAGATACGCCAAATTGCTTTTTGAATACTTTCGAAAAGTATGAGGGTGAGTTAAATCCTACGATGAAACAAACTTCACTTACTCTATATCCTTCCTGAATATATTCAGCCGCTTTTTTCAACTTCACTAACAGAATCAAATCATTTGGTGTTAGTTCAGATACTCCTTTGATTTTTCGATGCAAACTTGATCTGCTCATGTTTAGTGCATTGGCTAGTGTATCTACATTGAACTGAGTGTCTGAAATGTTTTTATGGATTACTTCTGTCACAACTTTTAAAAAATCTTCATCAGCTTTGGTTGGGGCAATACTTCTGATTTTAACGAGAGGAGAGTGAATAAATGCTTCTTTTAATTTATTCCGATTAGAAAGGAGGTTCGATAGTTGAGCCAACATATGTTCCATTGAAAAAGGTTTTTCTACATATGCATCAGCACCTGCGTCTAAGCCTTCTATTTTAGATTGTAGATTTGTTTTTGCTGTTAATAAAATTATTGGTATATGGCTGTGGTCAATATTAGATTTTATTTCTTTACAGAGTTGCAATCCATCCATTATCGGCATTGCTATGTCTGTTACAACTATGTCAATTTGATTGTTGTCAAGTATTTTTAATGCCTCTGATCCATTTGTCGCTTTTAGTATATTGTAATGGCGTTTAAGCTGATTACATAGGAATATTCTGAAGTCTTCATCATCTTCTACTATTAAGAGGGAATGTTTCAGTGCGCTGCTAATTTCATCTGAGGAAATTGCGCTTTTTTGAATTAAATTATCTGTATTGTTGTTATCAAGTCTCACGGAATTTATCTGAACAATCGGCATTGTTAATTGAAAATAATTGAATTGGTCGTCGGATGGTATATATATGAGCTTGCCGTCATGCAATTCGGCCAAAGAACGCGCTAAAGGCAACCCCAGTCCGGTTCCACTAACGATACGTTTGGTTTCATTATCTTCTATCTGATAGAACGGTTCAAATATTTTATCATATAGGGATTCTTTGACCTTGTTTCCATCATTACCTATTATAATTTGGAAGGTATTAGGTTTTTTCCTTACTATTAGATTAATTTCGGATCTTCCGTATTTTATTGCATTATTGAAAAGATTACTAAGTATTTTGGTCAAAGCTTCTTTGTCGACATCTGCATAGACGCTTTGTGTTGGCAAATTTATATTGAATTTTAGATCACGTCTGGCAGCAGTTGGTTCAAACTGCATATATATATCATTAATCAGTGATGATATATCTGTTGAAATGAAATTGAGGAGAAATCC
>JBKECE010000054.1:0-23391 GCA_047974325.1 Dysgonomonas sp. | reverse complement strand
ACAACCCTAGTTTGTGCTTTGTTGAATGTAAGATTCAAATTATAATCTATTTCAGGATCTTCATCGCCTTCCGTAAAGTTAATTGTCGGAGGCACAATATCATTCTGAACGGCAAGCGTGCAGAAGAGAGCCTCAATGGCTCCGGCAGCTCCGAGCAAATGACCAGTCATAGATTTTGTAGAACTGATGTTCATTTTGTATGCCTGATCACCAAAAACGGCTTTGATTGCTTTCAACTCCGATGGATCTCCAACAGGTGTTGATGTTCCATGAACATTGATATAATCAATATCTTCCGGCTTCATATTAGCATCAGACAATGCATTTTCCATCACTATTTTAGCACCTATTCCTTCCGGATGAGATGCTGTCAGGTGATAAGCGTCTGCCGACATGCCACCGCCGACTATTTCAGCATATATTTTTGCACCTCTAGCTAGAGCATGTTCCAACTCTTCAAGAACAAGACAAGCAGAACCTTCACCCATGACAAATCCATCACGACTCGCGCTAAAAGGACGCGAAGCTGTTGTCGGATCATCATTACGGGTCGACAATGCTGTCATTGCATTAAATCCACCGACTCCAGAAGCGCAAATTGATGCCTCAGAACCTCCGGTAATGATAACATCTGCTTTTCCCAAACGAATGAAATCGAATGCACAGATTGCACTATGTGTTGATGAAGCACATGCAGACACTGTTCCAAAATTTGGTCCACGAAGTCCATGTCTGATAGAAATAAGACCTGCTGCAATATCTGCAATCATTTTAGGTATAAAGAAAGGGTTGAATTTCGGACCCATTTCTTCATTCTTAAAATAATATCCTACTTCTTCTTCAAAAGTCTTGATTCCGCCGATGCCTGCAGAGAAAATGACTCCGACACGAGCTCTGTTCTCATTGTCAAAATCGAGTCCCGAATCTGCGATGGCTTCTTCAGATGCCCCAATCGCTAACTGGGTGTATCGGTCACACTTACGTGCTTCTTTACGATCCAGATATTGTGACGGATCAAAATCCTTTACTTCACATGCAAACTGGGTTTTAAATTTCGATGTGTCAAATTGAGTAATAGGTCCGGCTCCACTTACTCCGTTGATGGCATTTTTCCATGTGGTTTTCACATCTCCGCCAATCGGTGAAATTGCACCCAGACCTGTTACAACGACTCTTTTTAATTCCATAATTTTTATTAGGGAAAGTTTTATTTTGCGTTTGCTTCAATATAAGCAACTGCGTCTCCTACAGTAGCGATTTTTTCAGCTTGGTCGTCTGGAATAGAAATACCAAATTCTTTTTCAAATTCCATTATAAGCTCAACTGTGTCAAGCGAATCTGCTCCTAGGTCATTTGTGAAACTAGCAGTGTTTGTTACTTCTGTTTCTTCAACACCTAATTTATCAACAATAATCGCTTTTACTTTCGATGCTACGTCTGACATAACTCTTTGATTTTAGTTAGTAATTAATATTTTATTTATAATTTTGTCGATGCAAAGAAACAGCTTTTTATTTAAATCTGCAAAGATTTACGTTAAAATTGCACATTAACCTATATTCTGTGCAAAGAACTATTTTTTTTAAGAGATATGAAAAACATTGCCATTTTCGCTTCGGGTTCAGGTTCAAACGCAGAAAATATAGCACATTATTTTGCCCATAACAGTGCAGCTAATGTATCCTTGATCATTTCAAACAATGAAAATGCTTTTGTACACCAACGAGCTAAAAACATAGGAGTCAAATCATTTACATTCTCGAACCAAGAATTCAAAGATTCTGATGCAGTCTTAGAACTATTGAGAGAATACCGTATTGATTTCATCGTATTGGCAGGATTTCTCATAAAAGTTTCCAAGGAATTAATTGAAGCTTATCCCAACGCCATTGTGAACATCCACCCTGCTTTACTACCCAATTATGGAGGAAAAGGAATGTATGGAGATAAAGTGCATCAGGCCGTGATTGATGCTAAAGAAAAAGAATCGGGTATTACTATTCATTATGTGAATGAAAAGTACGACGAGGGAAATATTATTTTTCAGGCCAAATGTGGAGTGGAAGAACATGATACGCCACACTCTCTGGCAGACAAAGTACACCAACTAGAATATCATTATTATCCGGAAGTGATAGGGCAATTGCTCGAATAAAAGAAAAAGCGTAAATCATTTCGAGTTTACGCTTTTCTTATTATAATATTGTCATTATTTAGACCTACCTGTTATCTCTTTTTGTTTCGATCCATATCTCTCCATTCGGATTGGCAGTTACGGTATCTTTTGTTTTTATCGTACGCGATACAACATCTTTATCTCTGACTCTAAGAAAATCTTTCTTCTCCACTTGCACTCCATCTATAAAATATGATGGCTCATTTCCGAATTTCTCATAAAGCGCAGCCTGAACATCCGCATCTAGTTGTGGACTATCCAAAAAATTGTCGTATTGACCATTGTTTGAAACTTTGGTAGAAGATGTTTTGCTACCATCTTTCACCCTATTGGTCAAATCGCTCGATGAATCTTTCTGAAGTTTCTTTATCAATGCTTCAGTTTCCATATAGGCTTCTTCTAAACTCTTATACCTTGAGGGTTCGGATTTTCCGAATCCGGATTTTTGAGATACATTTTTTGTTTCGGCAACTTTTTCTTTAACAACAGCACTATTTTCAGTATTCGAAGAGACAGGTGCTTTTTGCTTTTCTGCTACGTTCTTTTTTTCTACCGTTTTTACGGGTAATGGCAAATTCACTTTAGTGGGTTTTACATCGGCAGCATACATTTCGGCCGAAGCACCAGAAGAATCAACAGCACCTGAATTGCCGGCAACGACTATTGTTTTATTTTTTTTGACGAACTCACTATCTTCCGGCTCTGAATATTGAGAAGAATCTATTGTCCGATCTTTCAACAACTGATTTTCTTTTATAATCGATTGATCGTCGGTTCCATTATTTGCAGAAGAAGCATTATGAAAAGCCGTAGAGTTTGATTTTTTTGCTGTCGACCCATTGCTACTCACCGGATCAGGTGTATACACAACAACCCCTTCATCATTTATATGATAATTGGCTCCACTGAATTTTTTTTCCAATTTAGCCCTTTCTTCGGGACTTATAATACCTGATTCTGATGCCTGCGGTGTATCATTATTTGCTTTTTTTACCGAATAATTGCCTTCCCGCTGTTGTGCATGGACAACAATCGTGCAAAAAATTATTCCTAAGCAAAGGCAGATAAATCTGCTGTTAATCCTGTACATCCTAAATATCTTTGGTTATTAATCTGTTAGCTTTAGAGTTTGGGCTACAAAGGTAGCAATTTTGAATTAAAAAAAACAGTAAAAAAAATAAATTTGTTATAATCACTCTGTTTTTCCACATATAAAAGACGAATAAAATTCGTTTTCGTTGCTTATCACAAATGTTAAAAACAACAATTTATATGCTTCTTTTCAGAATGACCACTTTTCTATGTCGATTAAAGAAAGATGATTTTATGCTTTTTTTTTCTAACTTTGTTAGTGTAGAAACAATGTGGAATAATTCTAAATAAATAAAAAACGTGTCAAAAAAGATAGCAGAAACGCCTCTGATGAAGCAATACATGGAGATTAAGAGTAAACATCCCGATGCAATATTGTTATTCAGAGTGGGAGACTTTTATGAAACCTTTTCACAAGACGCAATCGAGACATCCGAGATTTTAGGTATCACATTAACCAAAAGAGCAAATGGTTCGGCTCAGTTCGTCGAACTGGCAGGATTTCCCCATCATGCACTTGACACCTATCTACCCAAATTAGTCCGTGCCGGAAAACGTGTTGCCATCTGTGATCAGTTGGAAGATCCCAAACAGACAAAAACAATCGTAAAACGAGGAATAACTGAATTGGTCACACCAGGAGTGTCCATTAACGATAATATTCTCAATTATAAGGAAAATAATTTCCTTTGTGCAATTCATTTTTCAAAAAAAGATTATGGAGTTTCTTTTCTCGATATATCGACAGGTGAATTCTTGATTGCAGAAGGGTCGCAAGAATATTTAGACAAACTGATAGCCAATTTTGCACCGAAAGAAATATTGGTCGAACGGAGCAAGAAAAAACTTTTCGAAGAATGTTTCGGTTCACGCTACTTTACGTTCGAACTCGATGACTGGATTTTCACGGAAGATGCTGCAAAAGATCGCTTATTAAAGCATTTCGAGACAAAAAATCTGAAAGGTTTCGGAGTAGAAAATCTAATCAACGGAATCATTGCCGCCGGAACCATACTTCATTATCTCGATATCACACAACATACTCAGATAAGCCACATTACATCGCTCTCCCGCATAGAGGAAGACAAATATGTAAGATTGGATAAATTTACGGTTCGCAGCCTTGAGTTAATATCTACGATGAATGAAGGTGGTAAATCTTTGCTCGATGTGCTGGATAAAACTATTTCGCCGATGGGAGCCAGAATGCTGCGCCGATGGTTGGTCTTTCCACTCAAAGAAGTGAAACCTATCAACGACAGACTGGCTGTTGTGGAATATTTTTTTCGTGCACCCAAAGTAAAACAATTGTTGGAAGAACAACTATCACTTATCGGTGATCTGGAGCGCATCATTTCTAAAGTAGCTGTAGGCAGAGTCAATCCGCGCGAAGTGGTTCAGCTCAAAGTTGCTCTGACTGCAATAGACCCCATCAGGAATATCTTTTTGACATCAGAAGAATCGAGTCTGAAAGAAATAGGAGAAAAGCTGAACCCTTGTCCCGTAATCCGAGACCGCATTGACCGCGAAATACAGAATGATCCTCCCACTCTGATCAATAAAGGAGGAACTATAAAAAAAGGGGTAAATGCAGAACTCGATAAATTGCGGGAAATTTCATTTTCAGGAAAAGATTACCTGATGCAAATCCAGCAACGAGAAAGTGAAATTACAGGCATTCCATCCCTAAAGATCAGTTTCAACAACGTTTTCGGCTATTATATAGAAGTACGCAACACACATAAAGACAAAGTGCCCGGCGAATGGATTCGTAAGCAGACTCTGGTCAATGCCGAACGATATATTACACAAGAACTGAAAGAATACGAAGAACAGATTTTAGGTGCGGAAGAAAAAATCCTTGCACTCGAATCAACTATTTATAATGATCTGGTGGCAAGTCTTGTTGATTATATCCCAACAATACAACTTAATGCGAACCTCATTGCCCGAACAGATTGTTTGTTGTCTTTTACAAAAGTGGCTCAGGAAAATAAATATATACGCCCTAATATTCTAGACTCCGATGTGCTAGACATCAAAGGAGGACGACACCCTGTAATTGAAAAACAATTGCCTCCGGGTGAGCCATACATTGCGAATGATGTGCATCTTGATAGTAACTCGCAACAGATCATAATTATTACAGGTCCTAATATGGCCGGTAAATCGGCTCTTTTGAGACAGACAGCACTTATTACCCTCATGGCGCAAATCGGCAGCTATGTTCCGTCCGAATCAGCGCAGATTGGAATTGTAGACAAGATATTTACACGCGTTGGGGCTTCAGATAATATTTCTCTGGGAGAATCTACTTTCATGATGGAAATGAACGAAGCCGCCGACATTATCAATAACCTATCCGACCGGAGTCTGGTTTTGTTTGACGAATTGGGACGGGGCACAAGTACCTATGATGGTATATCCATTGCTTGGGCCATTGTGGAATATATACATGAGCATCCCAAGGCAAAACCAAAAACACTTTTTGCAACACACTACCATGAATTGAACGAAATGGAAAAATCGTTTAAACGGATCAAGAATTATAATGTCTCTGTCAGAGAAGTGAACAATAAGGTTATTTTCTTACGAAAATTGGTAAAAGGAGGAAGTGAACACAGTTTTGGTATTCATGTCGCTAAAATGGCAGGCATGCCGCAGAGCATAGTCAAACGAGCGAATGATATTTTGAAACAATTAGAGTCTGACAATAGAAAGCAGGGAATATCAAAACCAATTACGGATATCATAGAAAAGAGAGAGGGTTATCAATTGAGTTTTTTTCAATTGGACGATCCAATTCTCAGTCAGGTGCGTGATGAAATATTATCACTTGACGTAAACAATCTTACACCTGTTGAAGCATTAAACAAATTGAATGAAATAAAAAAAATTGTGAAAGGGCAGTAGTGAACACCTCCGACATAAAATACTCGACTAGTCCGACAATTGCGAAAAGAAATGTTCTGCCTTCTCTGAAAAATCAGACCAAGACAAACGCTTTTTCTCTGTCCTTATATTTGCAAGATATCTATCTTGATTCTCACTGGAAAAATATTCGCTGATGCCTTCGGCGATAGCTTGAGGAGTTGATTTCACCACCACAATTCCAGTGTCGGATGCTCTGACGGCTTCGCCCAATGCTCCTACATCAGTGGCTACCATAGGCAATTCCAATTGATAGGCTAAGGCAACTACTCCACTCTGTGTGGCAGATCGATAAGGCAAAATAAGCAAATCGGCTGCCGAAAACAGAATCGTCACCATATCATCCGGAATATACTGTTCATATACTCTAATATTGTCCTTTAATGGAGAAACATTTATAAGGTCTTGGTATCTCTTAAAGTCTCCATAACATTCACCTCCGATCACCAGTTGGTAACTATCATCCAGAAAAGACATAGCTTCTATCAGAATGTCGAGACCTTTGTAATCTCTTATGAGTCCGAAAAACAACAATGTCTTTTTATTGTTCTCTATGTTTAACTGTGTGCATGCAACCTGCTTGCCGATGCGTTCTTTATAGTGATCATATATCGGATGTGGAGTGAGAAGTATATTTGCGTTTGGTACAAGTTTTAACAAATCTTCTTTAACCGGATCACTGAACACAATAAAAGCGTTGCATCGTTTAAAGAAATACTTTGCAAAAGCCTTGTCGAAAAATCTTTTTTCATGAGGAATCGCATTATGGACAAGAGATACAACTTTCGTTTTCTTTTTCAGGAAGCGACAAACTGTACCAAACGCAGGAGCCATGAACGACATCCAATAAGGAATAATAATAATGTCCGGCTCGTATCTATTTATTCTCCTTGCTGTCCTAATATAAGAAAATGGATTTATGCTACTGAGAACTCTGTCACTATCAATTATAGCCGCCGGATCATTGTCTTGAACAAATTGTGTTTTCCCGGGGAAAATAAATTCGGGATATAGTGTTGTGAATGTAAATGCTTTTACTTCGTTTCTTTTCGACAATTCGGCATATAGTCTCGCATTCAATTGGGCAAGTCCCCCTCTGAACGGATAAAACGGAGATAAAATAGCAATCCTCATGGTTCTTTTATTTTTGCTTATTTTTTTCTAAAATACTGATCGTCTTGTCAAGAATAGACTGCTCACTGATTCTTGTCAGGCAAGCCAGATCTCCTCTTGCACAAGGAATGTTACCATAGACTGAACATGGACGACAGTCTAAATCTTCTATTTGAATGGCATTGCATAAATCCTGATTGAATCCATAAAATCCAAGGCTGGGGTGAGTGGCTCCCCAAATGGAAACAACGGGTACCTGAACTAACGATGCAAGATGCATATTGGCCGAATCCATAGAAATCATGACTTCGAGATAACTGATCAATAGTAACTCGTTCATCAGACTCAGTCTCTTCGACATATTGTTTACATTCTTATATTTCAAACTCCATTCTTCCAGCATTTTCCGTTCTTCACGGCTTCCTCCAAACAGAAATATATTATAATCACCATTTGCCGAAAGCTCAGCAACAATTTTTTCCATCCTATCAATAGGATAGTTTTTTTGTTCATGCTTAGAAAATGGTGCTATTCCTATCCACTGTCCTTTTTTTTCTTTTATGACATGTCTGAGTTGATAAAAATCGCGGTTCGAGAATTCAAAATAATTCGAGAAAGTCATTTCGGCGGGAAACCCTGCCTTCTCAAAAACATCCAGATAACGTCCAACAGTCGGTTCCAAGGGAGGATACGTTTTCTTCGTCCTTATTATAGTTCTTTTCTCTCTTCGTCCTTTATCTATGACAAATATCTTCTTTCCGACCAATCGCAAATAATTCCTCACTATTTTAGACCGGAGCACATCATGTTCATCCACAATATGTGTGAACCCCTGACCACGAAGGTGTTTAAATATTTTGAAGAAACCGAACCCGCTATGAGTATCATTCAAATCGACCGAAATTGAGCTGATGTTAAAGCCCAGATTATCAAACAGCGGAGCAAATGCAGAACGGGTAAGCACATGAAATTTGGTCTGTGGATAACGCGCAGCAACAGAATACACTGCTGGAACAAGCATTGCCACGTCTCCAAAAGACGAAAGTCTGATGACCAAAACTTTAGGCATTACAATCAGAAATTAGTATAATCTGTATTTCAAGAATTATTTTTTTCGTAAAGAACAGGATTTAATGTAGGGTCATTATACATTTTCATTTGCTTATATACTTTCATATATTTCTGACCATTCTCTATGTCTGCAAGCAATTCATCAATAGCTGTTGACAAATCAATCTTTTGCTCCAACAAAACATCCAGTTTCTTTTTGCATTGTGCCCGATGTGCTTCATCCGCATCGCTACGCTCTGCTTCTTGTTGCATATGATATATTTTTAAGGCCAAGATAGATAACCGATCTACAGCCCAAGCAGGGCTTTCCGTATTTATTTTTGCGTCCGAATGAGCTTTTATTTCTTTATATTTATCCCAAAAGTAGCTATCAATCAATTCTACCAAGTCAGTGCGGTCTTGGTTTGATTTGTCGATCCGTCGTTTAATCTCGAGCGCTTTCACCGGATCAATCTTCGGATCTCTGATTATATCTTCCAGATGCCATTGGACAGTGTCTATCCAATTCTTAAGATAGAGATAATATTCAATGCTTTTGGGTGTAAATGGATTTTTTATTGGTGTGTCCACATCATCAGCCTTGTGATAGTCGGCAATTGATTGTTCAAATATAGGAAAACTCAGGTCAGTAAATTTCATTAGTGCGTATGATATTTTATATAAAATTAATATAGCAAATGTACAATATTGTACGTTAATAACAAAATTATCATTTATTAGCCCAGTTCTCTCTATCGAGATTCCGGTAGTTAATTGCTTCTGCCAAATGTTGTGGTTTTATGTTCTCCGATGCATCCAAATCTGCAATGGTGCGCGAGACTTTCAATATGCGATCATAGGCACGAGCCGACAGATTGAACCTGTCCATTGCCGTTTTCAACAATTTTAATCCGCTTTCGTCAGGTGCAGCATATTTCCGGAGCATTTTACTATTCATTTGGGCATTACAATACACTCCAACATCATTTTTAAATCGTTCAGCCTGCAACTCACGCGCTTTTACAACACGCTGCCTTATACTCAAGCTACTTTCGGCCTCAGTTTTATCCGATATCTTATCGAAAGGCACCGGTGTTATCTCTACCTGAATATCAATTCTGTCTAATAATGGGCCGGATATCTTATTCAAATACTTCAACACTGCACCTTGAGGGCAAATACATTCCTTTTCGGGATGGTTATAATATCCACAAGGACAAGGGTTCATGGAAGATATCAACATAAAGCTGGCGGGATATTCCACTGAAAACTTTGACCGTGAAATATTTATTTTACGATCTTCAAGGGGCTGCCTCATCACTTCAAGCACACTTCGATTAAATTCAGGGATTTCATCCATAAAAAGGACACCATTGTGCGCCAAACTTATCTCACCGGGTTGTGGATATGTACCACCTCCCACCATAGCAACATCTGAGATTGTATGATGTGGAGCCCGAAATGGCCTTTGGTTCATTAATGATGTCTCTACTCCAATTTTTCCGGCAACACTATGTATTTTCGTCGTTTCCAAAGCTTCTTGAAGAGTAAAAGGTGGCAATATAGATGGAATCCTCTTTGCCATCATAGATTTTCCCGCTCCGGGAGGCCCAATCATAATAACATTATGACCACCTGCTGCGGCAACTTCAAGTGCACGTTTTACATTTTCCTGCCCTTTCACATCGGAGAAATCAAATTCAAGGTTTTCTTGATTCTGTGAAAATTCAGCTCTTGTGTCCACAAGTGTTTGCTCAAGCTCTGCTTCGTCATTAAAAAAATATATAACGTCATTGATACTAGTCACACCATATACATCCAGATTATTGACAACGGCAGCCTCCCGCGCATTCTTCTTAGGCAAAATGAAACCTTTGAAGCCCATTTCACGAGCCATTATAGCAATCGGCAAAACTCCCTTTATGGGCAATATACTACCATCAAGAGACAATTCTCCCATAATGAGATAGTTCTCCAATTTGTCAGATTTGACAGATTCGGCTGCTGCCAGAATGCCTATAGCCAAAGGTAAATCGTAAGCAGTACCTTCTTTGCGAATGTCGGCAGGCGACATATTGACAACAATCTGTTGACGGGGAAATTTATGTCCGTTGACCTGTAAAGCAGATATAATACGCTCGTGACTTTCCTTCACTGACGTGTCCGGCAACCCAACAAGCATGAATTTAATACCTTTTGAACAATTGGTTTCTATGGTTATCAGTGTTGCGTCTATACCTTGAACAGCCGCGCCGTAAACTTTTGCTAGCATTTTTGTTTTGTATCTTTTTTGACAAAAGACAAAAATAAAAATAAATATTATAAAAGTTACAGTTCTATTTCTTTTCTGCTTTCAATTCTGCTAATTTGTCAGGCAGGGAAGCAATGGTAAGATCACGCTCCAAGATCTTTCCTTCGGGCGAAATGAGTATGTTATATGGAATTTGTGTTATATTATATAATCCGACAGATTCGGCAGCCCAACCTTTTTTGTCTATCAATATAACCCAATCTTTGGGGAAGGTGGAAATTTCTGTTTTCACGGAATCCAGATCTTTCTGATCGGAATCAATGTAGACAGGTACAAAAACAATATTTTCGTTCTTACTCTGCAATGTTTTATAAGCCTCTTTCATATATGGAATTTCAGCCTCACAGAAAGGACATGTTGCAGACATAAAAGAGAGTAACACATATTTTCCTCTGAAATTTGATATATTGATACTCCTATTCGCAGAATTTGGAAGCGTAAAGCTCGGTGCTTCCATCCCCACCTGTGATTTTTTAATTTTTGCACTATACTCTTTCAGTTCCTTTGTCAGAAAAAAAGAAGCTGCATCACCCTGCAGAGTTGCGACCAGTTCGTCAAGAGCTTCTATATTCGTATTTTTCTTAAAATATCTGTAAGTCAAGATGACACTAGCAATTTTGTCCGGATTGGTTTTTACATATTCACGCGCTTTACTTGCTATCTCAAACTCAACGTTTTTCATATCCGTCTCATAAGTAGGATTGACTTTCAGTGTATCGTTTTTTTGCTGGGTTCTAAGCCTTGCCCGGGACTCAAGTAGTTTTTTATTTTCTTTTTTGAATTCCGTAAGATCATCATTCAAGGATCCTCCTTTTATTTCTATCAAGTCGAGCACTTCTGCATCACCCGATATTTTTACATTCCAGCCTTTATTGATGAAAATATTGACCGGCACGCCATTTTCCTCAAGATATAAATAAGCGATTGAAATGGAATCAATCTTTCCTTCATACGAAAAAGATCCATTTCCATTCACTCTTATTGTGTCCACAACCAGTGAATCGTTAGAAGTTTCAGTGGCCAACAGAAAATATTTTGCTTTTACATTCCTTAAGCTGCCATCGATTGTGAAAGCATTGTCTGGCTTTCCAAATCTGTTGCAAGACGTTATTGCAAAAACCGTAATAATTGCAACAATAAGCGTACGATATATGATGGATAAGTTTGATTTCATTTGGTTAGATGTTTCAATGGAAATGCAAAGATGTTTAAAATTTATTAATTAATAACAAAAAATATTATATTTTGTTCGTTTTTTTACTCCTACCCCATTTTTACGATGTTAGACCTGCAAAGTTACCTAACTTTGGTAGGTCTGATATAAAATCATAAAACAAAAATGTATAGAAAAAGTATTCTCCTAATTTGTTTATTAATGGCTTTAAAGTCTTTTACACAGGAACAAGAGCCGGCTCTGACCCTACAAGATTTGATTCCCGGTGGCAAAAATTTCGACAAGTATCGTGCCAATTTACCCAAAGCCATCCGATGGTGGGGTGATAAATTGATTTACACGAAAGGAAATGAGATAATTCAGGTTTCATTATCCGGAAAGAAAGATGAAAAAGTGCTACTCTCTCTTGATAGTCTAAATCTAAAATTTAAGAAATGGAATAAAGAAATTATATCCATCTCAGATATTATGCTCAATACAGACCCAGACATCATATCCGTTAAAGTAAAAAAAGAAGCAGAAGACTCATCAACTTCAATCCTATACTATAGTTTAGGTAAAGATATTTTTATTTCGGGTGCTGAACTCAAATACCCCGATTCAGGAGACATTGAGAATCTAGATTATTCTCCACAGGGCAATAAACTAGACTACACAGTTGGAGCCAATCTGAATATTGTGGCAACAAGTCTGAACGGGCAAAAAGATGACTCCGAAATAATAAAAATAAAAAGTGAAAAAGAAGGAATCTCATTATGAGCGAATAATGTGAACAGGAATGAGTTTGGTATAACCAAAGGTACCTTCTGGTCGCCAAAGGGTAATTATCTGGCATTTTATAAAATGGATGAATCAATGGTAGGTGATTATCCGTTAGTTGATATTTCAGCGCGTGAAGCGGCTCTCAAAAGTATAAAATATCCAATGGCAGGCATGAATAGCCACGAGATATGGCTTGCTGTGAAAGCCGTTAGCAATCCGGCAAGTCCGATCAGCTATATAAAAGCAGAGACATCCAAAGATATTTATCTGACGAATGTAGCTTGGAGTCCTGATGAAAAATACACCTTCATTGCTGAAATAAATAGAGATCAGAATCTTTGTAAACTAAAAAAATACAATGCTGCAACAGGCGATCTGGTTGCTGTTCTTTTTGAAGAAGCAAATCCCAAATATGTTGAGCCCGAAAATCCGATTCTCTTTCTGAAAAACAATCCAAATCAGTTTATTTGGCAGACTAAAAGAGATGGGTACAATCACATCTACATTTATGATATAAATGGCTCGTTGATAAAACAATTAACAAAAGGTCAGTGGGATATTTTATCAATCGCCGGCTTTGACGAAAAGGGAGAAAATCTGATCGTCACATCTACGGAAAACTCTCCGATAGAAAAACACATCTATAGCATCAATCTGAAAAACGGCAAACGCACAAAATTGTCGAATGAGCCTGGTGTGCATAAGGCAGCCTTAAGCAATTCAGGACGTTATGTACTGGATACTTATACCTCTCAAGGCAATCCCGGAAAGGTAGCCGTCATTGACACAAAAACAAACAGCATCAACACTTTGTACACTGCCGACAATCCATACAAGGACATTACTTTGCCTGAAATCACTATCGGCAAGTTAAAAGCCGACGATGAGCAAACCGATCTCTACTATCGGTTGGTTAAGCCGACCAATTTCGATGCAACAAAAAAATATCCTGTTGTTATCTATGTCTATGGAGGACCTCACTCACAATTGGTGGACAACTCATGGTTGGGACAGGCCAGAGGTTGGGACATTTATATGGCCGAAAAAGGATATCTAATTTTCACGTTAGACAATAGAGGAACATCGAATCGTGGATTGAAATTTGAGAATATCACACATCGCCAGCTAGGCATTATAGAGACACAAGACCAAATGACAGGTGTCGATTATCTGAAATCTCTTCCATTTGTCGATCCTGATAGAATCGGTGTGCATGGATGGAGTTACGGTGGATTCATGACACTTAACCTGATGCTGCGCCATCCAGAAACCTTCAAAGTAGGTGTTGCCGGCGGTCCTGTTACAGATTGGAAATACTACGAAATAATGTATGGTGAACGTTATATGGATTCACCGCAAGACAATCCGGAAGGATATAAAAATTCAAGCATGATAGATAAAGCCGGAGATCTGAAAGGACGGTTGCTTCTTATACATGGAGACGAAGATCCGGTGGTGGTGATGCAACAAAGCCTCCAATATCTAAAATCGTCTATAAAAAGTGGTACGCATCCCGATTTTTTTATTTATCCCGGACATGAACACAACATGATCGGACTTGATCGCGTACATCTGCATGAGCACATCACACGCTATTTTGACGATTTCTTAAAATAAATCTAAATCACATCTATGCGTATGAATAACAAAAAGAGCTTGGAAAAACACCAAGCTCTTTTTGTTATTGATTTTGTTTTGTACCGAGATTTCATTTGACCTTTCGTCGGATAATAAATACATTCAAAAATCCGAGCAGTAAGAAAATAGCCAATCCAATCAGACCTGTATAGAGAAATCCTGTAGACTCATAATTGCTGAAAACACGTTCAACAACCTTGCTGTATTGAAATTCTATAACCATCACCAAAATCAGAGATAGCAAGAATGTTGCAAGATTAATGCCTAATGAAAGAAGAATATAAGGTTTGATCACCACATTTTTTGCATATCCCAACAATCGGAGATTTATAAGTTTCTGCATATTCTTCTCAAGCAACAAGTAAATGCTCAGTACAAGAATAAAAAAGGACAGTAAACAGATTATAAGACCGACAACAGCAACAATGCTCACTATTATTTTCAAGAAAATGGAAATTCTGCTGGCAGCGGTATTTCCCTGATCCAGATCGTAACCTCTATCTTTGAAGAAAGTATTAATCTGTGGATCGGTCACATCTTTCACTTCAACAATCAAACGTGAAGGTTCGGCATTAGCATGATTTCCATACGATTCGTTTGCCCATTGCATGAACGGTTCAGGAACTAATATAGTATTAATTCGTGTAGATAACCCTACAACTTTCCCTTTCAATTGTTTCATTTGCCCATTTCCCTGTATTGTGATGTCGAAGTTGATCATCTTGATCAGGTTTTCGGTCAGTTTAGGCATCGATTTCGATTCAGCGAAGCCAAAATTATACAAGTCGAGATAGTTCTTCGGGAGAATGATAGGAACTGAGTTGTCAGAAGGCGAGAATTTCCACTCTTCGGTGTTGACATCAATAAACTGAACCGGTACAGATTCAAAAAACATATCGGTGTTGAAACCCATTCCTGCATTGGAAGAACTGATACCCGCACGTACACTGAACTGACTAGGTATAAAAGCACCAATATCTTTGACAAATCCGGTTTGACTGATTTCAGCTATCTCATCTTTGTTAAAAGTTGACTTTGCAGAGGTCAAAGAACTTAGCAATCCAAGCTTTTTGGTAATGATAAAATAATCTTTTTTAAATAAATTATCTTTTTGTGAAAAAATGGGATTAATGTCAAAATAGAACTGAAATGACAGCAACAAGATGGTCATACCTATCAGATTGGCAAAAAAGAACCCTGCAAGTTGGGGTTTACTGATATTTTCTTTCAGCAGTTTCCAAATTAATTTCATAAGGCAAAAGTTCTAGTATAATTTAAGGGCAGATGCTTGCCGATAGAAGTTGTGATGATTCCTGCACCCTGGGAATGAGCTTCTTCGCTAACAAGAGTTGCAATAATAGCTGCATTCTCATCATCCAGATGGCTGATAGGTTCGTCCAGGATAAGAAAATTATATGGCTGACACAATGCTCTGATGATTGCAACACGCTGTTGTTGCCCCCAAGATATTTTCCCTATTTTCACGTCTATTTTGTTTTCGATGTTCAGTTGTTGAAGCATTTTCTTTATTTGTTGCAGATCTTTAAAACCTGTCATATTGTTCTTCAACAAAATATTTTCAAGTACTGTAAGTTCAGGAAAAAGACGCAATTCCTGAAACAAGAGACTTACTTTCCGTGTTCTGATCTCGTCCCACGCTATGAGAGGAAAAGACTTTATTTCTTCATTATCATAAAAGAGTTTTCCACTATAATCGTTCCTGTAACCAAAAATATAACTGCAAAATGTGCTTTTACCTTTACCTGAAATTGAATCTACCAGATAAGTCTCTCCAGCATTTAATTGAACGTCTTTTTGCCAAATATCAGATTCTATATGCTCCTCTTTAAAGACATCTGGTAGCAGGTTATTTAAAATTATCTTATTCATTGGAGATTTGAGTTTACTGAACCTGCATTCACTTTTTTCATATATTGCATTAATACAGCTAAGCTATTGTGTGTTTTATCGGTCAATATCAGTTTCATATCTATGTCCATTTTTTCAGAGACCGTTACTGTATAATTTTGGCAAAGAGCTAAAGCTCCCGAGATCAAATTTATCGAATTCGCATCTTGAACCTGCTGTTTGGTCAAAGACAATATAGATTGGGAATTACCATAAATAAATATTTTACTATTTTTGATCTGCTCCAATATCGCAGGATCGACGACATTCGTCATTGAAATATTCTTTGTCTGAAAGCTCTGATCTTTCGTACAATACAACAGATTATCTTTGATACCTATTGTATAATCACTGGCAGGAAGTTGATAGCTATTTTCCCCTATCTTCTTTATTATCTGAAATGATGGTTGAGACAATTGGGTGAGCATACCATCTATTGCCTCCCTGCTCTTCATATCAATAAGGATATAGGAAATTTCCGCCTTTCCACTTGTATCAGGAGCTAAAGTGCAAGTAAGATCACCATTGAGATTTGATATCAACATATTCAGATTCAGAAAAGGTATTTTTCCTATCTGTTTTGACAATCCATCAATGCCTAGATATTCTTTCAAATTGTCTCCATTAATATTTGTGGTAATAAAGGCATCGGGCAACCGATCAAAATAAGCCAAATGCTTTCCGGTATTCGATCCGAATATTTTCCGAACAGCATCAGCCAATTCCTTTTCTTTCACTTTGTTTGTGTACAGCAGATTTGTCTCAGCCACAATCTCACCCGGATTGAATGAAATATATGTAGTGGGTATGATGCCCTGCATATTGTCACTAAAATCTATGTTATATCCAAGTCGATTCGCCAACATATTACTCATCAATTGATAGCTTCCATAAATTGATAGATCTGAGTTTCGTGTCAGAAAAGCTTTAAAAGTTTCGGTTTGAGTCAATTTATTTTCTTTCTTTTGTGAGAACAATGCCTTTGCCATTCCCTGCAAATCCACATCGGCAGTTGGACGTCTTTTGCATATCAGCAATAAATGTTTGTTCCATGCAAAAACAGTTTCATTGTTCAAGTTGAGAAGCTCAATACCCTTTGATTTTGTAATATCTTCCTCTTTTGCAATACCGGATAGTACAAGTTCTTTTTTGAAGTCTTTGGCATCTTTCAAGTTAAAAGAAACCGCATCGAAACTAGATGTACCAAAAGCATACATAGTCTCTTCGAAATCGATTCCACCACTATCTTTTGATTTCAAGACCGTCGCTTCAGGATTTATCTTTCCGGTTGTACTTTTTGATATGCCTATCAAAGGAATTAACGCATTCAGTATTTCACCCTTATTAGCCTCAGCGTTCATTTTCTTTAGCACTTCTTTACTATCCAATCGAATAACGAATGTTGCATCGGCAGGAATCAGATCGACAGGCGATTTATTCGAGTTACCACACGAACAGAAAAATATCAGGACAAGGCTGATCAAAACAAAAGATACTTTTTTCATAACATCTGTATTAATAAGCATTTCAGTTGAACCAAAAAAAGGATAAGTTTCCTTATCCTTCCTTTCCGTTATATTTAATAAAATATTTTTATTTAATACCCAATTTGGCTTTAACTAATTTGCCCGCATCAACAGCTGTGGTGCCAATAAATGGAACAGCAGATTTTTCAAGAATATAAACAAAACCTTGTTCCTGACCTACTGCTTGTACTGTTTTTTGTAATTTCTCGATAAGAGGGCTTTGTAGTTGTTGACTAAGATCCTGAAGTTCTTTTTGACTATTTTGAGCATATGTTTCATATCTCTCTTGAAGTTGCTCCATTTGTTTTTGGCGGTCAGCTATAATACTTGGAGTAAGTTCTGTGGTGTCTTTCTTGAACTTATCCTGCAAAGCAGTATAATCAGACTCCATCGTAGCCAGATTTTTCTTTATTTCATCTTGTTTAGCTGTTATTTTAGCTTCAACATCTTTTATCTCAGGCATCTGGTAGAATATCTCCTGAGAGTTTATATAAGCTAGCTTATCTTGAGCAAATGCTCCAATTGGTGCTACTATCAAAAGTAGGATGAAAAGTTTTTTAAACATAATATGTTCTATCTTTTTTAGTGATTAATTTTTTTTCTGGGCAAAAGTAAACTATTTATTTTGAATATCCTAACTTAGATAATACTTCATTACTAATATCGATTCGCGGAGAAGCAAAAATGACACTTGTCGCCGATGCCCTATCCAAAACTAGCTGATAGCCTTTAACATCAGAAATTTCTTTGATCGCGTTATAAACCTCATCCTGAATTGGTTTAATCAAAGCTTCACGTTTCTTAAACAACTCTCCTTCGGGTCCAAAATATTTCTTGTTAAGTTCCTGCAAAGCTTTTTCTTTAGTAACAATTTCATTTTCACGTTTTGTTTTCTGATCAGCCGAAAGGAATACAGATTCAGATTGATAAGTTTTATACAAGTTCTGTATATCTTGACGTGATTTGTCGACTTCAGCTTGCCATTTTTTAGACATCGTTTCTATTTGTTCATTTGCAGTCTCATAACTACTGATATTTTTCAAGATATACTCCATGTCAATAAGAGCAAATTTCTGAGCTGATGCATTCAGTGAAAATGCAACAAATAAACCGAATAATAGGGCTAGTTTTTTCATATTTCTTTCGTTTTTAAATTCATATTCAATATTTACGCTTAAATATTTGATATAAAAATAACGTATTTAGTTTATTCTTCTACTAATAAATAATGTTAACAAACGTATTTGTTATCAAAATTCTTGACCTAAGATAAAGTGGAATTGACTTCCGCTATATGTCCTGGATAAACCAGAAGATGTCATCAATGGATCAAATCCATAAGCCCAGTCAATACCCAAAAGGCCAATCATTGGTAGCATAACTCTGACTCCCAAACCTGCAGACCGTTTCATATTGAAAGGATTTATCTTCTTTATATCATTCCATGCGTTTCCACCTTCAAGGAATCCTAATATATAGATTGTTGAAGAAGGTTCAAGAATGATAGGATATCTCAACTCAAGTCCAAGTCTAGTATAGGCACTGGCTTGTGAACCCAACGATCCATCTTCATACCCGCGCAATCCGATAGTTTCGATAGCATATGTTGAATACGACCCAGTCATACCGCTACCTCCAACATAAAACGTTTCAAAAAGAGATTTTTTATTTTTATTGAAATAACCAACCACCCCAAATTCGGCACGTGTCATCAACACAGGTGTCTTTTTTATACTAGGAATCAATGAGATAAATGTCTTTGATTTAAATTTCCATTTGTGATATTCAATCCATTTGAATTTCTCTGCCGATTCATAACCATCTTCGTCCAATACCATGCTCGCATAGTCTTTTCCATCAAACAAAGAGAAAGGAGGTGTAATCTGGGCACTTAAAGAAAATTGAGTACCGGTTCTTGTAAACACGGGATTGTCGGTAGAATTACGTGTCAAAGATAAGTTCAAACTCAAATTGTTTGCAATACCGTTCTTGAGAAGGAAGTTATATGTCCAGTTTTTCATGCTATATCTCTGATAAGAGAGTTCCGCCTGAGCATAGAAATAGTCATCCGGCCAACTCAGTCGTTTTCCGTAAGCAACGGAAGCCCCTAATGTTTTCATTGACTTATCGGGGTCTAAAGAGTTGTTGTAACTATATTCTGCATATGGATTACTGTAACTACCATAATAAGAACTGTTGTACGAGTTATAAATACTATTATTATAGTAATCACTGTTTATACCTGTCTGCACCGAATAATAAGCTCCTACAGAAAAAGAATTCGGGCGTTTGCCCCCAAACCAAGGATCCAAGAAAGATACAGAATATGATTGGTAGTAGGAAGCATTTGTCTGTGCGCTAACAGTAAGAGTCTGACCTTCACCTTGGGGTAGAAAACCTTTATACGAACCCTTATTCAATAAATTTTTCAAAGAGAAGTTGGTGAACCTCAAACTCAATTTTCCGATAATACCCGTTTGTCCCCAACCGGCAGAAAATTCTACCTGATCATTTGCCTTCGAAACCAGATCCCAAGCAATGTCTATGGTTCCGTCTTCAGGATCGGGAACCGGATTCGGTTTAATATTTTCGGGGTCGAAATGTCCCATCTGAGCTATTTCCCGATAAGACCGCATCAAGTCTTCACGGCTGAACAAAGCTCCCGGCTTGGTTCTCAACTCACGGCGAACCACATCTTCATACAAACGGTCATTTCCGCTGATAGTCACTTTCCTGATTGTTGCCTGAGTCCCTTCTGTAATACGTATTTCGAGGTCAATGGAATCATTATTAATATATGCTTCGATAGGATCTGCTCTGTAAAACACATATCCTTTGTTATAATAGAACTCATTTCCCACAGCATCTTCGTCTTCGGTCAACCTATGTGCTAAACGAGTCTGATTATATACATCTCCAGCCTTAATTCCTAGTTGATTTTGAAGAACATCTGCAGGATATTCGGTATTTCCAATCCAAGTGATACTTTTTATATAATACTTTTGTCCTTCATCAACTTTTATTTTTATATCTACCGTTTTATCATCGAGCTTATTGACCGTATCTGCCACAATGATAGCATCGCGATAGCCAAGTTCATTGTATTTCTTTATAAGATTCTTTTTGTCTTCTGCGTAACTTTCCGGCACAAATTTGGTTGAACGTAAAAAGTTACGTATAAAAGATTTAAAATTAGACTTATGCCTTGTCTTTTTCATTGCTTTTTCCAGCGTTGCAGCTGTCACCTCGTCATTACCCTCAAATGTGATATTCTTAACTCTAACTTTATTCTTTTTATTGACAGCCACATTGAGCAACACGTAATTTTCTTTTGACAAATCGTCCGTTTGTGTAATATTCACCACTGCATCATTGAATCCTTTTTCCTCAAAATATTTTTTGATGATGCTCTTAGCTCTATCCATCTGATTCGGGGTGATCTGATTACCTTTTATAAAGCCGATTTTTGTCTCTAAGTCTTTTTTCTCGCCTTTCTTCACACCTTCGTATGTAATATCTGAAATACGAGGTCTGCCTGTCAGGTTTATATCGAGCCATATCTTATTTCCCTCAATCTTTGTAGCCAAGATTTTTACATCCGAAAACAACCCTTGTTTCCAATAGCGTTTTACGGCATTTGTTATTTCTGAACCGGGAATTTCTATTATATCTCCTTTGTTCAAGCCGGAAAGTCCGATAAGTACAAAATCTTCATACATCGAATTAACTAGTCCTGACAATGTTATATCTGCAATTTCATACTTATGCGTTGTTGCTGTATAAGAAATTACCGGAGGTGGTGTTTGTGTAGTTTGTATACTATCCTGAAGAATTTTATTCACAGACTTCAGAGCGGTAGAATCTGCTGTTTGTGCACAAACAGGACTAAGGGAGCAAACAGTGAATAGCAATAATGCAGTAAAACTTTTTCTAGGCATATTCCGTTTTTTAGATCAAACTCTCAGAGTTTTTTCTTTTAATTAAATTTATTGTTTTCCTATTTTTTTATTTGTTCACTGGTTTTTCCAAACCTGCGCTCTCTATCCTGATAGTCTAAGACTGCCTCAAAGAACGCCTCTTTATTAAAATCAGGCCAAAGTGTATCGGTGAAATATAGTTCGGCATAAGCTGCCTGCCAAAGGAGAAAATTGCTTATGCGAAGCTCTCCTCCTGTGCGAATAAGTAAATCCGGATCAGGAATATTTCTTGTTGTAAGCAAACTAGTTATCGTATCTTCATTTATCTTTTCTATTGCTATCTTTTGGCTGTTAATTTCCACAGCCAGAGTTTTCGCAGCTTCGGTTATTTCCCATCGGGACGAATAGTTTAAAGCCAAAACCAGTGTCAACCCTGTTGACACAGAGGTTTCTTCTATACATTTATCCAAAGCTGCTTTAGTGTCTTCCGGCAGGTTGTTGGTATCACCAATCGCCGCCAACCGTACATTGCTTTTGATAAGATCCGGTGTTTCAATAGCTATAGCCTGAATGAGCAAGGACATCAACGCTCTCACTTCTTCTTCGGGGCGGTTCCAATTTTCTTTAGAGAAAGTATAAAGAGTAAGATAAGGAATATTGAGTTCAGCTGCAGCTTCTGTGATAATTCTCACCGATCCAACCCCTGCCCTGTGGCCTTCTGCCCTATCTTGATTTCTTTGTTTTGCCCAACGCCCGTTTCCATCCATAATTATGGCTACATGCTGCGGCAGGCATTCCTTGTTTATTTTCTCTTTTAAAGACATTTGTCCTATTATTATTTTTATATTCTAATCGTCATTTAAGCAAGATCTGGTTCTCAAGCCAAAATCCCAAGTTAAACTTACCATAGTCAGACCATACCAATCTTTATTTTTCAGTATACTGCTTTCTATATTGTATGGATTGTTCAGATTCAGATTTTCTTTATTCGGATTGTCAAATGAATCGCCGAACAATTTTCTCATTGAAAATTCAAAACCCAAATTCAATCTATCTTTCAGTTTATATTTTACACCTACACCTAATGGTATATTTATCCCGGCAAAAAAATTGTCACCTGTTGCCATCGTTAGTCCCAATCCGGTAAAAATATAAGGCGAAAACTTTTTTGTTCCCAGAAAAAGGTATTTATCACTATAGTTAAAGAAATTGTATTCTATCTGTCCACCTAATTCTATGAATGTACGTTTAAACTTCTTATTTTCATTATTCGGAAAAACATTTCCCGATTTTTCTGTATCACCCGACACGCCTCAAATCACTAAATCAGTTTTATAAGCCCATCTAAAATTTTTATTATACCTACATATGCCTCCAATTGCCATGCCCGGACTTTGAAACAATTTTGTTTTAGTTGCATCGCCCATATAGAACGAGCTACCAGCCATACCTCCTATTTCATATTTATACTCTTGTGCTGAAACCATGTTCGTAGAGAAGAATATGATTACAATAAAAAATATGAATTTTAGGTTTATCTTCTTCATTATTTTTATCTTATCCATTTCTCTTTAAACGAAAATGTCACATAAAAAGTATTATCAGTACTTATTTCTTATAAAAATTTAGTTATTGGGATCGAGACGGTTCAAGCGCCCTTTCCAAACCTGATTTGTATATATATTGCTCTGTGATCTTCCGCCGAAGATCCAAATATAGTTGTCTTGATCCACTATTGCGGTTTGTCCTCCCACAGAGACGGCATCACTCGGCAAAGCCTGTTTACTACCTCC
>JBKECE010000306.1:0-5566 GCA_047974325.1 Dysgonomonas sp. | reverse complement strand
CCATTTGGAGAAGTCGGTATAGCTACATGGACTTCGACTAATGGTTCTAAATTAGGTAAAAATACGTCGGATGGATATACCGGAACTGTATTTGAACCTATTGATGAATATAAAGGAGATTTTGCCCGCACTTATTTCTATATGGCCACTTGCTATGAGGATAAAATTGCAGGTTGGTATAGTAATAGTGAAGCTCAAGCAGCTCTTAATGGAACAAAATATCCCGCCTATAAAGACTGGTATATAAAATTGATGTTAAAATGGAGTCGCGAAGACCCTGTGAGTCAAAAAGAAATTGATCGGAATAATGCTGCTTATGCAGTTCAGAAAAACAGAAATCCATACATTGATTTTCCCGGATTGGAAGAGTATGTTTGGGGCACAAAACAAGATATAGCTTTTGATTCAAACAATCCCGGTGGAACTGATCCGAGAATCAGTGTTGAACCAGCGGCTCTGACTTTCAGTTCGAATGATATTAATGTGACATCATCTCAAACGATAAACGTAAAAGCATATAATCTGACAGGTGACTTGCAAGTAGCCCTATCCGGTGACAATGTATTTACTACATCATCTTCTACTATATCGAAGACTGCTGCTGAAAGTTCTGCCGGATATGATCTGACAGTCAATTTCAAACCAACAGCTTATGTTAGCAACTCTGGTGTGTTGTCTATTTCCGGAGGAGGCTTAGCTGCTGCTACATCAGTGAATGTGACAGGTATTACGTCAACTTTTTCTGGAGAAATATTGAATGTGCCGTTTAAAACAACTTTGAGTCCGTTTACTCAATACAGTGTGTTGGGTACACAGATTTGGACGCAAGATGCAACTAATGGTTATGCAAAAATGAGCGGTTATGTGTCTCCTACTAATTATCAGAACGAAGATTGGTTGATATCTCCATCCATGGATTTGACCGATTTCATCTCTGCGATACTTACATTTGATCATACCGGCAGAATGTTTGATGCATTGCCTACTATGAAATCAGATCTTACACTTTGGGTATCGTCTAACTATGTGAGCGGTGCACCAGCAACTGCTACTTGGTCTCAACTTACAATACCGAATTACATGACAGGTGAGGATTGGGTTTTTGTCTCATCGGGTGATATCGCTTTGAGTCCGCTTTTGGATAAAGACAATGCACACCTAGCTTTCAAGTATGTTTCTACAAGCACCTATGCTGGTAATTGGGAAATCAAGAATGTTTTGGTGAAAGGAACCAAAGGACAATCATCAATAGATGATAACGATACTGATAGCAGTGTCTCTGTTTATGTAACACCCGGTTATTTGAATATTTATGTTTATTCTGATACTGAGTCTATAACCATATACGATGCTTTGGGTAAACAACTGATTAAGCAGAAAGCAAATTCAGGCGAAAATCGGATAGCAGTTACTGCAAACCAATTATTATTTGTGAAAGTAGGCAATCGTATTACTAAAGTGCTGTCCAGATAAAGCATTAAGGAATAGACTGAGACAGTTTCTACAGATTTGCTCTATGTTTTTAGCAAGCCGAATCAGTTGAATATTGTTAAAATAAAGCCTAAAAGAACCGCAAAAATAGTAAAATAATTCAGCTATAATTATCTTTGAAGGGAGACAATAAGAGAGTCTCCCTTTTTTGGAAAAAAGAAAACTTGCAAACTGCTGTTATGAAAAGTAGGAAATGTGTATATATAGCCTTGTTATGGCTTTGTCCTGTTGTGCTTTGGGCTCAAGCACCTCAGGGTTATTATGATGCTGCAGATCAAAAAAAAGGTGCAGCATTGAAAAATGCCTTTTATAAAATTATTCAGAACCATATCCAATTGGAATATTACGAATCTGCAACCTATTTCAGAACAACCGATTGGAATCCTGCTGGATATTTTTGGGATATGTATTCTAATAATAAAAGGACATCATGGAGCGGTCTTAACCGAGAACATTCATTACCCAAAAGTTGGTGGAGCACAGATCCTGCAACGACTGTTGCCTACTCGGATCTGCATAATCTGTATCCGTCAGATGCCACTGCTAATAGTGCAAAACTAAATTACCCGTTAGGCGAAGTGGGGAGTTCTGTAGAATATACGAATGGAGTAGTTAAAGTTGGGGCAAATTCTTTCGGCTCCACTTATAAAGGTTCGGCTTTTGAACCGGCTGATGAATATAAAGGAGATTTTGCCCGCACTTATTTTTACTTTATTACTTGTTATGAGAATTATGCTTCTTCTTGGCGCAGTTATGCAACAAGTAGTGTTTTTCTGAAAAACGGTGAAGTGTATCCTGCTTTTGAAAAGTGGTCGTTAGACTTGTTGCTTAAATGGCATAGGCAAGATCCCGTCAGCCAAAAGGAGATAGACCGGAACAATAAGGTTTTTGGTTTTCAACAAAACCGCAATCCGTTTGTTGATTATCCCGATTTGGCTGAATATATCTGGGGAACAAAAGTCGATTCAGTGTTCACGGTAGAAGATAAACTCGATGATCCGACACTTATTACGCCGACTAATGATATTACTGTCAATTTTAGTGAAGTATTGGTCAACACGCAAACCACCAAATCTATTCCGATAAAAGGAAAAGGGCTTACCGGAAATGTTTCTGTGATACTCTATGACAACTTAAGTGGTTATTTTTCTATAGCGACACAGTCCATTTCGGCATCTTTAATTAATCGGACTGAGGGGTATGAGCTCCCGATTAAATATTATCCGAAAGAAACCGGTAATCATTCGGCTAGTCTGATTTTGTACGATGGAGGTATAAATGGTAGCGTGAGTGTCAAAATATCAGGAGAAAGTGTAACGACCCTTTCTATAGATGATGAATATGTCGATAATGCTGATGCGACAAATGTTTATCTAAGGGATGGTTCTTTGCATTTCAAAGATGTAGATTTTGGACAGAAAGTGTTTGTATATTCAATCAGTGGACAATTAATTTTTATGACTACGTATGAAGGTGAAAATATTCCATTTGATGGAAAAGGCATACATATTGTTCGGATAGGAGAAAGAGGATATAAGATCATACAATGAGGAAACTTTCGCACTTTGTTGGGTGGAGATAACTTTTAATTAAAAATGACAATCGAATATAGCGATTGTCATTTTTTTAATTGATCCGATGATTAAATCGTTTTTTTTTGAGTAGCTGTATATTTGTATTTTTATAAATTTATATAATTTAACATAATGTATTAAAGCATGCAAGTTGTGTGTTAATACTCGGTGTAGTATCTTTCGAATGCCTTAAATGGGAATAAAACAGCAAAATATCTTATGTAGTTGTTTAATATATAATTGAGTTTTATATATTTGTACGTTTGTAAAATATCATTATTTGCATAATATCATTTTTAAATTGTTTTATCCACTGTGAATAGACCAATATTAAGACCTAACAAATTCATTGAAGTTTATAAAGATTCAGTTTTGCCGGAAATAGATCGAGATGATTCATTTTCTTTGCATACAGCAAAAAAGGGAGATTCTATCATACTTGGAACTCCGGAAGAAAATAATGTTCTTTTCATTTTGAAAGGAGGTATTCTGATTTCTCTCTCTTTGATTGAGGATAGAGAATTGCTACCTAATTATATGTATAATATTGCGAAAGATCAAGCACCATATAGAGGCATTATCTTAGAAGATATTACTTATATTCTGCTCAAATCAGACAGATTGGTTCCTTTTCTCGATCAGGCCACATTTCGTAAACTGCTGTCGTATAATAATTTGATAATAAAAGAATTGGAAGATCTTCAGATCAATAAAATGCTGCGTTTCTACTTGGCCAGTATCGTTTTTTTTGCGAGGAACAATATTTCATCATGTCACATATATGATCTTAAAAAAGAAGAGTTCTTGTTTATAATGAAAGAGTTTTATAGTAAAGAAGATCTTGCTCGTTTTTTCTTTGCATCCAATACGAATCAAAATCAATTTAGGGCTCAGGTTTTTTCCAAATATACACATTCAATGACCGTGATGGAACTTGCCGAACAATGTTTTATGACAACAAAAACTTTTTCGAGACATTTCAAAACTGAGTTTGGAACTACGCCTCATAAATGGTTGATTCAACAAAAAATAACCAGTCTGAACAATTCCGTAATATATAAAGGCGTTGATATTAATAATATTTTAAAAGAATTTGGTTTCTCGTCTGTTCCCGAATTAAACAAATTTTGCGAGCGATATAACCTAAAAAGCGTATTATCAATGACCAAGCATCTCAAATCTTAAAACTTAGTTATTCTACATACTGTGAATAGCTATAATATTCTGTCCTTTTTTTGAAATTTTTTGTCCCTTTTTTTATCATATTATCTTGTACAATACGGATACATTTGCAGCTGCTTAGCTAGGAAAGTCAGTGAATTAATATTTTTATAATTAAAAAAAGGAAAATGAGAACTAAATTTTTATCTGCAGTGTTTGCAGTGGTAGTTTTATTTGTGAGCAATTCTATTCAGGCGGAAGATGGTAGCCCTTCGGGAGAAGTGTCATTGAACATCAACCTACACCCTATCCAAACATTAGTTATTAATCAGAAAACAGTCGACATAGACTACAAAACTAAAGATGATTATTTAAAAGGAGTAAAAGTTAATGAAGCGGATCACTTGACAGTGTATAGCACCGGAGGATTCGAAGTTAAAGCCAAAACAGCTACAGATTATTTGGTTGGATCTCTCAACCATATTGACACTAAAGATGTGACTATCACTCCATCAAATGGTTCTAATGCATTGTCTGGTGCAATTTATACAGCAAGAGCTTTGTCAAAGGAAGATCAAGTGATTGTCTCAAGTACTACCGGAGGTGTTGATAAAACAGTTAATGTAGAGTATCAAGCTTTTGGTGGTGGTAACAGTTATGTAAATTATTATCAAAAAACTGAATCACCAACAATATTTACAACTACAGTGACATACACTATTGTTGCAAAATAATTTTGTAAGAATAAAATTATAGATATTTTTGTCTAGACAAAAAGGAGTGTTATAGTAGATTTCTATAGCTCTCCTTTCGCTGTTAACAAAACAATATGTTTCCTGCTTTATGAATAATAAAACAATCCTTAGACTTAGGCTATTTCTGTTGATGCTTGCCTTTGGCAATTTTACTATTTGTTTCTCGCAAACAGGAATCTCTGTAACACCACCCCGCATCTATTTTGAACTGTCGAACGGTCAAACGCGAACGGAGAAAGTAACGGTAACAAATGTGAGTGCAAAGAACACCTTGGATTTGTCTGTCACGCTTGGCGATTGGGAGTATAATGAATTTGGTGATAATTTGATGTATATGGCCGATACATTAAAAAATTCATGTGCAGGTTGGGTCAATATAAATAATTTTTCATATATCTCACTGAAACCGGGTGAGAGTAAAACCATTGATGTGAGTCTGACTGTGCCGTCCGATCTGGACGAAACAGAACCTGTTCATACGGCTATGCTTTATGTGACTCAAATGAATCCCATTGATGATATTGATAAAGAAGGTACGAACATCAAAGTTAATATTCGTTCAGGAATCAAGATTTTCTATCGTAC